>NZ_JACJEC010000006.1:0-180982 GCF_014163875.1 Pseudoalteromonas sp. SR43-3 | reverse complement strand
AAACGAGTCTAAAAATTCAGTTGTCCTAGTGACACATTTATGTGTCCCCATCGTCTAGAGGCCTAGGACACCGCCCTTTCACGGCGGTAACAGGGGTTCGAATCCCCTTGGGGACGCCACTTACTATTTTAAGTATTGTGTAAAGCAGTGTGACACCGCACTCTCTATGCACGACGTTATCAAGAGTACTAATCTCTTGGGGACGCCACTTACTTATTTTTAATAGGGAAGTGAAGTGTTATTAAGAAAGCTCGCCTGAAACGAGTCTAAAAATTCAATTGTCCTAGTGACACATTTATGTGTCCCCATCGTCTAGAGGCCTAGGACACCGCCCTTTCACGGCGGTAACAGGGGTTCGAATCCCCTTGGGGACGCCACTTACTATTTTAAGTATGTGTAAAGCAGTGTGACACCGCACTCTCTATGCACGACGTTATCAAGAGTACTAATCTCTTGGGGACGCCACTTACTTATTTTAATAGGGAAGTGTAGTGTTATTAAGAAAGCTCGCCTGAAACGAGTCTAAAAATTCAGTTGTCCTAGTGACACATTTATGTGTCCCCATCGTCTAGAGGCCTAGGACACCGCCCTTTCACGGCGGTAACAGGGGTTCGAATCCCCTTGGGGACGCCACTTACTTATTTTAAGTATTGTGTAAAGCAGTGTGATACCGCACTCTCTATGCACGACGTTATCAAGAGTACCAATCTCTTAGATATGTCATTTACTACTTAGATAGGAAAGTGCAGTGTTATTAGAATAAAACCACAAATTAATACCCTCATTTTATACTTCATTTTTATATCAATCTATTTACACTTTGTTACAAAACCCATAATCGCTCCATATTCCTTGTTGTACTTTTAATTAGTCTTTAAACTCATTGAGTTAATTTAAATATGGACTAAAAAATGAAACTCACAAAAATTGCACTTGCTGTTTTACTTGCATCAGGGTTGGCTGCATGTAATAGCTCAACTCAAGCTATTGATAAAAATATTGTTACAGAAACATCAATTCCTGGCGTTACACTTATTGAATCAGTGAAATCTAATGCAGGTGAAATCAACATACCGTATAAAAAATATAAACTAGATAACGGTTTAACTGTAATTGTGCATGAGGATCATTCAGATCCCTTAGTACACGTTGATGTAACATACCACGTTGGTTCTGCTCGCGAAGAGTTGGGTAAGTCAGGCTTTGCTCACTTTTTTGAGCATATGATGTTTCAAGGTTCAGAGAATGTTGCTGATGAGGAACATTTTAAAATAATATCTGAAGCAGGCGGTACTTTAAATGGTACAACTAACTCAGATAGAACAAATTATTTTGAAACAGTACCTGTAAATCAATTAGAAAAAATGTTGTGGCTAGAAGCTGATCGAATGGGCTTTTTACTCGATGCTGTAACCCAAGAAAAATTTGAGGTACAACGCGAAACAGTAAAAAACGAGCGCGGCCAACGTGTTGATAATCGCCCCTATGGTCGCTTAGGTGAACGTGTTGCTCAAGCGATGTATCCAGACGGCCATCCATATTCATGGCCTGTAATTGGTTTTATGGACGATTTAAATCGCGTAAATGTAAATGATTTAAAAGCATTCTTTTTAAAATGGTACGGACCAAATAATGCAACGCTTACCATTGGTGGTGACATCAACGCTAATGAAATACTGCCATTAGTTACTAAATACTTTGCACCAATCCCAAAAGGTCCTGAAATACCTAAAGTTGAAAAAACAGCTGTAATACTAGATGCTGATAGATATATTTCAATGGAAGATAAGGTTCACTTACCTTTATTAAGTATGAGTTTCCCAACGACTTATGCTCGCTCTGAAGATGAAGCACCTCTTGATATACTTGCTGAAATATTAGGTGGAGGTAATAATTCACTACTATACAAAAACCTAGTTAAAACTCAACTTGCTGTTCAAGCAAGTGCAAATCATCCATGCCAAGAGTTAGCGTGTTCAATTAGTCTTTATGCTTTACCAAATCCTACAGCAGGGAAAACGTTAGCTGATATGGAAAAAATCATTCGTGATTCATTTGTTGAATTTGAAGAGCGTGGCGTTACACAAGATGATTTAGATAAAGTAAAAGCTAAAATAGAGTCAGGTGCAATTTTTGGTCTGCAAAGCGTATCAGGAAAAGTCTCTCAACTAGCCGCATCTGAAACGTTTACAGGTAACCCAAACTCAGCTAAAGATGAGATTGCACGTTATAACAAAGTTACAAAAGCTGATGTTATGCGTGTTTTTAATCAATATATCAAAGGTAAATCTGCCGTTATTATGAGTGTTGTGCCAGAAGGTCAAACTCAACTTATAGCTGCCCCAGATAACTTTACGCCTAAAGCGCATGATTTTGGAGGTCCATCTACAACTTCAGCTGATGATTTAGTAGCACGAAGAGCTGTTGATACATTTGATCGAAGTATTCACCCTGTAGCCGGCGCAAATCCTGCTGTTGATGTTCCTTCTCTTTGGCAAACTAAGACCGAAAACGGTATTAAAATATTAGGTACGCAAAGTACAGAAACGCCAACCACCGCTATTTTCATTAAAGTTCCGGGTGGCTTGTATAATGAGCAAGCTAGTAAAGTGGGTTTATCGTCAATGACTGCATCGTTAATGAGCGAGTCAACGCAAAACTACACTACAGAGCAAATGAGTAGCGCGCTTGAAAAACTGGGTAGCCAGGTAAGTATCTACTCAGACAAAACACATACAAATGTGTATGTTTCTAGCTTAACTAAAAATGTAGATGCAACGCTAAAGCTTGTTGAAGAGAAATTATTTAAACCAGCATTTAATGCCGATGACTTTGAGCGTAATAAAAAGCAAATCATTCAAAATATTCAACATTCAATGAAGGATGCAGGGTATTTAGCATCTAATACATACAGCAAATTACTATATGGCGACAATATAGCTGCACTTCCAAGTACTGGAACGCTTAATAGTATTGAGGCTATTACATTAGATGACGTTAAAGCTTTTTATAACGCAAACTTTAAACCACAAGGCGCGCAAGTCATTATTGTTTCTGATTTAAAAGAGTCAACAATTGAGCCAAAGGTTAAAGCTACACTTGCAAACTGGCAAGGTAAATCGAGCCCAGTTACTGTTGATTTCAGCGAACCTAAAGTCGAAACTAATGTCATTTATCTTGTAGATAAACCAGATGCCCCTCAATCAGAAATTCGTATTGGTAAACGCGATATGGTTGAAGACATTACTGGTGAGTTTTTTAAAGCTAACTTAATGAACTTTGCATTTGGTGGCACGTTTAACAGCCGTATCAATCTAAATTTACGAGAAGATAAAGGCTACACTTACGGTGCTCGCTCTCGTTTTTGGGGTGATAAAACATCAGGCGGCTTTACAGCTTCTGCAGCGGTGAGAGCCGACTCTACTGCAGCGTCTATTACAGAGTTTACTAATGAGCTTAATAACTATGCTCAAAACGGTGTCACGGATGAAGAGCTTATGTTTATGCGTAAAGCTATCAATCAAAAAGATGCGCTTAAATACGAAACGCCTAATGCAAAACTTGGCTTTTTAGCACAAATATTAGAGTTCGATTTAAAACCTAGCTTTGTAAAAGAAAGAAATGAGATTGTTAGCAATATTAGCAAAGAAGAAGTTAACGCCTTAGCTAAAAAACACTTAAACCCTAAAGATATGATTTATTTAGTAGTGGGTGATGCTAAAACACTTCGCCCAGAGCTTGAAAAATTAGGCATGAAGGTTGTTGATTACAGCCTTTAATATTTAAATAAATAATTAGAATTACAAAGCAGCTTTTTTAGCTGCTTTTTTTTGCCTGATTTTAGAGTGTTGATCTTTTTGAAAGTAGATTACAGGGAGCAACTACAGCGTCTTTCTTTAGATATAAAATATAGTTTTATAGTTGAAGCCTTCAAATAACACCCCATTCCTAGCTTTATTATTCAGTACTTATAAAGATTCAATTTGGTAGCATAAATTTAAACATCCAACTTTATTAGGAGGATTTATGGCAAGTGGATGGGCACGAGACGGTGCAATTCAAGATCAAATTGATGCAAGTGTTAACGACGCCGTACAGTATGCAAGAAGCAATTTAATATCTGGTGCAAGTGCTGAGCTATGTGACGAGTGCGATGAAAAAATCCCACAAGCACGAAGGCTCGCGCTACCAGGAGTTCGCTACTGTGTTGCATGCCAAGCTGAAATAGAAGGCAATGGTGCCAGCGCTAAATCGTTTAATAGGCGTGGTAGTAAAGATAGTCAGTTGCGTTAAAAAAAGGTGCTGCAAAGCACCTTTTATTTAATACCAATCTGCATAACCATTTGAACTATATATAAAATTAAACCTCTCCATAGTTATACCAACCAGCATAAATCTTTGATCAATCTAACGAATTAAATTGCACTATTACGTCGATAAAAATTTTTTATTTAGAACAACTAGATACAAAAATTTTGCCTAGTTCTAGCGTAATTTTTTTAACGTTAAATAGACCCCATATATAAGCAGATTGGCATTAAGCAAATTGTTATAACTTAAATTAGTTGTTAAGTAATTTAAAATTTACTCATGTCTTCTTTTTTCTGAATTAACTCAATTGCATAGCCATCTGGGTCTTTTACAAAAGCAATTTCAGTAGTACCGCCTTTTACAGGCCCTGGTTCACGGCTTACATTGCCACCAGCAGCTTTAATATCTGCACATGCTTTGTAAATATCATCAAACTCAATAGCAATATGACCATATCCATTACCTAGGTCGTAGCTATCCTCGTCCCAGTTATAAGTTAGCTCTAATACTGTGTTATCTGCTTCGTCGCCATATCCAACAAAGGCAAGAGTGTATCTGTATTCACTGTTATCAGCTCTGCGTAATTCTTTCATACCTAATATTTCAGTATAAAAAGCAATTGATTTATCCAAATCAGCTACACGAAGCATAGTATGTAATAAACGCATTTTTAGTTCCTTTAGTTATTTATTCAAAGTTAAGGGTATTTTTAATTAAGCGCTATTATTAAGCGCGTTTTAGGGGGGTTATATGTATTAGCCATATATGTAGGCATTATATATAAATCACAACCTTAATATGAGAGTGGGCTTAAAACAGTTTGAGTTCGACCTTTATAAATTACCAATTAATGAATCATTTTATTAAATTTTGGATATTTAAATAACCAGTACTCAATTATTGGTCAACCTATTAGTATAAAAAAAGTTACTGATTGTTCAACAAAAGTTAACCTTTGCTTAATTGTGCTGTTGATATGTAACCACTTGTTTTAATAGGATATTAAATTGATTTTTGTGTAACTTTTAAAAATTTGGCGTTTGCTTGGTTAACTTATTGGTTGACAAAAAAGCCGTATGGTAATACAGTTTTTGCATACCAATTGGTAAGTTACTTGGTTTGAGTGAGTACAATGCATTGGTAATTAATCAGAGTTACGTTTTGCACAGGTTAATTTATAAATAACTCAAGCTTAAAGTTACTCTACAAATTGAAACAAAAGACACAGCGTATTTATAGAGTAAATTTTACTTGTTCTTATAAAAGTATGCGCCACATATTTAGGAGTTATTCATGTCAAAACCAGTCATCGGTTTCATCGGCTTAGGCTTAATGGGCGGCAACATGGCCGAAAATTTACAAAACAAAGGCTATGAGCTAATTGTTATGGACCTTAGCAAAGATGCGGTTGCAGCATGTGTTGCTAGAGGCGCAAAAACAGCAAGCACTGCAAAAGAGCTAGCTGAAGGTTCAGATATTGTTATGTTTTGTCTTACAACGTCTGCCGTTGTAGAAAAAATTGTTTACGCAGAAGACGGTATCCTAGCGGGTATTAAAGAAGGTGCAGTATTAGTTGATTTTGGTACTTCTATCCCATCATCTACTAAAAAAATTGGTGCTGATTTAGCAGCTAAAGGCGCAGGCATGATCGACGCGCCACTAGGTCGTACACCAGCACATGCTAAAGACGGTCTTTTAAACATTATGGCTGCAGGCGATATTGATACATTCAATAAAGTTAAACCAGTACTGGAAGATCAAGGTGAAAACGTTTTCCATCTTGGCGAGCTAGGTGCAGGTCATACAACTAAGCTTATCAACAACTTCATGGGCATGACGACAGTATGTGCTATGTCACAAGCATTTGCAGTGGCAGAGCTTGCTGGTGTTGACCGTCAACAACTTTTCGACATTATGTCGACTGGCCCATCTAACTCACCATTTATGCAATTTTGTAAAAACTATGCAGTTGATAATGTTAGCGACCTTGGTTTCTCGATTGCTAATGCAAACAAAGATTTAGGCTACTTCCTACAAATGGTAGAAGACCTAGGTACTGAATCAAAAATCGCTGAAGGTTCATCAGCTAACCTACAAGCAGCGTTTGACGCTGGTATGGGTCAAGGTAACGTTCCTGAAATTTTTGATTACTTCAAAAAGTTAGAAAAGTAATACTTCTCGACCTTATTGAGCGCTTTGAGCTTTAACTTAAAGCGCTTTAACACACATGACACCAATTGACTAAAGTCTTTGTGCAATGTCAGCTTTTTTTAATTCTGATGAAGCACTACTTTCAGTCACAACGAAAAAGAGTTAACTATGCGTTTGATTAATACAATAAAGCTTAGTCTAGTTCTCATCGGTTGCATATCCACACAAGTAGCGGCCAAAGATTATTTTATAGAAAATAAACAAGCTTTTAATGATATCGCAGCTAATCTAGTTGCTGGCGACAAAGTAGTACTTAAAAATGGTACTTGGTCTGACTTCGAAATTTTACTTGAAGGCCAAGGTACAAAAAACTCTCCTATTATATTAACCGCTGAAACTAACGGAAAAGTAATTCTATCAGGTCAATCTAATCTAAGACTTGCAGGTAAATACCTTGAAGCTTCTGGTTTAGTATTTAAAGACGGCTACACACCGAGCTCAGCTGTAATAGAATTTCGTAAAAATAAAAATGAATTAGCCTACAATTCACGAGTTACTCAAACAGTAATCGATAATTACAGTAATCCAGACAAGCGAGAGTCTGATTATTGGGTTGCCTTATATGGACAACATAACCGCTTTGATCATAGTCATTTAGTTGGCAAACGAAATAAAGGTGTGACAGTTGCTGTTCGTTTAAACACCAAAGCAAGCCAGGAAAACTATCATCGTATAGATAACAACTATTTTGGCTACCGTCCAACTTTTGGTTCTAACGGTGGTGAAACCCTGCGTATTGGCACAAGCCATTACTCACTAACTGATTCGCATACATTGGTTGAAAATAATTACTTTGAACGTACCAATGGTGAAGTAGAAATTGTTTCGGTTAAGTCAGGTAAAAACATCCTTCGTAATAACGTATTTTATGAAGCGCGCGGTACATTAACGCTGCGCCATGGTAACGGCAATCTTATAGAAGAAAATATCTTCATTGGTAATGGTGTTGATCACACAGGTGGTATCCGCGTTATCAATAAAGATCAAATTGTAAGAAATAACTACCTACAAGGCCTAACAGGCTATCGTTTTGGCAGTGGTTTTACTGTGATGAACGGCGTACCAAATTCATCTATTAATCGTTATCACCAAGTAGAAAATGCGACGATTGAAAACAACACATTTATCAATGTGCGTCATATTCAACTTGCTGCAGGTAGCGATGCTGAGCGTAGCGCAGCCCCAAAAAATAGCGTAATGAAAAACAACTTAATCATAAACCAAGATGGTGAACAGCCATTTACAACATTCGACGATGTAAGTGGGTTAGTATTAAGTAACAACATTGCTGATAGAAAAGTGCTTTCTGAGCTAACGTACGGTGTAAAAAAAGAAAAAATCACGCTTGAAAAAGCAAGTAATGGTCTACTTTACCCAACATCTAAAAGTTTAAATGTAGGTGCAAAGCGCGATTTAAAAGTACTTAAAAAAGAAGATACCGGTGTTAGCTGGTATGCAAAAGTACCTGCTTTAGTTGATTTTGATTCTGGTAAGACACATTCTGTTAAAGCTGATGTAAGTGCATTACTAGATGCTATTGATAATGCAGAGTCGGGCGATGTTCTAGAACTAGCGCCTGGCCAGTATGATGTGTCTAAACTGGTTAAAATTGATAAAACGTTGACAATTAAAGCGAAGCAGAACGCAAAGTCTAAACTTACTTTTCAACGCTCTACCTTGTTTGAAATACATGATGGCGGCAGCTTAAAACTAGATGGTTTATCAATTTCAGGTGAAAACGCGCCAGATGCAATAGGTAACAGCATTGTTCGTACGCAAAAATGGGGTATGGTTGATAATTACCGCTTTGTAATGACCAACTCAGAGTTAAATGCTTTAGATATTAATCATTCATTCCATTTCTTTATCACTGGTAAAGGTGCAATGGCTGACGAAATTATTGTTACAGGTAATACCTTTAATACAGTAACAGGTGACATTTTACGCCTAAATACTGAAATTGAAGACTTAGGTGTTTATAACGCGGAATACGTTATTGTAAATGATAATACATTTAATGATGTAAAAGGCGGCATAGTTAAGCTTTACCGTGGTGGCACTGATGAAAGTACATTTGGCCCTCATTTTGAAATGACAAATAACACGCTTAATAACGTTGGCCTTGGTAAGCGTAACAAAGAGCAAGCGAGCATTTATGTTCACGGTGTTCAAGTTACTAGTATCAAAGATAATAAATTTGTTAAATCTGCTCCTATTATTGTAGAGCACACAGTAGGCGAGCCTAAAACTGAAATCTCAGGCAATACATTTGATGCCACTAAAGCACCAAGCGTTAAAGAGTTAAGAGTTAAAGGCCCGCATACGGCAGTATTAAAAAATAACAACATTTTAAATAAGGCAGGGTAAATACTATGTACTTATTAAAATGCCAAACACGTTTTAAAATAGCTGCTGTAGCTGCAATTACATTACTTACATCACTGGAGGCGCATGCAGCGCACCCAAACTTAGTGATTACTACTGATGATGTTAAGCAAATGCGCCAAGCAATTAGTAGCAACGGTAGCACAAAGTTTGCTACTGCGTTTGAATCGCTAAAAACGCAAGTAGATGAACAAATTGCAAAGCCTATCACTGTACCCGTTCCAAAAGATGGCGGTGGTGGTTATACACATGAGCGCCATAAGAAAAATTACCAACTTATGTACAACGCGGGCATTATTTATCAATTAAGCCAAGATGATAAATACGCAAGCTATGTTCGTGATATGTTGCTTGAGTACGCAAAATTATACCCAACGCTTGGTCTGCATCCAAAACGTAAAATGGATTCGCAAAATCCAGGTAAGTTTTTTTGGCAAAGCCTAAATGAAGCAATGTGGCTTGTGTACACAATACAAGCTTATGATCTAATTCATGACTCGTTAAATGCCGATAATATTAAAACAATCGAGAATGACTTACTCCGTCCTGTTTCGTTGTTCACATCTGTAGGCCAACCGTCTACATTTAATAAAGTACATAACCATGGAACATGGGCAACAGCGGGTGTTGGCATGGCTGGGTATGTATTAGGCGAATCTGAGTGGGTAGAAAAATCATTATACGATTTAGAAAAATCGGGTAAGGGTGGCTTTATTAAGCAGCTAGAGATGCTGTTTTCACCACAAGGTTACTATAACGAAGGTCCTTACTATCAACGCTTTGCACTATTACCATTTGTAACGTTTGCTAAAGCGATTGAAAACAACGAACCACAAAGAAAAATATTTGAATATCGCGATGGCATATTATTAAAAGCGATTGATACGACGATTCAACTTAGCTACAACGGTTTGTTCTTCCCAATTAACGATGCAATAAAAAGTAAAGGCATCGATACTATTGAGTTAGTAAATGGTGTAACGGCAGCGTACGGCTTAACCAACGATGCAGGTTATTTAGATATTGCTAAGCAACAAGACCAAATAATTCTCTCTGGTGATGGGCTAAAAGTAGCTCAAGCACTTGATAACAACATGGCAAAACCTTATTCGTTTAAATCTGTTGCCTTCGGTGATGGTAATGACAGTAAACAAGGTGCTTTAGTTGTAATGAGAACGCAGGTAGGTGGCGATCAAGCGCTACTGTTTAAACCTGCTGCACAAGGTTTGGGCCATGGTCATTTTGATAAATTAACATGGCAGTTTTACGACCACGGAAATGAAATTGTATCTGATTATGGCGCAGCACGTTTTTTAAATGTAGAAGCTAAATACGGCGGTCGTTATTTACCTGAAAACGAAACTTACGCAAAACACACTGTTGCGCACAATACGGTAGTGGTTGACGAAACAACGCATTTTAATGCAAATGTTGAAGTAGGAAATAGTAATTACCCTGCACTTAACTTTTTCGAAACAAATGAATACGGCACGGTTTCAAGCGGCGAAATAAGCACAGCTTATAAAGGCGTAGATCTTGAGCGTACGCTTGCACTTATTAACTTACCTGAACTACAAAGCACAGTTTCACTTGATATATTTGATGTTGCTGCAAATAAAGCGCATCAGCTTGACCTGCCTTTGCATTATAAAGGTCAGCTTATCGATACCAGCTTTGAGTTAAAAGCAAATGCAGCACAGCTGTCTGCGCTAGGTACTAAAAATGGCTACCAACATTTATGGCTTAAAGCTCAAGCGCAACCTCAAAGTGGTTTAGCTAAAGTAACGTGGCTAAACGAAAATGGTCGTTTTTATACGCAAACGAGCTTGGTAAAAGGTGATGAGTCTTTCTTGTTTACTCAAATAGGCGCAAATGACCCTCACTTTAATTTACGCAACGAAAATGGTTTTATTCGTCGTGTTGAGGGGCAAAAGCAACATAAGTTTATATCTGTATTAGAGCCACATGGTGAGTACAACCCAAGTAAAGAATATACCCTAGAAGCTGTTAGTCGAGTTACAAAGCTTGAATATAGTCAGCAGGGCGATTTAACACTTGTTGAACTTGATATTAAAGGCAACTCATATTTAGTGGCAATTAATAAAGCACAAACATCAGCTAAAAACACATTCAATTATCAAAATAAAGAGTTCACTTTAAATGGCCGATTAGGCGTTTATATGATGAACAATAATCAGGAGTAAATAGGATGCAAAAGCAAAGCGCAAACTTTTCATTTGGTAACGAGACCGAAATAGAAGACTTAGGAAATGGTCTAAAACGTCAAATGCTAGGTTATAACGAAGAGCTAATGGCTGTTAAAATTTGGTTTGAGAAAGGGGCTATTGGTTATAACCATGCTCACAGACATTCTCAAGTAACGTATGTTGTTGAAGGTGAGTTTCACTTTAACATTGATGGCGTAACTAAAATCTTAAAACCGGGTGATAGCTGCTTAATCCCACCATTTGCTGATCATGGAGCTACCTGCCCAACAGGCGGAATCCTGATTGATACTTTTAGCCCAGCGCGTGAAGACTTTCTTGAGGATTAATTATGCAACTTAAAGGCTTACGTTGGTGGGTTATAGCGCTAATAGCGCTAGCTACCATTATTAACTATATCGACCGCCAAGCACTTAGTGTGCTTTGGCCGGACATTGTTGAAGATTTATTTCCTGATGAATCAGCGCTAGAACGCAAACAAATATACGCTAATATTTCTATTGTGTTTGTATTTGCTTATGCATTTGGTCAGGCAATCTTTGGTAAAATATTTGACTGGGTGGGCACACGCTTCGGTTTTGTACTATCAATAGGTGTTTGGTCTATTGCAACCGTTGCGCATGCATTTGCACAAGGTGTACTTAGTCTTAGTATTTTTCGCGCAATCTTAGGTGTAGCAGAAGCCGGTAACTGGCCTGGTGCAGCTAAAGGTAACGCAGAATGGTTCCCTACTAAGGAACGTGCTTTAGCACAGGGTATTTTTAACTCTGGCGCCGCAATTGGCGGCATTATTGCTATTCCTTTAATTGCTTATTTAACTATCTACTTTAGCTGGCAAATGGTGTTTGTTTTTGTTGGTGCATTAGGTTTCCTTTGGTTAGTTCCATGGTTAATTTTAGTTAAAGCACCGCCTAGCTCACATCCTTGGCTGACTGCCGAAGAACGTGAATATATCTTAACGGGTCAAAGACGTGTTGATGACAACGGTGATGTAACTGGTGAAGACGAAGAGGAATATAACCCTACAACTGCTGAGTTACTTTCTCGTAAGCAAAGCTGGGGTGTAATCATTGCCTCTGCCGCAATTGACCCAATTTGGTGGTTATTTGTATTTTGGATCCCTATTTACCTAAACGAAGTGTACGGTATGGATGTTAAATCTATTGGTATATACGGTTGGGTACCTTATGTTGGCGCTATGTTTGGTGCTTGGTTTGGTGGCTTATTGGCTCAAAACCGACTCAAAGCAGGTTGGAATACAGATAAAACACGTAAGCTTACTATTACGCTGGGTTGTTTAATAATGTTACCAGCGCTACTTGCAATGGCAAATCCAGGCGGACCAACAACAGCGGTACTAATTATGGCTGTTATCTTATTTGGTTTTCAAACTGCAATTGGTAACGTGCAAACACTACCAAGTGATTTGTTAGGTAAAAAAGCAGTGGGTACATTATCAGGTTTTTCTGGTATGGCGGCAAAGCTTGGTGCTGTAGGTCTTACATCGTTAGTACCTTTTCTTACTGCTGATGGTAACTACACACCAGCATTTGTAATTGGTGCTTCTTTAGCCATCATAGCAATGGCAGCTGTTTGGATTTTAATTCCAAAAATAGAACCTCTTAAAAAGCCTCAATAATCTAGATAATAACTGCTATGCCAACATATTTTGTATAAGTGCATAGCAGTTAACTACATAGGGTAACTTCCAAGATGAAAAATATTTACTTTATCGGTGAATGCATGGTCGAGCTTAGAGCTATGAGCGCGGCAATACTGCACCAATCATTTGCAGGCGATGTTTATAATTCTGCAGTGTATTTAAAACGTTGCTTCCCGCAGGTTACTACTTCGGTTGTTACGGCTTTAGGTCAAGATAATTTAAGTAAAAAAATGCTAGAACGCTTTGAGAGTGAACAAATAAATACGCAACTTGTATTTGCTCACGACACCAAAGTACCTGGTATGTACTACATAGAAACTGATGAGCATGGTGAGCGTAGCTTTATTTATTGGCGCAATGATTCTGCAGCTAAAAAGGTTGTTGATTTTTTAGATGCTGATGCACTCGAGCAGCTTAGCCAAGGTGATATGTTTTTCTTTTCAGGAATTTCATTAGCAATAATTGAAGAAAGTGCACGTGAAGACTTTTGGAAAGTTGTAAAGCAGCTTAAAGATGCTGGGGTTAAAATCGTTTTTGATCCTAACTATAGAGCACGTTTGTGGAATAGTGTAGAGGAAACAAAAGAGCAGTATCATTTAGCCTTTACGTTTGCAGATATTACCCTACCAGGCGTTGAAGATTTAACAACACTTTATGGCGTTCATAGCGTAGAAGCAGTTGTTGAATATTTAAAGCCTTACCAAATTGAAGAAATTGTTGTTAAAAATGGCCCTGAATCGGTAGTGACAAAAGAGGGCGATACGCTTCAAAGCCACACTATTGTACCGGTCAAAAACGTTGTAGATACAACATCAGCAGGCGATGCCTTTAACGGTGTTTACTTAGGTGCACGTTTATCTGATAAATCAATTTCAAGTGCCGTGCAACTTGCTGCAAAAGCGGCAGGGACTGTTATACAGCAACCAGGTGCTATTGCTCCAAAAGATATATTTCAGCTAGCAATGGCTGAAGCTGGCATGTGATACCAATTTTATTAAAAACATGATCACCTTAGCGTATTAAATAACTCACTAACTACGTTAAAAATTATTTATATAGAGCAACTATGTATCATAATTTTAGCCTTGTTATTGAGCTATTTTCTTGTCGCTATAATAGCTCATTAATTTAATGCAATTGGTATAACAAAATAATTAAACATTAAAGGCCGCTATACCTCGGCCGCATTACTTTTTATAAAGGAACAACGTTATGACTCGCTTTTCTGAACTTATGGCAGGACAAACACTGCTACCTATAATTCAAGCAGATACTCCAGAGCAAGGTGTTCAAATAGCGAAAGCTATGGCCAATGCTGGGCTTACTTTAGTTGAAGTAGTGCTAAGAACAGAGGCATCAATAGAGGCATTAAAAGCTATTAAAGCACAGGTGCCTGAGCTAAAAGTAGGTGCAGGGACAGTCATCAATACTGATATTTTGGAGCAAGCACTTGAAGCTGGTTCTGATTTTATTGTAACCCCAGCGGTGTCTCCTACGTTACTTGAAGCACTTGCTAAATGTAATGTGCCGGTACTTCCTGGTGTATCAAACACCGGTGATATTTTAATGGCGCTTGAGTATGGCTTTGAAGAGCAAAAATTATTCCCAGCATCGCTTGCTGGTGGCGCTCCTTTTGTGTCAGCTGTGTCGTCAGTATTTAGAGCAGTCAGCTTTTGTCCTACAGGTGGCGTTAGCGAAAGTAACAAAATGGACTATCTTTCTTTAAATAATGTATTCGCCGTTGGCGGTACTTGGATAGCGAAAAAAGAATGGGTTGAACAAGAAAATTGGCAAGCAATTACTGATTCTTGTATCCAGGCTTTAAAATAGAAAGGATTTCATAAATGAATTATTTAGCCCCAACAATACTACCAGGCGTAATCGTTGGCGACGAAGTAAGTGCTGTGTACGAGCATGCACGTACTAATCAATATGCGTTGCCAGCGGTAAATGTTGTTAGCACAACATCTATTAATGCGACGCTAGAAGCTGCTAAAAAGAAAAACTCGCCCGTTATTATTCAGCTTTCTAATGGTGGAGCACAATTTTTTTGTGGTAAAAGCTTATCTTTACCAGAGCAACAATCAGCTGTGCTTGGGGCGGTAAGTGCTGCAAGATATGTACATTCAGTGGCAGCACATTATGAAGTAGCAGTGATGCTTCACACTGATCACGCAGCTAAAAAGCTACTACCTTGGATTGATGGTTTACTTGATGAAGGTGAAAGACACTTTGAAATGACTGGCAAACCATTGTTTAGCTCACATATGATTGATCTGTCAGAAGAGCCTTTAGAAGAAAATATCGAAATTTGTGAACGTTACTTAACGCGTATGGCAAAAATAGGTATGACGCTTGAAATTGAGCTTGGTTGCACGGGTGGCGAAGAAGACGGTGTTGATAACTCACACTTAGATAGTTCTGCTTTATATACTCAACCTGAAGATGTTGCATTTGCTTACGAACGCTTAAGTCGTATTAGCCCTAACTTTATAATTGCAGCCTCTTTTGGCAATGTTCATGGTGTATATAAACCGGGTAACGTTGTTCTTACGCCAACTATTTTAAAAGATTCACAAGCTTACGTATCAGAAAAATTTAATCTACCAAGTAACTCAATTAACTTTGTTTTTCATGGTGGTAGTGGTTCTGAGTACAGTAAAATTGCAGAGTCTTTAACGTATGGCGTAGTGAAGATGAATATTGATACCGATACGCAGTGGGCGTGTTGGACAGGTATTTTAGATTACTACAAAGACAAGCAAGCATACCTACAAGGGCAAATTGGTAACCCTGACGGGGATGATAAGCCAAACAAGAAATACTATGACCCTCGTGTATGGTTGCGTCATTCAGAGCAAAGTATGGTTGCAAGGCTAGAGCAATGCTTTGACGATCTAAATTGTGTAAACAGGTATAGCGCATGAAAAGATTAAATACAGTATTGAAAGAAGACGGTGTAGATACTGATCTTATTTTACTTATTCGCACAATTTTAGCGACCAGTAAAGAAATTGCTTTTCGAGTAAGCCAAGGTGAATTAGCCGGTGTTTTAGGGTCAACTTTGAATGAAAACGTTCAAGGTGAAGTTCAAAAAAAGCTTGATATAATCGCAAACCAACTACTTAAAGACATCCTACTTGGTGATAGCTGTGTACGATCTGTTGCATCAGAGGAAGAAGATCATGCGGTAGGTGGCCACCCTGAAGGTAAGTTTATTGTTGCTTTTGACCCGTTAGATGGCTCTTCTAATATTGATGTTAATGGGCAAATAGGCACTATATTTACTATTTACTTAGCCCGTGATGATGTTCCTTTTGATAGCGACGAGCAATTTAGTCAGCCCGGTGTAAATCAAGTGTGTGCAGGCTATGTGTTATACGGCCCTTCATCATTACTTGTAATGAGTACTGGCGGTCCTACGCGTTGTTATACGTTAGACTCAACACATGGCGGTTACTTACTGACAAACAAGCAGTTAAGTGTGCCAGAACAAAGTCGCGAATTTGCCGTAAATATGGCTAACTACCGTTACTGGGACGAACCAACACAAGTGTATTTTGATAAATTGCTATACACCTGTGAAAGCTTTGAAAAAAGCTCAATGCGTTGGAATGCAGCGATGGTAGGCGACGTTCATCGTATTTTATGCCGAGGCGGGTTATTTTTATATCCACAAGATAAACGCAGTGGTAACGATAACGGAAAAATAAGACTGCTTTATGAAGCAAACCCGTTAGCACTTTTAGTTGAAAACGCAGGTGGTAAAGCAACCTCTAGAGGAACGCGAATTTTAGATATTGCGCCCACTAGCTTGCACCAGCGTGTGCCTGTAGCTTTGGGTTCAAATGAGCCTGTAGAGTTTTATAATAACGCCATGTTATAAAACAGCACTCAAAAAAAGGGGTAAAAAAATTGCCCTTTTTTTACCCCTAATTTTAATTCTCTTTGTAAATCATCCTCTTTAGACAAACTCACTTCTTTTCTTATTGTCTTCAAATAAGAATACTTCACATATATTAAATAATATTACTTACTAAACCCTATATAAAACTAAGTTTTACTATAAGGCTATGTATCTTCAACGTTATTTTTCACAATTGAATTCAATTTTTAACCAACAACAAAAGCCCAAGGTTAACTTGGTGTTTATTTATTGTTATTTAATTAGGTGGCGATAGTGGAAAAACTTATCTTATTGTGGTTATATTACCAAGTTGGTTAACAATTTATTTGAAATTTAAATGAATTTGGTAATAAATACATGATTTATTTGGTAACACACACAATAGATAGCCAAATATTAAAACTATAAATTTGGAGAATAGAGCCACCATGAAATTCAAACATTTTGCGCTATGCGCTATTGCAGCAGCAATCGTTGGTTGTGACACAAACTCAAACAACAATGACAACAACTTGGGCTCTATTGCTCTTAGTGGAACTGTTACAAGCGGACAAACATTAACAGCTGAAGTTAGTGACCCTGATGGTATCTCAGGTGACGTGACTTACTACTGGTATGCAGATGGTGAGGCAATTGCTGGTGCAAATAGCGCTTCATTTACATTGACTGACGATCAGATAGGGTTACCAATTACAGTTCAAGGGCTTTATACCGATGATGGCGGTATTAATGAATCGCATATTACAGAACCAACCGCAGATGTTGCCGCAATCGCATTTCCTGCAAGTTTAACTATTACAGGTGACGCACTAGTTGGTTCGCAACTAACTGCTAATGTAGCTGACGACAATGGCTTTGATGGCGATACAGTAACTTATAAATGGTTTGCAGATGACGTAGAAATTGCTGATGAAGCACTTTCAACGCTCACGTTAACAGACGCACAGTTTGGTACAGTTATTACAGTTAGTGCATCTTTTGAAGATAGCCGTGGGTTTAACGAGTCTGTAACTTCAGCCGGTACAGAGGTTGTCGCACGAACAAACTCAGAAGGCGAAGTTACAATTAGCGGCACGCCAACTGTTGGAAATACTTTAACAGCAGAAATTAATGATACCGATGGGGCGACAGGAGATATCACTTATCAATGGCTTGCTGACGCACAAGAGATAGATGGCGCAATAGAGAGCACCTTTACAGTTGATGCATCACTTTTAGGTCAAAAGGTAAGTGTTCAGGTTGCTTATACAGATGATAATGGGTTTATCGAGGATAATACATCAGAGGAAACAATTGCTGTTTCTGCTGTTGCGGTTGACGAAGCCGGTAGCGTAGCCATTATGGGTGTAGTGCCTTATTTAACAAATGGCGAGTTAACCGCTGAGGTAACTGATAACAACGGCGTTGAAGAGGCTAACGTTACTTATACTTGGTCTGCTGATGGCGTTGAAATAGCTGGGAGCAATAGTAAAACATTTACGCCTTCTGATTACGCTGGCTCAATAATGTCAGTAAAAGCCACGTATACAGATAATGATGGCTTTGCGAGTGAGGTTACAAACTCACTTGATACACTGGTTTACACACAATTAGTTAGTAACCCTGAAGCACTTCTTGGTGCTATAAGTGGCGGTTTAGCTGACGGTGATGTTATTGGCTTAAACACGGGTGTTTATGCTGATATGGACGCAATTTTATTAACCAGTGCAGTAACGCTTCGCGCTGTAGAAGGTCAAACTCCTGTACTTAGTGGTGAAGTATGTGTGCATGTAGCTGCTGGAGTAGATGGCGCTGGGTTAACAGGGCTTACCTTTAAGAATATAGATACTAAAGCGGGTGCATTTTGTGAAACCGAAGAAGGTGCTGTTATTTACTCAGAAGGGGATAACTTTACTTTTTCGCAAAACACGATGGATGGAGAAGAAGCTACACTCAATAACTCTGAATACCATTGGCTGATGATAAAAGGTCAAGGTGCGTTGGTTGAGCGAAATACATTCTCTAATCGAAATGTAGCAGAAAAAGGGTCTGTGATAAAAATATCATCATCAAGCTCTGATCACGTTATTCAATATAATTTATTTAGTGACAGTGATAATCCAAACTTTGATCAATCAAGTTTATACTTAATTAATGCAGGTAGTACAACGGGTAGCGGTGCAGCTGATAACGCAAACTTTACTATTCAGTATAACCGCGTAGAAAACTTTGTAACAGGTCGTCGTTTAATGCGTGTACAAACTTCTGGTGCAACCATCAAAGGCAATACAATCGTGAATCCTAATGGTGGTATTTCACTAGAAGATGGTGGCTTCAACAGTGTTACAGATAACATTATTATTCGAACTACCGATATTGCAAGCTCTGATGATCGCCCAGCGGGTATATTAATCACACCACTTGGTCACACTGTGAGTAACAACTACATTGCAGGTATTCGTTCTGGCAATAAAGAAGCGGGCGGTATTGTATTTACGGCAAATCCATTTTCACAAGCTGATGGCGGTGTGCCAAACTCGGGTAACCAAGCTGTACTTGATGCGGCTGGCGACTTTACACTAAATGTAACAAACAATACGGTTTTGAACTCACAGCAACCTATTGTATTTAGTACGGAAATAGGCTCTAAAGCACCAACAAGTGATTGTGATGAGTTAACCGCAGCGAATGCGCCGGTTCTCTATGGGCTGACCAAAAATGCGTTTGTTATAAACTTTAATGGAAATTTAATTGCAAACGGTTTAGGTAATCAAACAGACGCAGATACAATAAGCAGCAGTGCTACAACTCAAGGCCTATTTTACCCAAATACACTTGATAGTGACCATGCTTTTGAATATGACTGTGACTTAATTAATCATGATAGTTCGGTGCTAAGTAACAACTTTGGTTATATGGATAGTCGAGTATCAGGCGATGCAAGCGGTGACTGGGTTGAAATTAGAAAACTAAATGGTAATGGCGCATTCGATACTGATGGTGCAATTGACCAAGACCCAGCAACTAACGGTAAAGAAGTGCTTGAGTACGTTACAGCAGCAAGTACGTTATTAGAAACTGACCCTGCAGGCCTTCAGGCAGAGGCAGGTGCTAAAGGTCTTCATTATATTCAATCATCTGAAGTCGGTGTTGGATCTACATGGAAAATACAAAACGATTAAGTAACCAATTAATCAGTTAACTTTTAAAAGCCCCAAATTTGGGGCTTTTTTATTATTTATACTTTTCACCACGCTTTTTTAGCCTCCATAACTCATTTATGGACTAGTTTAGAGCTGTTTATATTCTAGTAAAAAACCTGCCTGACCTACTGGTAATGCCGTTAAGTTAAATTGGTATACATTGTGGTAATATTAAAACGTCAAATTGGTTGATCATCGTGCTGGGTTTAAGTATATTAATGTCAAAGGTCACATAAAATATACATCAGCATAACAAGCTAACACACTAAAATCACACAACAACAACCAGCGGAGAATTCAAATGTCGTTGAAGTCACGAGATAACAATAATTCTACAACAGGGCAGTTTGCAATGCGCCCAGTTGCAAAATGGGTAAGAACAGCGGTCATCGCAGGTATGGCAAGTTCTTGCGTATTTACAGCAAGCGCACAGGAAGATCAGGGAAAAGCGACAGAAGTTGAAGAAGACGTTGAAATAATTAGTGTTACAGGTACACGTAGAACGATACAAGATCAAATAGCAATTAAACGTGAAGCAACAACGGTAGTTGATGGTCTGTCATCTGAAGATATTGGTGATTTACCAGCACTGTCTATCGGTGAAGCACTAGAATCAATTACAGGTGCTGCATCTCACCGTGAAAACGGTGGTGCTACAGAAATCACTATCCGTGGTCTTGGTCCATTTTTAAGTGCAACACACATTAATGGTCGTGAAGCGACTAATGGTAGTGGTGACCGCTCAGTTAACTTTTCGCAGTTCCCTTCTGAACTTGTAAAAAAAGTAGCGATATATAAAACGCAAGATGCGTCAATGATTGAAGGTGGTGTTGCAGGTGTTATTGCACTTGAAACTATAACTCCACTTGATTTTGGCAAACAACGTGTATCAGCTGAGGTTAAATTAAACTATAACCCAGACGAAGGTAATGTAGATAACTCGCTGCAAAGTGACGCGGGTTACCGTGGCACGTTTAGTTATGTTGATCAGTTTGAATTTGATAACGGCCAAGCCGTTGGTGTGTCTTTTGGTGTGCAGCGCCAAGAAATTAGTCAACCAGAGGCTGAATACAGAAGCTCTAGCCCATCAGGTTCTTCATTATGGGCATGTTTAAACGATCCGACTAATACCAATGAAGGTTTTTATCGCAGCAGCGCAGGCGACTGTGAAGACCAAGTTAATGGCAGTAGTAACCAAGGTTACGATACAGAAATTGATCCAGAAACAGGTAAAGCAGTAAGTGATGGGACTCCTTATGCTTGGACTGGCAGTAGCCGAAGCTTTCGTCAAAACGAGACATCTGATGAACGTGATGCAGTATTTTTTGCACTGCAATACCAACCGTCAGCTGATTGGGATGTTAACTTTGATGCACAAATTTCAGATAGAACACAACAAGAAGCACGCCACGATTTAATCTTTTTACAAAAACGTGCAACACCAGGTGTAACCGGTCCAACACTTGTAACTAACGATGTAGGCGGTATTTTACATTGGGAAGGTGAAGAGCGTATTGAATCAGCGGGTGAGCAATTTTCTCGTGAAGAAAACTACCAAGGTTACGGCATAAATATAGAACATACAGTTACCGATAGATTAACTGTTGACTTAGATTTAGCGTATTCAAAAACTGAACGTGAAGAACTTCAAATATCTAACCGTGGTAGAACCTCAAGCCAAACTTTCTTTTCTTGGGATATGGGCGATGAAATCCCTCATTTCACATTAACAGATTTTGACGTAACAGATATTTCAAACTTTACAGATAGCCTAAGAACACGACTTGACCGTGAAAATGTTCGTGAAAACGAAGTTATCTCAGCACGATTAGATTTTGACTATGCGCTAGATGGTAACGTTATTACAAGTATTCAAGGTGGTATTAGAACATCTGAAATGACCTTCCTACAGTATGGTGGTAGCCAAGGTAACGGTTCAAGAAACGAATTTACACTAGACTCTGGTACTGAAGCGCTTGACGTATTACAAGGTTGTCAAATCGATTTCCCTGAATCAGGCTTTTTATCGAGTGTATCTGATGGTGATATCGTAACAAATATTGATAGTGACGGTAACGTTGTAGCTAGCGGTACAGGTTCATCATGGGCTACATACGACAACGTATGTTTCTCACAAGCTGTAGCTGGTTCTAACGCTGATGGTGTGTTTGCTTACCCAGAAGTGGAATATGAAAATGCAGGTACAATTGATGTAACAGAAAAAACAACATCAGTGTACTTAATGGCTAATTACGATACAGAAATGTTTGGTAAATTCATTCGCGGTAACTTTGGTCTTCGTATTGTAGACACAGATGTAACTTCGATTGGTTTTAGAAATAGCTTTGATGTTGTAACAAGTGATACCGGTGTACTGTCTCTAGTTGAGTCTGATAACGGTTCACTGGATAAAATAAAAAGTGGTGGCGATTACACTAAGTATTTACCAAGCTTTAACCTAGTTATTGATTACAGCGAAGATATTTTATTCCGAGCAGGTATATACCGTGGTATGTCACGCGCAAATCCATCTAATTTAGGTTATAGCCGTACATTCCAAGAAGATACAGAAGGTACAGCAACATCAATCAGCGATTTATTAGTGGGTGTAAATGGTTCTGGTAATCCAGACACTCAACCACTTATGTCTTGGAACTACGACGCTGCGTTTGAATGGTACCCTAACGAAGATTCAATCTTAGCGTTAAGCTTATACTACAAACAGTTCAATGGCGGTTTTCAACAACAAACCGTAATTGAAGATTTTACTGTTGCCGGTGAAACAGTTTCACTACCAATCACCAACTCTGTTACGTCAGACGAGGACAGTGAAATACTAGGTCTTGAAGCTTCATTTTCTTACCGCTGGGATAATGGCATCGGTATGAAATTTGGTTACAACTATGCAGACACTGACTTTGAGTTCCAAGATAGCTTATACGGCGATACGTTTGTTACTGATGTAGACGGTAATACTACACAATTAACTGACGGTATTGTTGAGTCGGCTTCAGTACCTGGCTTCTCAAAGCATGTATTTAGCAGCCAGCTGTACTACCAAATTGGTGGGTTTGATACTGCCGTTATTTACAAATATCGTAGTGAGTATTTCCAACCATATACTACAAATGGTACTCGACTTCGTTATGTTGATTCTGTAGGCGTATGGGAAATGCGCGCATCATACAAAATTGATGAGCACTTTAGAGTTAAAGCAGAAGCAATTAACTTGTTCAGCGCACCTAAATCACAAGATTTCTTTGTTGAAGGAAACTTAGGTGAAGTGAATGACTACGGCCCACGCTTATTCTTAGGTTTAAGCTACAAGCTGTAATAATAGTTAAACATTAAATCTCATTAAAAAGGCGGTTTTACCGCCTTTTTTTGATCCCTAAATTCTTCAATTTTATATTTTCAATAACGCTAATAAATAGTACTCAACACAGTTCGCTTTCTAATAACGCTTCTTGACTGAAAAAAATTGGTTAACCAATAATGCCATTTATTAAGTGTGTACAACATCATCGGTTTCTCTTGCCAAAATTATTTCATTTTTAAAACACTAACTCTTTTAACCCTTGTAATTGATAGCTCAATTTCTAATTAAATTTAAAATCAATAAATAACATGAACTTAAAATCTACTTTATGATTTTAATTTAAAGGTTAGGTAGGTTTTTCTATTTTGGTAATAACATATTGCATAATATTTGATCTAAATTCATTACCAAAAGGTTGACCTTTTTATGGTTGGGTGTAAATATAAAGTTAAGGGTTTGTAATAATTAAGGGCTTTTAATAAAAACAATAAAGTAGCTGGTTAAACATAGCATTTCACACACACAGGAAAAAAACTATGAGTCACAAGTTATCTAAAATTACACTGGCAGTTATATCGGCAACCGCACTTGGTATGTCTTTGTCTACACAGGCGCAAGAAGCTCCAAAAAAAGCTGCAGACGATCTTGAGGTTATTGAGGTTTCAGGCATTCGACAATCGCTTACAAATGCGCTTGCACAAAAGCGTTCAGCAGATAGCCTTGTTGAGATTATTGAGGCTGTCGATATTGGTAAGCTACCAGATCAAAACCTCGCAGAAGTACTTGAAAATGTAACGGGGATTCAAATTACCCGTGAAGCAGGGGTAGGTACGGGCGTTCAAATTCGTGGTACCAATGCTAATCGTACAGAAGTGAACGGCGTATCAACAGTTGGCTCTGGGTCTGGGCGAAGTGGCATTAGTTTTGAAGATGTATCAGCTGCAATCATCTCCGGTGTAGAAGTAATTAAGTCACCTGAAGCAAAAACAATCGAAGGCTCTGTGGGCGCAACAATAAACCTTAAAACAATTCGCCCGTTACAGTTAAATGAAACTCTAGGCTCAATTAGAGTTCAAGGTGAAGATAGTAGCTTATCAACAGATGGTGTTACTCCTAGGGTATCGGGTGCTTGGGGTGATAACTGGGAGCTTGATTCTGGCGGTAAGTTTGGTGTTGTATTTAGTGGTAGTTACAGTGAGCAAGACGTAACCGCATTTCGTCCTCGTGCTGATAGAGATAATTCGGTAGCCGCTGATAGTGGTGCTGCAAGTGCACAATCGTTTGATTTTCTACCAGTACAATTTTTGATTCAAGATTACGATAATTACGAATACGAGACAAAAAACTTCGCAGGTACATTTGAATATGCACCAAACGATAATATGAAATTCTTTTTTGATGCAGTTGTTAACGATCAAGAGCGCCGCCAAGAAAGCTCAAGAGTACAAGCATCTGGCCTAAGTGATCTTAGAAATGTATCAATACCGAGTGAATTTGAAACAGTTAATTTTGGTTCTCTTGACGGACAAAACCTAGGCAGCATACAAGCGGCCGTAAAAGGCGTGATTCCGGTTGAAGACGGTGGTGGCGATCCTAATTTACGTTTTTCTAGCGATACTAATTCACGCATAACAAAAAGCAAAATATTTAGAATAGGGGGCGAATGGCAAGGCGATAGATTATTTGCAAGTATTGAAGCCTCAACTTCTCGTTCTGATTCAACTACACCAAGCTTTAATACAACGCTTAATTTTATAAATCCAAATGTCGCTACTAATTCGTCAAATGAAAACGGTACTCCTTTTGAGTATGATCTTACAGGTGATGCACTTACATTTGGTATTGCAACGGGGGAGGCAAACGCACCAACAATGGCTCAATTACTCGACCCTGCAAATGTTGTTCTACGTGACGTAAACCAAGGGCAAGATGAGTCAGAAAATACAGAAGATGCGTTTCGTACAGATTTTACATATTACTTAGATGATGTAATAACGTCAGTCGATTTTGGTTACCGCTACAGTAAAACGAGCAGTATGTCGGATCAAGTTCGCTCTAACGTTGGTTTAAGAAATATGGCTGATAGCCCAACGGGTGATTTATTTGCACAATTATTAACAGCGGGCCCAGATAACTTTAATGATGGTGATGGGCGAGCACTTTATATTCGTGATTTCTTACTTATAAACCCAGAGCTTGCATCCTCTGATCCACAAGCTGTATTAGCAGCACTTAACCAAGCGATTGAAGCTAATAATGCAATAACAGGTTCTGATCGTGGTCCAATAAGTTCACCAACGTCTCAAGTAAATGCGTTTTTTGATATTGAAGAAGAAACACATGCCTTATATGCACAAGCTAATTTTGAGTATGGCATGTTTCGCGGTAACTTTGGCTTACGTTATTTAGAGACTGAAGTTACATCGCTAGGTAACTCTGTTACTCAAGATGGAAGTGGCAACGAACTGGTGACTCAAGTAACGTCAAAAGGTGATTACGATTTCTTTTTACCACGATTTAATTTAGCCGCGAATGTAAGTGAAGATGTGATTGTTCGTCTAGGTTGGTCAAAAGATATCAGACGCCCAGATTTTGATGACCTATCTACATCCGTTACGTTTGGCACCAGCCCTAATAGTGCAGTTTCAATAGGTAACTCAGGCTTAGAGCCAGAAGAAGTAACCTCTTTCGATATATCCACTGATTGGTATTTTGCACCCGCTGCTTTATTAAGTGTGGGGTACTTTCATAAAACACGTAGCGATTTGCACGTTACACAGCAAGTTGACCCATTTGAAGACCCAAATACAGGCTTTCGCGATACAAATGGTCCTGAATGTGAAGGCGGCGGCATATTTAACCCAATTGCTGACATAAACGTATTTGGCCCAGATGCTGGTGTAGGGTTATGTGTACCAACACAAACTACTATTAATGATTCTGGCGAAACAACACAGCAAGGCATCGAGCTTGCAGCTCAATACGACTTATCAAATTTTGAAAAAGAGCTAGGCTGGGCATCAGGTTTTGGTGTTGTTGCTAACTACACCTATCAAGAATTTTCTGGTGGTGAATCATTTGACACCGCAACGAGTCGTGCAAATGCTGTTTTTGCATTAACAACCGGTAACCCGGATGCAGACATCAGTGCTAAGCAATCACTCATTGATCTGTCAGAAAACGCATATAACATCACATTTTACTATGAGAAATACGGTCTATCTGCTCGAGCGCGTTACACGTGGCGCGAAGGGTACCGTTCAACTGACTTTGGTAGCACTTCAAGCTTCCCATGGGGTTTCCCTGTTGTACAAGAAGACAGAGGGCAGCTTAATGCCAGCATAAGTTATGATGTGAACGATCAGCTAAATATCGGTATTGAAGCCGTTAACTTAACTGAGTCAGAAGTTAGCCAGTCTTGTGTAAACGAAGGTGCTTTACTTTGTTTCCAAGGTATTACAGACCGCCGTATTACATTTGGCGCAAGCTATAGATTTTAAAGGTTATAGTTAAATCGAGTCTATAAGTGTGTGTATTTAAAGACGCTAAAAGCAAGCCACCTGGCTTGCTTTTTTTTAACTATAATTAGTTAACATTTACAAAAATGATTTATTCCACTTTGTATTTTACTTATCAATACCGTTAAAGCGGCAATGTCTTGCGACACTGCCACCAGTAATTATACCAACCTGCATAAATCTTTGATCAATTTAACGAATTAAATTGCACTATAACGTCGTTAAAAATTTTTTATTTAGAACATAGATACAAAAATTTTTGCCTAGTTCTAGCGTAATTTTCTTAACGTTAAATAGACCCCGTATATAAGCAGGTTGGTATTATTATCGAGATAGTATTAAACCAATACCGTTACTTCTTAACCTTGCCCTTAAGAACATAAATTTCACCATCGAAACTGCCTTGTATCGTCAGTCCTTGGCTTGCCAACTCTTGCAAATATTCAACATGATCATCAGTAATATGCTGGCCTGGGACTAAAAGCGGAATGCCCGGTGGGTATGGAGTAACTAAACCTGCACAAATGCGGTTGTTACTTTTGCTAATAGGCACAGATTCGCGGTCGCCATAAAAAGCATCGCTTGGAATACACGCCAAGTCTATGGCTGGTAAATTTTCAGGTAAGCGAGCTTTACGCGTCGATTTCGATAGTTTTACTTTACCGCTGTCTAGCTTTTTCAATGCATTGTACAAACGAATTATTTTTGAGCGTGTGCCGCCAAGCGTCAGTAAAACCAAAATGGTGCTGTGTGTGTATTTTTCTATCTCTAGCCCAATTTCATCCAGTAGATATTTATGAATATCTTTTAATGAGTAAGGTAGCTCACTAATATCAATAAGGATCTTTAATGGATCGTGACCCATATTATCACCACTAAAATGCGGGAATATTTCCATAAAGTCTTGCTTAGCTAATACTTTAATTTGCTTAAGCGAGGCCATCTGTTGTTTAAACTCTTCAACATGATTTAGCAGCGCATTGAGGAGCTTATAGCCTTCCATCTCTAATTGCTTTTGGCACACGTCAAGCGATGCAATAAGCTGATATTTAGGCGATGTACTAGCGTAGATACTATAAATCTCTCGAAAGAAATCGGCATCAAAATCGGGGTCGTTAATATGAATATAAGACGCTTGAGAAAACGCCGATACTACTTTATGCGCCGAATGCGTAATGTAGTCAGCCCCAGCATGTATTGCAGAATAATGACGAAAGCTAGGATGAAACAAAGAGTATGCAAACCAGGCTTCATCTATAAACACCTTGATACCATATTGATGAGCATAATCTACGACTTGTTTCAGGTCGCTAAGTAGGCCATCGTAGGTACAACCGGTAAGCACTAGTAATTTAGCATCAGTATTGTTTTCAATTGCTAACTTGATGTCGGCCAACGACGGTGGCGCGAAAATACCATATTTTGGATTTAAAATACTCGCCAAATAAATGGGGTAGCTAGCTGATTGCAAGATGCCATAGTGTACTGATTTATGGCAATTACGGTCGACAATTACTTTATCTCCCTTGCGCAGGAGTGTCTGCAAAATGATTTTATTTGAGGTAGATGAACCATTTGTAACAAAGTAGGTGTGCTTAACTTCAAACGTCGCCGCTGCTGATTCTTGAGCGCGACCAATGGTATTAGTGCTGTCTGACAATGAACCTAGCGAGTCTACCGAAACCGACAGGTCGCCAACAAATACATTGCGGCCGTAAAACTGATAAAAATCTTTGATGTAAGGTGAGTTTCTAAAGCTAGAACCCCCACTATGACCCGGTGTATGCCAAGAGTCGTTTGCTTCACCAACGTAACGACGATATGCCGTCCAAAATGGCGTTTCAGAGCGGTCGTCAAAATCGTTAATCATATAGCCTAAAATAGCTTCTGGGTCAGAAATCACTTCATCTTTAAAAAAGAATGATTCGATTTCTTCTGATTCGTTTACGATCTCCAGCCCTTTAGTGTCGTCGCCAATAACATAAACCGGTAACTCAAGACGAATTGCCTTTAAATCCTCGATAAAGCGGCTATACATCCGCTCACCCACTTTGTTGTGCATATCCCAGCTAAGAACTACGGCTTGAATATCACCATCTTCCTCTACACATTCCAGCGCGTGTTTAAGCTCGCGGCATTCAATAATATCGATATGAATATCGTCTCGCTCAAAGTTAGGAATGGTCTTTGACAGATTCGTTGAAAGCCCTTGTAAAGTGGCTGGGTCTTGTTCAATTATCAAGATACGAAGTAGAGGTAGCATAAAGGGTTTCGCAATATAATTTTATAATGCCCACTAGCATAACCAAAGGAGTGAGCGTTGTGAAATTAATACTTTGATAATGTTCTATTAATAGTCACATTCTGCGGGTTATCTAAATTAAATTACAAAAATATTGCTAGGCCTTGGGTTAAAAATACGACTCAATTTATTGTTAGTGAGCGTTTAGTTAATGCGGCGCAATTTATTTAATAATATAGAATCGACTGGCAGCTAAACGATTAGCTATCTTATCACTAGAGTTCGAATAGAAGTGTGCTAGCCAAGGTTTAACCTGTTAGTTATCAAATACGATAACTTGATTTTTACCAGCACTTTTAGCTTGATATAACAGTTTATCTGCGTTTTCATATAATTTTTCAAACTTACAGTGTTTTGTATCGCCTTTATCTACACCAGCACTAATTGTAACTCTTTGCAATTCAGGTGATATATCAGTTAAATTAAGACTCGCAATTGCCTCTACAAGCCGTTGTGAAATCATTTTTACAATTTCAACATCATGGCTAGGAAAGAAAACTACAAACTCTTCTCCGCCATATCGCCCTACAATATCTTTCTCTCTAGTTTGAAATTTTAGAGCATGGGCTACTCTTTGAAGGACTTTGTCACCAGCATTATGTCCAAATTGATCATTGATGAGTTTAAAGTTATCTATATCTGCAATTAGTAAAAAGCCGCTTTGTTTATCTAAGCGTGAAACTTGTTCATGGAAGCCTCTCCTATTTAATACTTTTGTCAAAGGGTCGATTAACGATTCATTAGTGATGGTTATATTTAGTCGTTTTAATCTTTTAATATGTCGAAATGAGAAAAGTAAAATTAGAATGAAAAGGCTAAGATTAATGAACAGAATTATATTTAACCTAATATGATCAGCCGCTTTGTTTTGCCAATCTATTTCGCTTGGAAATGCAAAGCTACTGAATAAAGAAAGGCTAATTAGTGCTAAATTTAAAATATACATTTTTTGATAAAGTAGAAACACAAATTAGGCAACTTATAAATGAATGTAATAATAGACCTTGAATACCAATACTTCAATAGGGCCCAATCATCTTTGCATCAGATACATCTAGCAAAACACCCCATGAAACAACCAGGTATAAAAATCCAATTAAGAGTAGAGATAAAGATATCGTTTCAGGCTTCAACTTAGTTACATACGTTGAAAATAAAATTATAAGAAGTAATGAGCTTATAGAAGATAAAACAGTCATCGGCTCAAACCAAAAACTTGGGGCCTCAATAAAAGAATGATTTTCATTAGCTTCCCAAAACTCAGGAAAGGTCAAAACCTGTAAAAGATCGACATTTGAAAATATGATCAAAAGTTCTTCAAATGTTACTCCCGCAACAGACTCGTTAAAAGCAATAAAGGTGATAAAGCCATTTGAAAGCCAGATACAGAAGGCTGAAGTAATTGCTAAAAGCAAATTGTATAATTGAGTTTTACCACTATAGCTTTTCAACTCGTTATTCCGTTTTTTCTTTAAACTCACACAAGTCTTCAATAATACAGCTGCCACACTTTGGTTTACGTGCTACGCAGGTGTAACGTCCGTGCAGTATCAGCCAATGATGCACGTCTACTTTAAATTCTTTTGGTACAACCTTTTCAAGCTTTTTTTCTACAGCTACAACATCTTTACCCATGGCAAGCTTTGTACGGTTAGATACACGAAATATGTGTGTATCTACGGCTATTACAGGCCAGCCAAAGGCGGTATTGAGTACAACATTAGCGGTTTTACGGCCAACGCCTGGTAGGGCTTCTAGGGCTTCACGATTTTCTGGCACGATGCTGTTATGTTCATCCACCAAAATTTGGCACATTTTGTACACGTTGGCAGCTTTAGAATTAAATAAGCCGATGGTTTTTATATAATCACGCAGTGTATCGTGACCTAAGTCTAAAATGGCTTGTGGCGTATTGGCAACAGGGAACAACTTTCGAGTGGCTTTATTAACGCCTACATCGGTTGCTTGCGCTGAGAGGGTTACCGCTACTAGTAACTCAAATGGGCTTGAATATTCAAGCTCTGTAACTGGATGTGGGTTATCGTCGCGTAGGCGCGACAGTATTTGGTGACGTTTGTCTTTATTCATGCAACTTAAAACGTATTAGTGCTAATTGTTGCTCTAATACGTTTTCCCCTTAAGTTAAGCTAGTAACACGTGCTCGAGGGCCTTTTTCAGCCTCTGGCGGTGCAACTTGTTTTGATTTTATTTGTGCGTCAATTACGTTTTTTGCAGCAATAAGCAGCCCAAGCCCTAAAAAGGCACCCGGTGGTAAAATTGCCAGTAAAAATTGGTTATCAAAGTTAAATACTTCTATGCGCAAGCTCTGTGCCCATGGGCCAAGTAATAAGTCGGCACCGTCAAACAGCGTACCTTGGCCGATTAGTTCGCGCATAGTACCTAATACTAACAGTACAGCCATAAAGCCTAAGCCCATCATTAAGCCGTCAAATGCTGATAAATGAACAGGGTTTTTAGAGGCGTATGCTTCGGCGCGGCCAATAATGGCGCAGTTAGTTACAATCAACGGGATAAAAATCCCTAATGATTGATATAAACCAAAGGTATAAGCGTTCATGAGTAATTGAACTATTGTTACAAAGCCCGCGATGATCATTACAAATACAGGTATTCGAATATCTTTTGGCACCCAGTTACGCACAATTGATACGGTAACATTTGAGCCTATTAGTACGAGTAAAGTTGCTAAGCCTAAACCTAAGGCATTTGTTACAGTTGAGGTAACGGCAAGCAGTGGACATAAACCTAAAAGCTGCACAAGGGCAGGGTTATTTACCCATACACCTTCTTTGTATAATGTTTTTAACTCACTCATTTAGCTACCTCCATACATTCGGCATTAGGTGCTGCAAAAATATCATCAAAATTAGTTTGTGCGAACAATACGGCATTTTTAACAGAGCCCACAACAGCACGTGGCGTTATGGTTGCACCTGTAAATTGATCAAACTGGCCGCCATCTTTTTTTACAGCCCAGCGAGCGTCTTCTTCGCCTTCAACCGTTAAGCTTTTGAATGTTGTGATCCAAAGTGATTTTTTAACTTCGACTTTGTCACCTAAACCAGGGGTTTCTTCGTGTTTAGTCGTACGAACGCCAGCAATAGTGCCATCGCTCAATACCGCTGTTAATAAGTTAATATCGCCACTGTAGCCGTTTGGCGTAACATGCCTAATAACAACAGCGACTGGTTTATTGTTTTTACGAGCACGGTAAATTACTTGATTTGCGTGTGGGCCTAGTTTTTCGTCAGTAATAATTACGCAATCTTGTGATAATTGATTGTCGTACGATTTTGGGTCGAGCACTTCTTGTAACTGCGCAGTGAGTTGCAGTTGTTCTTGCTCTGCAATTTTATCGGCAGTAAGCGCATTGATAGAGGCAACTAAGCCCGTCGTAGCTAACGCAAACGCAGTTAAAATAGCACCATTTTTAGCCATTGACGAAATGATCATTTTACTGCTCCATGGCCATAAGTACGCGGTTGTGTGTAGTAGTCTATTAGCGGCACTGCAATATTAATCAGTAATACGCTAAATGCGATAGCATCAGGAAAACCACCAAAGGTACGAATTAAATAAATTAGTAAGCCAATTAGCGCGCCATAAATTAAGCGCCCTTTGTTAGTTGTTGCTGCAGATACCGGATCGGTTGCTATGAAAAAAGCCCCCATCATAGTGGCACCACTTAATAAGTGAAATAGGGTGCCCGGCTCTGTACCAGGTGATGCGATATAACCAATAGCACTACATACAGCTAAACTTACGATAAAACTAACAGGAATATGCCAGTTAATTATTTTTGCTTTTAATAAGTATAAACCACCCACTAAAAAGCCCAAGTTAACCCACAACCAACCAAGGCCAGCCCATTCGTTAAATATTGGCTTTTGCATGCTTTCGGTAACGGTTAAACCGTGTGCTATGTCTGTTTTAACAGTATCCAGCGGGGTTGCCATTGTTAGGCCATCAACCCCTGCACGTACTTGATCTAGACTAAACCCAGAGGCCGTAAAATCGGTAAATATTAACCTTAACTGATCACCAAAGCCTATTGGCGTATTTATTAAATCGGTAACAGGCAACCATGCGGTCATTTGTACCGGAAACGAAACTAAAAGCAGTACATAAGCCGCCATTGCTGGATTGAATAAGTTAAAACCAAGGCCACCATAAAGCTGTTTAACTATAACAATAGAAAATAAACAGCCAATAATAATTATCCACCAAGGGGCAAGTGGAGGAATACTCAATGCCAACAGTACGGCAGTAAGCCACGCACTACCATCACTTAATGCAGGCCAAACAGGGCGCTTTCTTATTAGCATTATTGCTGCTTCAAATATGCTTACAGCAACAAGCGCTAGTACTAGTTGAATAAGCACACCTGTACCAAAAAAGAAAACTTGAGCAATTAGCCCAGGAATACACGCAGCAATAACGCTAAGCATTAATCGCGTTAACGATTTGTGGCTGTGATTATGCGGTGAACTGGCCATGGTTAATTTCATGACTGATTATTTCCTTCTTTTTGTAACTTTTTAGCTTTTGCTCTCGCAATTGCAGCAGCCACGGCGGCTTTTTTCTTATCGTCGGCTGATTTAGGTTTATCTGCTTCAGTAGAATTGAATGAGTCATCGGTGTTACTTTCTGCACTTTTAGGTGCTGCGCTATCAACTTGTAGCTCTTGGGGCTGAGTTTGTTCGGTATCCTCAAGTGCTTTAGCTGCTTTTTTAGCTTTAGCACGAGCTATGGCCGCCGCTACCGCTGCCTTTTTATCATCAACAGGGGCATCAGTTTGTGGCTCTTCACTCACGGATTGCTCGGCTTCTTCTAATGCTTTAGCCGCTTTTTTAGCTTTAGCACGTGCAATGGCAGCGGCTACGGCTGCCTTTTTGTCATCAACAGGCTCATCGCTTTGTGGCGCTTCACTCACGACTTGCTCAGAGTCTTCTAATGCTTTAGCCGCTTTTTTAGCTTTAGCGCGAGCAATGGCAGCCGCTACCGCTGCTTTTTTGTCATCAATAGGCTCATCGCTTTGTGGCGCTTCACTCACGGATTGCTTAGCGTCTTCTAATGCTTTAGCCGCTTTTTTAGCTTTAGCACGAGCAATGGCAGCAGCTACGGCTGTCTTTTTGTCATCAACAGGTGCCACGCTTTGTGGCTCTTCACTTACTGCCTGCTCAGTCACTTCACTTGCTTGTGCCGCCTTTTTAGCTTTAGCTCGAGCAATGGCCGCAGCTACCGCTGCTTTTTTATCATCAACAGGGGTATCGCTTTGTGATTCGTCACTTGCAGCTTGTTCAGCGTTATCTAATGCTTGTGCTGCTTTTTTAGCTTTAGCTCGAGCAATGGCTGCAGCGACTGCTGATTTTTTATCATCAACGGGTGCAGTCTCGGCCGATTCATCTGTTTGCGATTTTTGCTCTTTATATTTGCGCGCTTGTTCTTTACGTAGTGCGCGCTCTTTTGCTACTTCGCTGTTATCTGGCTCTAGTTCTTCGCCTTGTTGCTTTTTAGCTTTAGCGCGTGCAATAGCGGCAGCAACAGCAGATTTTTCATCGCCGTTATCTGATTTATTTTTAACACGGGCTAGTGCCTCAGCTACTTTTTGTTTTTCGTCAGCAGACTTAGCAGCAGGTTTACGTTTATGGCGGTTTTGGCGTTCTTCTTGCTCACGCTCTAAACGTTCTTTTCGGGCATCAAAACGCTCTTTTGCTCTGTCGGCTTTAATTTTGTCAGCTTGTTGTTCTTTAATTTCAACTTTGGCTATACGGTAGTACTGTACAAGAGGGATTTCGCTTGGGCACACATATGCACAAGCACCACATTCAATACAGTCAAATAAATTGTGTTCTTGTAGTTTGTCGTACTCTTTTGATTTAGCAAACCACTGTAATTGCTGTGGCAATAAAGAAGCAGGGCAGGCATCGGCACAAGCACTACAACGAATGCAGGCTTTTTCAGGGCCGGGTTCTGCTAGCTCTTTATGATCGGGCGCTAAAATACAGTTAGTTGTTTTAACTATGCCAATACGTACTGTGGGTAGCGTAAATCCCATCATCGGGCCGCCCATCACAACACTTTGCTGAGGTACAGGCGAGAACCCTTGGCAATCAAGTAAGTGCTTTATTTCAGTGCCAAGTAGTGCCCATACATTTCCAGGCTTATGAATAGTGTTACCTGTTACTGTAACTATACGCTCAATTAGCGGTTTGCCTTCATAAACGGCTTGTTGTACGGCAAACAAAGTACCCGTGTTGTGCACTAAAATACCAATATCGGCAGGAATACCAATGCTAGGAACTTCACGGTTGGTAAGTAATTTAATTAACTGCTTTTCACCGCCAGAGGGGTAAATAGTGGGCACCGTTTGAATAATTATTTTTGAGTTATGCTCAGCTGCTTGCTTCATTGCTGCAATAGCTTCTGGCTTATTATCTTCTATACCCACAATGCACAGTGTTGGGTTTAAAAGCTGCTGCATAATTTCAATGCCTTGGATAACTTCTTTAGCGTGTTCGCGCATTAAAACGTCATCGGCAGTAATATAAGGTTCGCACTCAACAGCATTTACAATCAAAAATTCGATAGGTTGCTTAGTATCTGCTTTTACATAAGTAGGAAAACCAGCACCACCCATACCGCTAATACCGGCTTGGTGAATAATATTTATAAGATCGTCATGACTAAGCTCAGCAGGATTTTTATTTTTATTTAGAGCTACCCATTCGTCTTTGCCGTCTGGTTCAATAATAACACTTAGTTCTGGCAGGGCCGATGGATGTGCTGATGGCATAGGTGCAATATCAGTAACCACACCAGAGCTTGGCGCATGCACAGGTACCGACCAGTTAGCAGCAGGCTCTGTTAGTGGTTGGCCTTTTAAGACGTGTTGGCCTTTTTCTACAAGTAACTTACCGTTTGCGCCTATATGCTGCTTAAGCGCAACAATGAGTTTATCGGGCAAAGGTAGGCGAGTGATACTCGCACTATTAGAGAGTGATTTTTGTTGTGGTGGGTGTATGCCGCCAGGAAATGCCCACACGGTGCCTTTTTTTATTTGTTCAAGTAACTTGTCCACTCAAACCTCTAATCTATTTGTGTAACAGGAATAGCGTCTAGCTGCCATTTCCAGTTTTGTTTAGTTTCGGCTACAGGTAGCATATCAATGCAATCTACAGGGCAAGGCTCAACACATAAATCACAGCCAGTACATTCATCAATTAACACGGTATGCATTTGACGAGTTGCGCCTAAAATAGCGTCAACTGGGCAGGCTTGAATACATTTGGTACAGCCAATACATTCATCTTCGCGAATATAAGCCACTGTTTTTATAGGTTCTGCTTGCTCGCCACCGGCAAGTGGTTTTTCATCAACCCCCATTAAGCCGGCAAGCTTTTTCATGGTAGATTCTCCGCCTGGTGGGCATTTATTTATTTCATCGCCATTAGCTATGGCTTCGGCGTAAGGGCGACAACCCGGGTAGCCACATTGTCCGCATTGAGTTTGCGGTAAAATAGTATCAATTTGCTCAACAATAGGGTTACCTTCAACGCGAAAGCGAATTGCTGCAAACCCTAAAATAAGTCCAAAAATGAGTGCTAGCGAACCAATCGCTATCAAGGCATAAAACAAGGTCATATTAAAACTTCACTAATCCAGTAAAACCCATAAACGCCATCGACATTAAGCCTGCAGTGATCATTGCAATAGAGGCGCCTTTAAAAGGCGTAGGAACGTCAGCAGCTGCTAAACGCTCTCGTAGTGCTGCAAACAATACAAGCACTAAAGAAAAACCAACCGCAGCACCAAAACCATATACCGCAGATTGTAAAAACGAATGATCTTCTTTGATATTTAATAAAGCCACACCTAATACCGCACAGTTAGTGGTGATCAGCGGTAAAAATATGCCTAATAAACGATATAGGGTAGGGCTGGTTTTACGCACAACCATTTCGGTAAATTGCACTACAACGGCAATCACTAAAATAAAGCTCATGGTGCGTAAAAAGGCGATATCCAGAGGGATTAAAATATATTGATTAACTAAATAGCTAGTTACAGAGGCAAGGGTAAGCACAAACGTGGTTGCCAAAGACATACCAATCGCCGTATCAAGCTTACCTGATACGCCCATAAACGGACATAAGCCTAAAAATTGTACTAATACAAAGTTATTAACCAGAACGGTTCCAATCAATAACAAGACATATTCTGTCATGTGTGCCTCACGCTATTAAAGTCCTGCTTATTATCCTTTTTTCTGCCCCGATAAACAACATTTGCGAGTCGTTATCAGTTAAATAAACGCAAGGACAAACATATTGATCACAAGGCTGTAAAATTAATGTGATTTTGATGTAAGGAATTAGTCAAATAGCAGAAACAAAAAAAGAGCAACGAATGCTCTTTTTTGTATTAATTGAAAACTAATTAAATGTCTTTAGGTTTTTCTATGTAATAACCTTGAACGCCATCTAAACACAACGTTTCTATAATGTGTTTCTCTTCTTGGCTCTCAACGCCTTCAGCAAATACGCTAACACCAATGCGGTGGGCTAAATCGACCATTAAGCGCATAAAGTACTGATTATTTTTATCATCTTCTAGGCCGCGAGTATAACTTGCATCCATTTTAATAAAATCAGGTTTTAAATCGCGGAAAAACTTAAATGAAGTTAAGCCAACACCAAAACGTTCAACTGTAACGCGTGCGCCAACACGGTGAACCATGTCGATAAAGCGCTTACTAGCCTTGATGTTTTGCTGTAAACCAAACTCGCTTACCTCAAATACTAGTTTAGATGCAATATGCGTATCTTTCAATAATCGGCGCTCTAGCCAAATTACAAACTGATCGTTGTGTGCACTTGAGGCTGTTACGTTTAAACCAAAAAACTTTTCAGATAAATTACGGCTTTTAACTTTTTCAAGAGAAGAGTCGATGATCAGGCGATCAATTTCTATTGCCATATCAAGTTTTTCGGCCATTGCTAAAAAAGAAGCGGTAGGCAGTACTTGATTGTCTTCTGTTTTAAATCGAACTTGTACTTCAGCGTAGGCTTTTATGCTTTTACCAAGCGGCATAATGTTTTGCATCACTAAATGCACACGCTTAGATTCAATAACTTCCTTAATAACCTTACGCCAGTTTTGATTACCAAACCCCGCACTTACGTTATTAACTAAATCGGTTTCGCGTTGTACGTGCCATGCATTAACTTGCTTTGACTGCGCCATGCTCATCGCGTTATCAACAACAGAAAGTAGTTCGCCTAACGGTTTTCCTTTTTCGTAACCTACAATACCCGTATTAGCTACCGAGCTTAACTCTTGGTTTTGTTGGTACTGCGTGAAGCGCGATTGCAGGTTTTCACCAAAGCGCTCAGCTTCTTTTAAAGGAATGTGGGGGAGTACTACCGCAAAATCAGAGCTGTTTAATCTAAATACTTGGCTACCCGTGTAAGTGCCGCTTATGTGCTTAATAATATCGGCAACGCCTTTAACGTACTCGTCACCTTTTTGATAACCACGGCTTTGGTTTATAGCTTGTAGTTCGCTACAACGAACCATAGCTAAAGAGCCAAATGTACTTTGCTCAGTGTTTTCAATATTTTTTTCGTAGTACTCAACAAACATATTACGATTACCAAGCGAGGTAATTACATCTTTGTACGCTTCATGCTTGATAGTCATAGCAGCGCTTTGTATGTCTTCGTTTTTGTTTTTTAAAAAATGCGATAATCGATTAAAGCTAGGTACTAAATCTTTTCCCATTTTTTTCAATCGAGTGCCATCTAATGCTGCTTCTAAATCATTATCAACTTGGTTTTGATTGATATAAATATCGATAATGTCAGCAACTGTTGTACTTATATTTTTATTTAAATGGTAAAAAATAGATTTCATTAGAATTATTGGAATAATAACTAAAATGGCAGAAATCAAAATAACAATAAAAAGGGACGTTTGTAGCTGCGACGCTAAATGCTCAATGTTAAGTACAAATTCAACTTTTATATCTGCGGCATCGTTTACAGCAAACTGTGGGCGTACAGAGTTAAAGTTAGAGAGTACAAAATCAGCAAACATTGGTAATTGAGTAGGGGGGTTAATGCTAAATACTTCAGCACCTTGGTAATCTCTTAGAGTAAAGCTTGAAAACGTATTACCATCTGCAATTGATTGTTTTAAATTTTGAGCAGAAATATCGTCTAAAGAAAGGTCATTAATATACTTAGTGACAGTTGTTTGTGCATTTTTTTGTGCATCACTTACCGCAGTATCAAAGCTTATAGATATGAAGTAGCTTCCTGCTGCAACACACAATAACCAAGAGATAATTTGTATAAAAATAAGTTTTTTAAATCCAGCCATGTTTTCAGTCTTTTAATAATCAAAAGGGAAGGAATCAAGTCCTTGATTAATAAACTAAGTACAGCGCATTAAAGAATTAAACTAATGCTTTAGTTATATAAGGAAGAGTAGTGGAAATAGCTTGGAATGTCTATGAAATTCTTAGAATTGGCTCCCCCTCCCCGACTCGAACGGGGGACCTGCGGATTAACAGTCCGTCGCTCTAACCAACTGAGCTAAGGGGGAACTAAAGTACTGATATTATTATGATGATTTGGCTCCCCCTCCCCGACTCGAACGGGGGACCTGCGGATTAACAGTCCGTCGCTCTAACCAACTGAGCTAAGGGGGAACTACATCATAAACATAAACTTGGCTCCCCCTCCCCGACTCGAACGGGGGACCTGCGGATTAACAGTCCGTCGCTCTAACCAACTGAGCTAAGGGGGAATCGTTTATGGTTGAAAAACTTGGCTCCCCCTCCCCGACTCGAACGGGGGACCTGCGGATTAACAGTCCGTCGCTCTAACCAACTGAGCTAAGGGGGAAGCGTCTTGCCTTTCAACGGGGCGAAATATTAATGACCGAGCCGCAAAGTGTCAACATATAAAAGTCATAAATTGAAAAAAGAGGTTTATTCGTTGTTTTTGTGTTCGATCTGCGTGATTTATAGCTCTATTAAAGCTATTTTTTTGAGAATTTAAGAATACTAATGCGAGTTTTATTATTGTTGAGTCTTTAAATTGGTTAAATTAAACACGCCATTAAAGCCACTTGTAATTAAAAAACAACTCAAAAACATAAAATTTCATTTTTTACTTTCGGGTATTCTTCGTATTTATTTACTTTTTTATTTTAATTTTCTAAAAATATACCTGCACGAATAGTCATAAAAGTATTTTTCCCCTTAATAGTGATCCAATTTTGATCTATAAATTGAGCATTTATTATCTTCGCTCAAAAATAGAACAATCAATAACTTAACTTTGTATTAAACGTTTTTTATTTACTAACGTATAACTATGTTAAGAAGAAAAATCGGCAAGCTTGCGTTTTCAGTGTGAGTTTATAAAAATGCCACAATTAGCAAATCAACAATTGGTTGGACCTCAGCGAAAATTGCGAGTCTCTCAAGGCCTTTATAAATGCGGCTTTGAATGAGTTATCCACGGTTTCTGTGGATAACTCTGTTTATGAAACTTTAAGAACATCATCGGCACCAATGTTTTAGGGTGCTACAACGATTTCAAGCTTTTAAATCACTATTTTTTATTCATTGTAAAACAGTGGGTTATGTTTTGGTGGCTAATAGATGTAACTCCATGAATGAATTTTTTCGTAACGATAAACCAAGTAGTTGCTTTGTGTAAAAAAGCATCAGATAACACAGGGTGTTTGTAATAAAAGTTATAAAAATGTGTTTTAATTGTTTTTTGGCGTGTTTAGGCTCTATTTTAACAAAAAGATGTAAAAACCAAGTTTTACTATTTTTTAGAATATTTACTTCCGTAATTACATCAATTGTGGTGATAAATCCGTGGCTTGAACTGCCTTGATGCTTTAAAATGATTCGTTCAGTAAAAGAGGCCTATTTATTTCATGCGCGCAATTTCAAAATCTCAGACTCGCCCAGATTTACTAAACGATCCTATCTTGCCTACATTAAAGACGATGACCATACCGATGATATTCGGCATGATCACACTAATGATGTTCAATATTGTAGACACCTTTTTTATAAGCTTACTTGGCACCGAACCACTAGCTGCCGTGAGCTTTACATTTCCGGTTACTTTTACCGTTATCAGCTTAGCAATAGGGCTGGGGATCGGTACATCAGCAGTAATAGCGAAAGCGCTCGGCAGTAATAAAATTGATGAAGCACGTTTTGATGCCAGTATTTCTTTAATGGTTGGTGTGGTTCTGGTTATTGTGTTGTCATCTGTTGGATATTTACTGATTGACCCCATATTTACTTTGCTAGGAGCGGGCGCGCAAGTATTGCCGTTAATACACGAATACATGAATGTATGGTTTATCGGTAGCGTATTTTTAATAACCCCAATGATTGGTAATTCGGTACTGCGTGCCAGCGGTGATACCAAAACGCCAAGTATAGTAATGGGCGGAGCAGGGCTGATAAACGCCGTACTTGACCCAATACTTATATTTGGCTTTGGGCCGGTACCCGCGTTAGGAATTCAAGGCGCTGCCATAGCAAGTGTTGTTGCATGGTCGGTCGCTGTGGTTATTATTTTATATATATTAGCGGTTAAAAAACGTTTGTTGAGTCTAAAAGCGGGCAAGCAAACTGTAACTGGCGCTATTCGTAAAATATTAAAAATTGGTTTACCTGCTGCCGGCGCAAACATGCTTACACCTGTTGCAATGGCGGTAATGACCGCCTTAGTAGCGCATCATGGGCCAGAAGCCGTGGCCGCATTTGGAGTAGGAAGCCGGATAGAATCTATTGCAAGTATTTTAGTGCTTGCGCTATCGATGACATTACCGCCATTTGTGAGTCAAAACTTTGGGGCTGGCAAATTATGCCGTGTTAAAGAAGCGTATACCGGCACACTAAAATTTGTGATGGTATGGCAATTTGCCATTTACGTATTACTAATTGCATTTTCAGGTGTAATAAGCCAATTATTTGGTAAAGAACAAGCCGTAATAGATGTAATTAAGCTCTTTATTTATACCATCCCACTAAGCTATGGCTTACAAGGGGTGATCATATTATCAAACTCATCGTTTAACGCTTTACACAAACCAATGAACGCATTGGTACTAAGCGTTATTCGTTTATTCATATTTTATGTACCATTTGCTTATATCGGCAACGAAATAGCCGGATTATTAGGGTTATTTATAGGCGCTGCCATAGGTAATTTATTTACAGCAATAGTGGCATATAAATGGTTTATGAAAAAACTAGAAGCGCTGAGCGGCGAATCGTTACAGGAGTGCAATAATTGAGCGACCATTTTCAGTTAAAATCACATTTCAAACCAGCAGGCGATCAGCCTACCGCCATTAAACAGCTATGCGAAGGGTTAGAAGCGGGGCTTGCACACCAAACGTTATTAGGTGCCACCGGTACAGGTAAAACCTTTACTATGGCCAATATTATTAGCGATTTAAATCGTCCAACAATAATAATGGCGCACAATAAAACATTGGCTGCGCAGCTATATGGCGAGATGAAAGAGTTTTTTCCTAAAAACGCGGTTGAATACTTTGTATCGTATTACGATTACTACCAGCCAGAAGCCTATGTTGTATCTAGCGACACATTTATTGAAAAAGATGCTTCGATAAATGAGCACATAGAGCAAATGCGTTTAAGTGCGACCAAAGCATTGCTTGAGCGTCGCGACACCATTATTGTGGCATCGGTATCGGCTATTTATGGTTTGGGTGACCCTAAATCGTACATGAAAATGATGCTACTTTTAAAAGTGGGCGAAAAAGTCGATCAACGCGACATGCTACGCCGTCTTGCTGAAATACAATATACCCGTAATGATATAGATTTTAGCCGAGGTACATACCGTGTACGTGGCGAAGTAGTTGACATATTCCCAGCAGAATCAGACACTTTTGCTGTACGTGTAGAAATGTTTGATGATGAAATAGAGCGCTTAAGTATTTTTGACCCGCTTACCGGTGCAATTGAAAAGCATATAGTGCGCGCTACTATTTATCCTAAAACGCACTATGTTACCCCGCGTGAAAAGATACTTGGCGCTATCGAAAAAATAAAAGAAGAACTAAAAGAGCGACGCGCCCAGTTACTCAGTGCAAACAAGTTAGTAGAAGAGCAACGTGTAGCACAGCGAACGCAATACGATATAGAAATGATGACCGAGCTTGGTTATTGCTCGGGTATAGAAAACTACAGCCGCTATTTATCTGGGCGTACGCCAGGCGATCCGCCGCCAACATTGCTTGATTACCTACCTGATGACGCATTAATGATTATTGATGAATCGCATGTAACCGTATCGCAAATTGGTGCAATGTATAAAGGCGACAGAAGCCGTAAAGAAAACCTTGTTGAGTATGGTTTTAGAATGCCCTCAGCAATGGATAATAGGCCACTGCGTTTTGAAGAATTTGAAGCCATAGCACCACAAACTATTTATGTATCGGCAACGCCTGGCGACTTTGAGTTAGAGCGCTGCGCGGGCGAAATAGCAGAGCAAGTAATTCGCCCAACAGGGCTGCTCGACCCACTTATAGAAGTACGTCCTGTGGGCGATCAGGTTGATGATTTACTCTCAGAAATATACAAAAGTGTGGAGAAGGGCGAACGCGTACTGGTAACTACACTTACTAAACGTATGTCTGAGGATTTAACAGACTACCTAAGCGAGCATAATGTAAAAGTACGTTACTTACATTCAGACATTGATACCGTTGAGCGCGTAGAAATAATTCGTGACTTACGAGCAGGCGTGTTTGATGTGTTAGTGGGTATTAACTTACTGCGAGAAGGACTTGATATGCCAGAAGTGGCACTTGTTGCCATACTTGATGCTGACAAAGAGGGTTTTTTACGCTCGGCTCGCTCGCTGATACAAACCATTGGCCGTGCTGCTCGTCACTTAGATGGCCGCGCTATTTTATATGGTGACAGAATTACAAAATCAATGGCAAAAGCCATGGACGAAACAGCACGCAGGCGCGAAATTCAGCATGCATACAATGTTGAGCACGGTATAGAGCCTCATGCTCTGGCTAAAAAAATACTTGATGTAATGGATGTAGGCGAGGAAGCGGCTCCTAAAGACAACCTTAAACTTATACGTAAAGAGTCTAAAAAGGTTCTTAGTGCGAAAGAAATTGCCGTGCAAATTAAGCAGCTTGAAACCAAAATGCATGCATACGCAAGCGACCTAGAATTTGAAAAAGCGGGCTCTGTTCGCGATGAAATACATGAACTACAACAACAGTTGATTAATTAAAAATGACAGCAAACTTTACACCTCTTATTACTGCGCTTGAAGACGCGCCAATTTTAAAAAATGAACTGTGTCGTGTTTTTCATGGCCGAGGCCACAGCGTCGAAGCATTAAGCCATATTAATTTAGACTTTTACCCGCCCAGTTTATTTTTGGTTTCGTACGATGAAATTGACGAGCAAACACTAAGCGAGCTCACCAATGCTGTGTGGCAGTGGGCGCAAGAAAATCAGCCTGAGCTTATTACGTCACTTGTGTACCAGCAACGTGCTGGCGTACAAAGCCAAAACACCGTGGTTTATGGGCAATTACCTAACCCACATGTTGTAACCGAAAATGGTATTCGCTTTTTGGTTGATTTACAGAGCCGCCAAAATACCGGAATATTTCCCGATATGCGCAGCGGCCGTGAATTTGTAATGGCTAACAGCAAGCATGGCAAAGTGCTTAATTTGTTTTCATATACATGTGGGTTTTCGCTTGCCGCCATGCAAGGCGGGGCAGATCATGTGATGAACATGGATATGAGCAAAGGCGTGCTAAAAGTCGGCAAGCAAAACCATCAGCTAAATGGTTTTGAGCGCGGCGTAAGTTTTTTACCTCACGATATTTTAAAATCCTTTGGAAAACTAAAAAAAGCAGCCCCGTTTGATTTAATAATAGTTGATCCGCCAAGCTTTCAAAAAGGCAGCTTTATATTAACTAAAGACTATCAAAAAGTGCTGCGCAGGTTGCCAGAGCTACTTTGCGATACCACACAATTACTATTGTGTGCTAATAGCCCAGAGCTTAGCGAAGATGTATTTAAAGCATTAATAAACGAGAACACCCAAGGCGCAATTGAATTTGTTGAGCGCCTAGCCCCCACCGAGCGTTTTATTGAAGTAGACAGCGACAAAAGTTTAAAAGCGCTTGTCTATAAAACGTCACAAACACCTGCTTAAATGAAGCTCAGTAAACGCCTAACTGCCATTGATAAATTAATTTCGCAGCATCACGATATTATTTGGGATTGTTGCTGCGACCATGGTTATTTAGGCATGGCGCTATTAAAACGCGCAGCTGCAAACCACGTTATTTTTGTAGATATAGTCGCCACTTTAATGAACGATTTAGAAGCGCAATTATCATCTATTAATAAATTACAAAAAACCTGTGATAAAAATCCGCAGTGGCAGGTCTTATGTCAGGATGTAGGCAAAATAGAAATTACTCAAAGTAAAAGCCAAGTAGTTGTAATAGCAGGTGTTGGCGGTGAGCTGTTGTTAAGTTTAGTACAACAAATTATTGCTAATAACGCAGTGGAGCATTTAAATAATGTTCGGTTTATTTTATGCCCAGTGCATCACACTTATAAGTTGCGAGTGGGTTTAAAACAACTCGGTTTAGGGCTTATAAGTGAACAAATAGTCTACGACAACAAACGTTTTTATGAAGTGATTGAAGTGAGCTTGAGTACCAATAATGAGATTAGCCATACCGGCAACAAAATGTGGGACTTTGCTAGTACAGAGCACGCTATGTACCAACGACAACTCATAAATCATTATAATAAAATGCTCAATAAAGATAAGCCATACTATCAAAAAGTTATAACAGACTATCAAGAACTCACCGATAGTTAAAAAAGCCCAAAAGTAGGGCGTACATGTGATCTAATTACGACATTGACGACGTAATGTGTTCATAGTTTATATCGCACTACGCGAGTTTATTTGGTTTATTTATGTCAGATAACAAGAGTCACATTAATCATTTGCTTAGCAATGAGCAAAAATGGCAACACAGTTACGAGCAACCTATTTCTTATGCACCCCTGGTGCAATTGGCTAATAGTAATTGGGTGGTGCCACAGCATTTTTTACGTTACAAGCACACGCTTCAAAGCGTAAACGAAGTACTTGAGAGTATTGAATTTTCGGCTCACTTTAGAGTGCTTGCTGCACAAAAAGGTGAAGAGATTTATCTGCAAGTAGCAGTGCTGAGCCCTGATAACTACCAAAAAAGCGCATCTACTAATGAAGCCAAAGCTAAAAAACTATTATTTGGCAGACGCTGGATTGTAGAGGAAAACCTACCTACTTCAGAACTTATCCAAACTGCATTTTTAGCGTTAAAAGTAGCGCGTGAACATGAAGTAAGAGAACTTTTTCAGTTAATGCAAAGCGGCGCAACAAGCACGCCATTTAACAATCACCACGACTTACCTGTAATGGCGCAAAACCCTGAACTTGTTAAAAGCGAAGCGGTTACAAGTAACGTTGATGAAGTGCTTAAACGTATTGTATTTGCAGGAAAAAGTATTGAGCTTAAAAGTCAGCAGCAAGTAGCCGAGCAACATTTATATACTGTTGAGCTGTTGTGTGAGGATTGCCAGCTTAGCGAGTTTAATAAAAAAACAATTGCGTTTTTAACAGCAGACTCATCCGCTAATAGTTTTTTACACGGCTTAATTGCGGCATTGGTGGCCACAAGTAATGACTACGTAAACGAGCAGTTTAAATACAAAGGTTTTGCCCGTTTTAGCAAGCACGTAGTGGTTGAACAAATAGGTAACCTAAGTATCGCTATGCGCTCGCCAAGTACTGTAGGGCTTTGCTCTATGGGTAAGCAACATGCTAATCAGTTAAATTTTGAGATAGACAGTGGGCGAGCACCACAGGGCTGCGGGCAAGCTATTGGTGGGTTTTTAGCTGCTCACGGCATTGAGCAGCCAGAAAATGCGCATTTATATCCAAATTACTTATAAAAACTTAAAGTTTATTAATTTCATCTTTAACGTTAAAGCTTGAATCAGTAACAATAGCCTCAAGTGTTTGTACACGCTCTTTTAATGCAAGCACTTGTGCGTTTGTTTCAGCTAGTTGTTTATGGGCATCGCTGTTGTTGTTTTGCATTTTATGCTTAAATTCAAGATGCTTTTTATACATATCGTAAACTACTCCTGAGCCAACCGAAATTAGCACAATAAGTACAATCATCGTAGTTCCAGACATAACCTCATTCCTTATCATTTTATTATTCGTTTATGGTTAAAGTATAACCTTTAAGCGCTTTTGATAAAGCTGACAATTGTAACTTAATTTGTATAGTTTACTTGGCGTGTTCATAATTCATACATTTTTTATATTGTTTAATGGCGATAGTGCCTCCATATAATAAACATACTTTAGCCAATACAGAGAGTTGCCATGTTAAATAATAAAATTCCACCGGTTATCGTTGTGCTGTTTTTTGCAGGCATAATGGCGCTTATTGCGCATTACAGTGTTATTGATTTCACCGCATTTATTACCTACCTAGCAGCAAGTTTGGTCATTATTGGGTGTGTTTTTTGTATTGCAGGTGTGGCGAGCTTTAAAATAGCAAACACCACAGTAAATCCTAATAAACCTGAGCAAGCGTCAAAACTTATTACGAGCGGCATTTATAAAATTTCGCGTAACCCAATGTATGTGGGTTTTGCATTTATTTTAGCAGGGTGGGGTGTTTGGTTAAGTTCCTTGTGGGCGCTTTTATGTATTATCGGGTTTATTGCGTATTTAACGTTTTTTCAAATAATACCCGAGGAGCGTGCGCTCACTAAATTATTTGGTGAAGAGTTTACCGCTTACAAAGCGCGCGTAAAACGCTGGCTGTAATCAATATCATTGACTTAAAACGTGACAAACAAAAAAGGCTATCGATGATAGCCTTTTTTTGTTTGCAGCAATTGTATTACTAATTAATTGCGGCTTATTCGTATTCTAACGGGTCTGTAATGTTATTTAGTGCAAATGCTTCAAGGCGTTCTTGGCACGCGCCACATTTACCACAGGCCTTTTCACGGCCGTTATAACATGTCCACGTTTGGCTGTAATCTAAACCCATTTCAATACCGTCGGTCAAAATACCAATTTTAGTATTATTTAAATATGGGCTAAAAATTTCTACCGCGTCGTAGTTCGCAATACGACACACATCATCCATTTTTTGCACAAATTCAGGACGGCAGTCAGGGTAAATAGCATGATCCCCAGAATGAGCGCCGTAATAAACTTGGCTAGCTTTAAGTGATACCGCGTAACCAACAGCAAGCGAGAGCAAAATCATATTACGATTAGGTACAATCGTACTTTTCATGCTTTCTTCTTCGTAATGGCCTTCAGGTACGTCAATATCATCAGTAAGTGATGAGCCACCAATAAGTTGGTTAATCGCCGAAATATCAACAATTTTATGTGGAACGTTTAATTTTTCACACACACTTGCCGCTACTTTAAGCTCTTTTACATGACGCTGACCATAGTCAAATGAAAGGGCATATACATCATGGCCTTGTTGCAGGGCTTTATTTAATACGGTAAATGAGTCCATACCGCCGGAATAAATAACAACTACTTTTTGCGTCATATCTGTTTTGCTCTTAGTTTTAATAGAGGTTTATATCAGGGCGCGATATACTACACGGCCGCAGCTTAAATAACAATTTTTGCACAGCGCTTTTTGGTTTTTTAATAGTAGCAATTTGGCTGCTAGGTAGTAAGTGAGATCTCTTTTGTACAAAATTAATGAAGTGTTTGAAACCATTCAAGGTGAAGCTAGCTTTACTGGCACACCCTCAATATTTTTACGTCTGCAAGGCTGCCCTGTAGGCTGCTCTTGGTGCGACACCAAGCAAACGTGGGATGTTGATAATGTATATAAAGTATCGCTGGATGAAACCGTAGAAAAAAAAGCCGACTCAGATCATTGGGCTAACGCCAGTGCAGAGCAAATTTTAGCTTTGTTTCAATCACGTGGTTACACCGCAAAGCATGTTGTAATTACTGGCGGCGAGCCATGCATGTTTGATTTAAATCCAGTATGTAACTTATTACACGAACACGGGTTTAGCACACAAATAGAAACCAGCGGCACGTTTGAAATACTCGCCCCAGAGCAAACATGGGTAACGGTATCGCCAAAAATCAATATGCGCGGCGGTTATGAAGTACTCACCAGCGCTATGAAGCGTGCCAATGAAATTAAACACCCCGTTGCCATGCAAAAGCATGTAGAAGAGTTAGAAGAATTATTTGCTAAAACAGGCGTTAACCCTAAGCTTGTTTACTTACAGCCAATTAGCCAAAAAGTATCAGCAACTAAACTCGCAATCGACACCTGCATTGCCAAAAACTGGCGCCTATCAATACAAGTACATAAGTATTTAGGAATTAGTTAAAGCCAGTTTAAAGTTATATTACGTATGTTGGGTAGAGCGAAGCTAAACCCAACAAACCTCTACTTCCGCACCATTTTCTAATAACGTTTTATAATATTTAAATACGTAGGCCGGATAAGCGAAGCGCCATCCGACAACCCTGTACTTTATAGCCTAAAATTTATATCCTAGAATTACATCTACCTTAAAGCTCATATCTTCTTCGTTAATTGTGCTAATTAGTTTACTATGCGCGACTTAAAAATATTCCACTACTTACTACTAGGCTTATATGTCCGTAAATGCGCTTTACACCGACCTTTCTGATTACTACGACTTAATGTGTGCAGATATTAATTATCAAGCCCAAAGCAATTCTATTCACAGGCTGCACCAAATTTTTGGTAATGGCGCAAATACCCATCTCGATTTAGCGTGTGGCACCGGCCCGCATGTACGCCACTTTATTGATTACGGCTATAAAAGTAGTGGGCTTGATTTAAACCAGCCAATGCTCGATAAAGCAAAAGTTCGTTGCCCAGAAGCGCAATTTTCATTGCAAAACATGAGTGAATTTAAGGTCGCTGAGCACGTGGATTTAATTACCTGCTTTTTGTATTCAATCCACTACTGCGACGGAATTGATAAGCTAAAAGAGTGCCTTGCTAGCGTGCACAATGCATTAAATGTAGGTGGAATATTTTGCTTTAACACGGTTGATAAAAACAAAATTGACAGCGATTCATTTGTAGAGCACACAGCAACAAGCGAAAATAGCTCGTTCACATTTCGCTCTGGTTGGCATTACAGTGGCAGTGGTAGCAAACAGTTATTAAAACTCAGCATAGAAAAAACCACCGTAGACAACACACTCGTATGGCACGATGAGCACCCAATGGTTGCTTTTAGTTATACAGAGCTTAAAGAAGCCTTAAAGCCGTACTTCGAAATCCACATATTTGAACATGACTACGACAAAATAACCCCATGGGCAGAGCGCTCAGGCAACGCCATTTTTGTCTGCGTAAAAATTTAAGGCAAACATTCATCAAGAAGAGATAAAAGTTTGGGTAGAGCGTAGCGAAACCCAACGAACCTCCAATATCCACGCCCCTAATAACCCCGCATTATATATTTGAAAACGTAGGTCGGATAAGCGAAGCGCCATCCGACAATACACCGTATATGAGTTCTATTCTCGATATAATTCGTACAGAGTATTATTTTCCACTAATAATGGTTAAAGCTCTAATTTATAGAGATTAAACGACAACCTGACTTTTAGAAGAGAGCTAAAATGGATTTTGACTGGAGTAAAATCAAATTTATTGATGGAGAACAGTTCTCATCAGATAATCTTGATAGGGCAAAATATGCTACTTATTTAGCTTCATTAATAAAAGCTAAAGGTGGTACAGATAAAGATAACCTTTCAAATTATGTTCTTAACCTCGATGCTGAATGGGGCGCTGGTAAAACATATTTTTTGAAAAGGTGGAGTGAAGATCTAAAGGGGAATCACCCCGTAGTTTATATTGATGCGTGGGCTATTGATTACTTAGAGTCTCCACTAATGATTGTTTTAAGTGAAATTATTGAGCAATTAAAAAGCCAAACTGATCGAGCCGATACACCTAAAGCCAAAGCTAAATTTAAAGAAATAATTAAAGCCGCAGCACCAAGAGTTGGCAGTGGATTAATGAAAAGGTACTTAGGGTTTGATCTTGATGTATTTGATTCATCACACACAGACGATGCAAATTTGTCTAATAAAGAAATTGATTTTTCTAAAGCTGGTGAAAAAGTATTAGAGATATTTTGTAAAGAAGTCACTGACAGCAAAAAAAGCGTAAAAGCACTAAAACTCGCAATTCAAGATTGGGTTGAATACGTTGTAGATCATCCAGTTAGAAATATGAATACTATCACTAATAGCTACCCGGCATTTATTTTCGTAGATGAATTAGATCGCTGTAAGCCGACTTATGCTGTTGAAATGTTAGAAGCAATAAAACATGTTTTCGATATACCTGGCCTAGTGTTCATTGTTGCAACAAATACATCTCAATTAGCGCATACCGTAAAAGCTGTTTATGGTGTTGATTTTAATGCTGAAGAATATCTAAGCCGATTCTTCAATAATCGATATTATTTAAAAACAGAGCTAAATAAAGGACTTATAGAAAACCATTGTAATATAGGTTTAGTGAATGCAGATAAACTAAAAAGTATGCAAGTTATTTTGTTTCCATTTGTTTGTTTTGACGGTGAAAAATTTTTAACGTTTTGTATATCAGTATTTAGTGCCGTTGATTTAACACCTAGACAAGCCGTTAAAGTTTTTGATCGGATTCAACTAACATTCTTAAACTTGAAAAAAAACACTTGCGTCAATATTGCTGCGATAGTTCTTCTTTTCGCAACGCAAGAGAAAAGCTCAAAAATGTTTGAGGTTTGTTTTAATGAATTAATTATAGCTAATGGGATTCTTAGAGTGAGGGAGCTATATCCAAACTTTGGTAAAAAATTTATTAATGTGAATCTCGATTTGAGTTTAGAAACACTGCAGGTTAGAAGTGATTATCTATATTTAGAGGGGCAGGTTTATGATTTTGAAACACAAAATATCAATGGTCATAATTTAAAACATATGAATATAACTTTACATAAATTGCTAGGCTCTTCATTCGGACTAGATGGTTTGGCGCGACAAGGTGAAAAAGTTAGCCGCTTAGTTCAAGAAAAGCACCCTAGAGATTTACAGAGTGAAGCATTAAAATATTATATTTTACTTATACAAATGAAGACAGATCCTGAATATTACAAGGACTTAACAAATATGGCCGTCAATCTAGATTAATCTCTGCAATTTCGAGCAGAAATAACTAGCTCAGCTAAACATAATAACGGAAAAAGCTTTTCGGTTAGCTCTAACTCCTCAATAGCTTCCACAACACTTGTCCTATAACGAATTGATGTTAAATAATTAGTTACCTTATTCTTGACAAAGTAAGTGAATTAGCTTTTCTCATCAATCTCTTTCCCGCAATTATAACAATCGTTAGTGGGGAGCTTATAACTAGAAATAGAGCGCATTACTTGGTTTTTCTTACAGGCAGGGCAGACGTAATTAATTACAGAGATTATAAGCGCAATAGCAAAAACAAAACTACCGATATAAAACGGGTTTGAGTAAAATTGCATACTTGGTTCTGAAAAGTTAAAACCGATAATACAGATGATTAAGGCAGTTAAATAAAGTTTAAATTTTAGGCTTTTATTCAAGGTTTAAATATCCAATTGGCAAGGTGCTAATAATAAGTGCTTTGGCAGTTTTAACAAATTATTTACTAAATTACTAATTAAGTTTTTATATAGCGCAAATGTATAGGCATAAAAAAAGCGTTGCCCTTGAGCAACGCTTTTCTGTATTTGTCTAATAGCTGGTAGCTAACTTACTGTCCCGCTAACTTACTTAGCCGCTAGCTTATTCTGCAGTTAAATAATCTAACACTACTTGATGGTGATCTTTAGTTTTAAACTTATCAAATAGGTGTTTTATTTTACCGTCTTGGCCTACTAAAAACGTTAGGCGGTGAATACCATCGTACTCTTTTCCCATAAACTTTTTGTAGCCCCATACACCGAATGCTTCAGCAATGGCGTGGTCTTCATCGGCTAATAAATCAAAATTAAGCTCTTTTTTAGTTTCAAAGTTTTTAAGGCGCTTAATTGGATCTGGGCTAATACCTACAACGCGGGTGTTAAATTTAGCAAGCTGTGCTTGCTCATCGCGTAGGTTTTCGGCTTGTACAGTACAGCCCGGCGTTGACGCTTTAGGGTAAAAGTACACAAGCACTTGTTGCTCTTTTAACAGCTCGCTTAATGTTACTGTTTCGTCGTTTTGGTTTTGTAGGCTAAAAGCGGGTGCAGTATCGCCAGCTTGTAATGGACTAATTGTGTTCATGTTTAGCATCCTTAACGAATTCGTTTAAAAATATAATCTACGTTTAGTGTGTGAGAAAGGCTCTCAAAACTAATTTTAAATTGATCTATATCTACATCAACAGGTATGTTGAATTCAAGTTCACAACGCATTTTAATGTTGTCTTCTTGGGAATAAGTGTCTGACTTAAGTGAGCAAATACTAATATTATTGTCGGCAAAAAAGCGCGTTACTTTGCTCAATGTGCCAGGGGTGTCTATGCCTGTGTATTCTAGTGTGTAACCTGCACAAAACTCGCTAGGAGTATGACTTGCTGTGCGCTTCATCATGGTTAGCAGGCCAAGTTCCATGGCTTTAGTGGGCAGTACGTGTTCTATGCGGCTTATTGCCGACATGTCCCCGCTAAGTAGCATTATAAAGGTAAATTCGCAGCCTAAAATAGCAATACGGCTGTCAATAATGTTGCAGTGGCAATCGCTAACCAGTTGGGTTAGTTCACTTACTATACCGGGTCTGTCTTCGCCAATCGCTGTTAAAACAATTTGATGATTTGAAAATGCAGTCATGAGTTCAAATACCTTGTTACTTGGATTATATCAACCGAGTTGGCAACACCAAAAATACACACGAGAAGTTGCACGGCGGCGAAGTTTAACACAAAAAGGGCTCTAAACTACAGCACACGCTAATTAAGCGCTTTTAAAGTGCGGTGTTTCTTGTTTTTACTGGCACGGGAAAGTACCATAGCTAAAATTTGCTTATTTGCGCTTAGTTGCTTACTAAGTTGAAGTGCTGAACTTTATTGCATTTAGGCAGCCAAATAATAAATGTAAAGTTAATATTGATTTTACACTGAACCAAATCGGTATTACCCACTCATATATTTGTTAAAACAATTAAAGGGTATGCTAAGGAGAAATATCTGTGCAGTATTGGATCCCAAAAGCACTTGCAGTAAGTGTATTGGTAAGTTTATCAGGGTGTAGTGTATTTATTAATAAGGCACATGACGAGCGTAATTATCGTACGCATGAGCCTGTAAAAGCACCAGCGTCGTTATCTCAACCAGCTCAAGACCCAGTTTATAAAATGGATGTAGGTCAATACGACAATAATCCTGAAGCTACAAATTACCGCCCACCGGCACAAGTATTAACAATTGCGAAAGGCAGTTGGGTAGAAGAGACAGATAAACAAGCGCGTATTTATTTTGATAAAAATGATGGCATTGCTGATTTAGATGAGTTTCTTTGGGATACGATTAAATCTGTCCTAGCTGATAATAACGCGGGCAAAACTAAAGAAGATAAGCTACTTGGTATTATTGAAACTGATTGGTACTCAATCATTAAAACCGAAGAAGGTTTTTGGTGGTGGGGCGATGAAGTTAACGATGATTTAGAAAAGTTTAGGTTCACTATTGAAGAAAAATCACATCAACGCACTGCGTCTTTACGTGTAGAGCTGATTGATTTTAAAGGTGATAAAACGCTAACAGACTTACTCAAGCAGCAACTAGAAGTACGTGCGCTTAACCAAGTAGTGAGCGAGTTTGATTACCGTTACCGTCAACTTGAAGTTGATATGCGTAAACGCCAAGGTATTATTTCTCTTGAAATGGGCTTTGATAATAAAGGTAATGCAGCACTTGTAACTGAGCAATCTTACGACGCTGTGTTTGACCGTTTCTCTGGGTTTTTAGAGCGCTTGTCGTTCTCTATTGTTGAAATTAACCCAGATACGGGCTTAATTACTGCAGATTATACTAAACCAGAAACAAGCGTTTGGGATTCAATTTGGGGTGATGACGTAGCTCAACTACCTATTGATGAAGGCCAATACCAAATTTTAGTAAGTAAAACTAAAGAAGGCGGTACTAGCTTAACGTGGATGGATGATAAAGGCGAAACGCTTGAGCCAGGTACTATGAATGGTTTACAACAAGCATTAGAAGCAGCACTCATTCAGCGCGGCATTAAAATTTAAATAATAATAAGTTTTACCACAAAAAGAGCGCTATGCTCTTTTTGTGGTTTTTATAGGTTAAACAATATGTCTCAGCTACCTGAACGTTCACACTATACGTGGCGCACTTGGTTTACTTTTTTGGTTCCTTCGTTAATTGGTGTGTTTTTATTTATGACACCCATTAGTACTTCGCAAGGGATGACCATTCCTATTGCCGTTATGGCAAAAGCGGTTCAAGCAATGATGCTTGGCTCTGCTCAAGCAATTATTACCCTCATTATTTGTATTACAGGGGTTATTTCTGTAATTACTAAAGTGTTTAAACCCGCCGCTATATGTAACTCACCTTTGTTAAAGCATTTATTTGATGTGAGCTGGACATGGCTGGTGGTACGCTTATTTGGTATGGCGTTTGGTTTAATGACGTACTTAAGCCTAGGCAGCGAGATGATTACCTCGGCCAACACTGGCGCACTGGTATTAAATGACTTATTGCCTGTGTTGTTTTCGGTATTTATTTTAGCGGGCTTATTACTGCCGCTATTAATTAACTTTGGTCTATTAGAGCTTGCTGGTACGTTAATGACCAAAGTAATGCGCCCTGTATTTGGTGTACCAGGTAGAAGCGCGGTTGACTGTACTGCATCGTGGTTAGGTGATGGCAGTGTGGGTATTTTGATGACTGCAAGGCAGTACGATCAAAAGCACTATACACAACGCGAAGCGGCTATTATTGGTACTACGTTTTCAGCGGTTTCAATTACATTTAGTTTAGTGGTGCTTGGGCAAGTTAAACTTGAATACCTATTTGCACCGTTTTACGCAACGGTATGTTTAGCCGGTATTGTTGCCGCTATTATTGTGCCGCGATTACCGCCACTGCGCTTTAAAAAAGACTTACTCATTGATGGCACTGAGCCAGATAGAGACGCTGAAACAATTCCGGGTCATAAAACCTTATTTGGCCATTCGTTAGATGTTGCACTAGCTAAAGCAGATAATTCAACGGGTGTTAAAGGCACTATAGAAGAGGGCGTACATAATGCGCTTGATATGGTGTTTGGTGTGTTACCTGTAGTTATGGCGGTAGGCACATTTGCACTGATCATTGCTGAGCATACGCCTATATTTCAGTATTTAGGTATGCCGTTTGTGCCATTTTTAGAGCTATTGCAAGTACCCGAAGCAGCCGCAGCGTCGCAAACTATCATGGTTGGCTTTGCTGATATGTTTATTCCGTCAATATTAGCAGCAGGGACTATTGAAAGTGATGTAACGCGCTTTATTATTGCCGCAATGAGTGTAACTCAGCTTATTTATATGTCTGAGGTAGGTGCACTTTTACTTGGCAGTAAAATACCGGTAAACATTTTAGAGTTGTTTATTATATTTATTTTGCGAACGCTAATTACTTTACCTGTTATTGCGCTAATGGCGCATTGGCTCGTAGGCTAAATTAACGAAAATATAATTAAGCGAATTGATATTATTGAAAAAGCCCTGATTAATCAGGGCTTTTTTGTGTCTGTTGTATTTTTTATATTGGCGTTGGGTTTTATAAACTCCTGTTTTGCAGAGAGCTTAATTAGCGCAATGTTACCAATGATAATGGCAAATACAACGGCGACAATAATTACAATATGCCAAGTTTGCATCGCAGTATCACCTAATCTTTAGTACGTTTAAGTGTGACCGCTTTGCGCTATAACAGCAATTAATTTACTCAAAAATACAATCAATAACGTTAAAAACGTCTCGCTACCGAAAGTGTTAAAAAGTTAAGCCCAGGGTTTGGCTCTTTAAAGCCTGCGTTTGAATAGTGAATAACGCGAAGGGCAACATTGGTGTGGCCAAAATCGGCTACAAGCCCTATGCGGTCTTCAAACTGGTAGTGAGTACTTATGTTTTTACCGGCAAACTGCGTTTCATCAATCAGTGATACACCAATGCCTGCTTCTACATAAAATGGGGTATTGTTAAAACTAAAAGCAGGAAATTGCAGTACAGGCGACATAGCAAGTACTAGGTTTGATTGTGTTTCATCGCCGTGGCGGTATTCCCACATGTTTACGCTGGTTTCAAAGTAAAAGCGTGCATCACCAATAAGGTTTTGCATACCAGGTGCATGGTACTGATACGCAAGCTTAACGCCGTTTACGTTACCTTCGCCTTTGAGAAAGTCAACGGCATAACCTTGGTCCGATTGAGCAAAAGCAAGCTTGCCAAAAAGTGAAACTACTAATACAAAAGAGATAATAAGTGTTTTAAGTGACGTTTTCATAGGTGCCAAATGTTTGTTTGATTTAATTTGATAACTAAATGATAAGGGCGGCCTGTTAACAATTACAATGAGGACAAAATGCCGGTTGTATATGAGCTGTTAATGGAGTTTTCTAACTGCTTGAATTTATTTTATTTATTTGATTGGTGCTAATTAAGCATTAATAAGTTGCTTATTTGTGCCTTTTTTATTGCGTATAGTTCGCGTAAATTACAGCCATCTTAATCACACAGACATATACAATTATGAAACTCTTTAAACTATTCGTTTTAGCCACTGCTTTTTTTAGCAGTTCGTTATTTGCACAAGCTCAGCAATCACCAGATCAGTTACTTGAATCGGTAGCCGACAAGCTTTTTGCAGATATTGGCCAAGTAAACTCAAAAGGTACAGCCAGCAAAGACGCGATGGCTGCCATTGTTGAAAAACGTTTAATGCCACATATTGACGTTAAGTTTGTGTCGTTTAAATTATTAGGTAAACACATTAAAGGTATTGAGCGCGAGCAAGCTGTTCAATTTATAGATGCAGTAGAGCATTACTTAACAGGCACATACGCCGGTGCACTAATGAAGTACACGGGTCAAAAAGTAGTATTTGAGCGTAATAACGCAAAAAGTGACTCTGAGTACGCAACAGTTAATATGCAAATTATTGAGCCAAATGCGCCTACTATCGACTTAAGCTTTAAGCTTCGTTTAGGTAAAAACAATGAGTGGAAAGTATACGATATTGTTGCTGAAGGCATTTCACTATTAAGTGCTAAACAAAAAGAGATTATTCAACGCATTTCTGATGTGGGTTTAGAGCAAGTTATTAGCGAGTTAAAAAGTAAATAGACTATTTGTCTGGCTCTGATTAAGCCCAACTCCAACCTCAAAAACGGCCAATTACTTATGTACTTGGCCGTTTTTATATTTTTGCTAAGGACAATACCAATCCACAGTAATACTTAATCATTTAGAACAACTAAATAACGAAATTTTTGCCTTGCTATCACACGGTTTTTTACCTCAAAATAAATCACTTAATTAAGCGAATTGGTATAATCCTAAAGGATTGTTGTTATTGCGTAATTTTGCGCTAGCAGCAAAACAAAGGTGTGCTAGAATATCGGCACTTTGATTAAGCGTGGTGTCAGCTTAAAACTGATATAACTTACCACCCCCAAGCCACACTGGAGTTGTGTTGTTTTAATGGAAAATGTACTGATTTGGCCAAAGGAATACCCATTACTTATTAAAGGACTGGTAGAACAAAACGGTGCCTTTATTTTAGATGCTTTGGAAGCTTGGCCTGCTTGTCGTTCTACAAATGAAGACGATGGTGTATGCACCACCGTGCTGCCACCTATTTATTATTTGGCATGGCTAACCCCGCTGGAGCCATTTGAAGAATGTTACTTTCAACATATCTCTGAATATGACGAAGACGCACAAGCGTATATTAGTGCGGTTAAAAGCCATTACTACGATAATGAATTCACCCCTGAAAGCTTAGTGCTTATGCTGTGCCAGCGCCTTGAAAAATACGCAAGCGTGGCTGCACAAAATACCATAGATACGCCACTGTCTTTAGTCGATTTATTTTTTAGTAAACGCTACTTCACCTTAATTGAGCATGCGTTAAATAATAAAAGTAAACTCTCGGCAAAGGACACATTAGCGCTTTGGAAGGAAGTTGATTTTAGAGAGCGCCTAAGTGCGTTTATTCCAGAATCTATTGCTGATTTAGATACCCTTTGTGAACTTGCCAGCGAAAAAGTAGCTGCGGGTAAAGACTATTTTACGCTGCTTACGCAGGTTTCTCCTGATGTTGACTCTGTTGTACTGCTAGAAAAAGCTTTGCTTACTCATTTACGTAAAAAAACAGCCAAGCAAACAATGGCTATGCGTTTTATTGAGCAAGGCGCTACAGGTGTACTTGCTGATGAAAACAATAAAACAGCCTTTATGTGGGCGGCCGAAAAAGGCTTTGTAAATGTGGTTGAAACGCTACTTGCAAAGCAAGACAAAAAAGCGACAGATAACTTTGGTAATACTGCACTTCATTATGCTGTGTTTGCTAAAAATGAGTCGTTAATGGTGCTGCTTATTAAAGCCGGATACGATTTTAGGGCACGTAATAAAGAAGGTTTAAGCTGTTATCGTTTGGCGGTGAGTATTAAAGCTAATAACTTAGTTAAATGTTTAGAGCGTGATTTTGGTATTAAAGAACTTTCGCCAGAAGGGCAGTTCGATCGCATTAAAAAAGTGCATGTGCTACATGCTATTGTGACTATATTGCTGCCTTTACAGTTGTTTTTCTTTTTTGATGAAACCCTCTCAATTAAAAGTGAGCTGACGCTGGGTTTAACTATGACTGCAGTGATTTGTTTTTTCTTTGCGACCACATTAAAGCGCTGTGCGCTATATCCACATATTAAACACCCTTGGGGTTTATTTGTGCTTAGAGGCTTTTCGTTTATTAGCTTAATTGCTCAAATAGGGTTGGCGAGTATTGTGGTGCTAGCTGCCTTGAGCGATTTAGTTTAGCTAGTTTTAAACAATTAATAAAAAACGCGCTTAAAGTAATTTAAGCGCGTTTTTTTGTATATAGCGTTTATGGTTAAGCCTTATTTACCGTGCTCATTTGCTGCTTTTTCTTCAGCTAATTCTTCTTTAAGCTTACGGATTTTTAAACCTTGTTCTTGTCCGCGGTGTCTTGCGTAGTAAGTACAACCAATAAACATTGAAGAGGCAAACACAAGCTCTAACAACACCCAAATTAATTCATCTGGTGCTGCCCACAGCATGGTAAGACCGTGGATAAAATAAAGCATTACAATAAAGTTAGCCCACGCATAGGTGTATGTGTTGTCTTGAATTATGCCTCTTAGCGGCAGCAGTAAAGGAATGATAGGAAAAAACAATGACACCCAACTAGTATTACCGTCTAGAGGGGGTACAAAATACATCCACAAAGGAATCAGAATAAGTAAGCCAACATAGCCAAATAGTGCTGCACGTTGAAATTTTACCGTAATCGGCTTTTTAGCTGGACTGTCAGCTGTAGTCATTTAAGTTTTCTCGCAATGTGAGTAAGGCGTTTACCAACGCTTTGGCATATTTTAATTTCGTCTTTGCTTAGCTGTGCACTATTAGCGCTGCCAGCGACGTGTGTTGCACCGTATGGTGTTCCACCAGTTTGTGTTGCAAGTAGTTCGGGCACATCGTATGGCACACCCATAAGCACCATGCCGTGGTGTAATAGTGGCAAAGATAAGTTAAGTAAGGTTGCTTCATTTCCACCATGCATACTACTTGATGACGAAAATACACACGCTGGCTTATCGATTAATTGGCCTTTTAGCCACAAGTCGCTGGTGGTTTCCCAAAAGCTTTTTGCTTGAGAGGCCATCATGCCAAATCGAGTTGGTGTACCAAATGCTAAACCATCGCAATTTATTAAATCATCTTTGGTGATCACAATATCGTGCGCATTTTTAGCCACAAAGGTGCGAAGTAGTGCACTAGCACCTTGTTGCTCTATCGACTCTGCTATCTCGTGAGCCATTGCTTCAACTGAGCCATGGCTTGAGTGATAAAGCACCACTATGGTTGCACTCATTATAAAACGCTTAGTACGTTTTCTGGTGGACGACCAATCGCTGCTTTATTGTTATTAACTACGATAGGGCGTTCAATCAATTTTGGGTATTTAACCATAGCGTTAATAAGTGCGTTCTCATTTGTTTCATCTTTCAAATTAAGCGTTTTGTAGTCATCTTCTTTGGTGCGCATCATTTCACGTACGGATGAAAAACCAAGTTGGATTACAAGCGTTGAGATTTGCTCGTGAGTAAGAGGGGTTTTTAAATACTCTACAACACTTGGCTCTATCGCTTTACTTTGCAGTAGCGCTAGCGTTTCGCGTGATTTAGAACAACGTGGGTTGTGGTAAATAGTAACAGACATAAAATGATTCCAAAGTGTGAATTGCGTCTATTTTAGGGTAAGCGCTTGCAGACTTAAAGTCTTGCAAGCTCTTTTTGTAAAAGTCGATACTGGGTAAGTAGTGCTTTTAAACGTTGTTGCTTTACAAGTTCGGTTGGCTCTACGAAGTTAAGTGCTTTTTGTACTTCGTCTGCGGCTTTTAAATAAGCACCGTATTGAGCCAATACATCGGCGTTCGCTTCGTGATATGAGGCTAATTTATCTTGTTTTTTATACGCATCAGCCAGAAGTTGCTTACCTAGGTTATGATCTGGCTTTTCGAGTAAAAAACTTTTCAAAATATTTTCGGCTAGTTCATATTGCTCAGCTTCAAGTGCTGCGTTGGCATAGTTGAGCGTAATTACCTGATTATTAGGGCGATACTGATTTAAATCGGCTAAAAATTTTACGGCTTCATCTGCCTTTTTTTGCGCGATGAGTAAATCGGTATGGGTATCTATATAAAATAGGTTTTTAGGATCGTTTTTTAAAAGCTCGTCTAGTATTGGGGCTGCTTCATCAAGCTTTTTTTGATCAAGTAAGCTAATAGCTAAACCGTACTTTAAAGCGGTGTTATCGTAGCTATTTTCGCGTAGTCGTTTTCTAAATAGGTCTTCGGCGTTTTCTGGTTTGTTGTCGTAGCGCGCAAGCACGCGGCTTTTAGCTAAATTAAACTCAAGACTGGCACTCATATGACGCACAGGAAATTGCTCTGCACGCAAACGCACATCTGATACTCGGCTCTCTGGTAATGGGTGAGTAAGTAAAAACGCAGGTGGTTTATATTTATAACGAATTTGCGCGGCAAGTTTAGTTAAAAATTCGCTCGATGCACGGGCATCAAAGCCTGCATTGTTAAGCGTTTGCATGCCTATGCGGTCAGCTTCTTGCTCGGCTGAGCGACTATGCGTTAACTGACTAAAAGCAGATTGTGTTTGGCTGGCAGATATAATCGCAATACCCGCATCTGGTGCAACAACGGTTGCTAATATTCCGGCTATCATACCGGCAATAGTCAGCGCGCTGTTATCTTGTTGTTGCTGTATTCTTCGCGCTAAGTGGCGCTGTGTTACGTGAGCTATTTCGTGGCCAAGCACTGAGGCAAACTGGCTCTCGTTATCGGCTTGAGCTATTAACCCTGTATGCACGCCTACATGGCCGCCATAAAAGGCGAAGGCATTTATTTCTGAGTTGTTTATCCAAAAAAATGAAAACGGAAAGCGCACGTCATTAGCATTAGCAACGAGTTTACGGCCAATAGTTGTGAGGTATTCATCAAGCACTGGGTCATTTATTACTGGTGATGAGCCTCGTATTTGCATCATCATTACTTCGCCAATGGCTTGTTCTTTTTCGAGTGGCAGTGCTTGTAATGCAGATGTTCCTAAATCAGGAAGCGTAAAGTTAGTTTGCGCTTTTAAAGGTTCGCTTATTAATAAGCTAAACGTAAGCGCAGCACTGCATAAAGTGATAAATGCTGATTTTAGCTGCATTTTATTCCTTGTTAATTTGTTCGCCAATTGCAATTTTGGCTATGTCTATTTCGTCACTGCTTGCACGGCTGTCTTTTTCGCACAATTGGTACAGTTCTTTTATTGTGACTCCATCAAGCTTTACAACGTTCAATTCTCGCTGCAAAAAAGTAATAATTTTATGTACTACTTTGTGTGCATGTAAAATAATGGCTTTATCTGCTTTGTCGCCTCGTTCAAAATAAAAGCCAATAAACTTATGTAACTGACTTATTCTGATCAAGTTTTTCATTGAATGTGGGTCCCACACTCTAAACTCCATAAAGCGATTGTTTTTTATGTATTGATCAACAATAACATCTTTAGCATAAGGCTGTGCCCATAGCTCAAAGCCTCTGTCGGTAAATACTTGGTGCAGCGCAATACGTGGCTTATGTTTGGTATGTATTTCACCTAAGTTATCTTCATAGCCTTCTAATAAATCTAAGTTCCAATTGCGTTTATCTAAAAGTTGTTTAACTGCATTGTCGAACCCATGATCTAAAATTCCTTCTGATTCGCTTATTGATGAGGCAACAAGGTGATAAAAAGGAGGTAGTTCGCCCCAATTAATCTGCTTTTTAAACCAATTAATCTCTTTGAGTGTTGGATTACTTGGTAGTTGCGCTTTATTATGCGTGCCAGGCATTAACTTATCCTTACTGCTAGTTATGTTATAAGGATAAACTATTGCAGGAATTGTTTTAACAAAAAGTTACAACGGTTTGAGTATATAAATACGTAGACCGTAAATATGCGACTTATTATTCATTTACTATACGGATAAAGTAGTTATGGTAGAGCGCGATTTAAAAGAGTTTAAGTGTCCTCAGCAATTTGTGCAGTTCAAGCTTGCGCTTCGAAGTGCACAGTCATCAAAACAATGCATCACTTTTAGTCTTAATAAAGGTGAAAGTGCGAACGACATTGAACGTTTTTTGCAAAAAAATGCTTATAGTTACAATTTTGATAAACAACGTGGGTTGTTATTAGTGGAGCCATTACATGTTTGAATACGTAAAAACATGGTACGAAAGGAAGTTCTCTGATCCTCATTCGTCTACCTTATTATTTTTATTATTGGTATCAGTTGCCTTACTTTACTTTTTTGGCGCGTTAATTGTTCCTGTGCTTGTTGCACTGGTTATCGCTTATTTACTAGATTGGCCGGTTGTTCATTTAGAGCGTGTTGGCTTAAAACGTTTTACTGCAACAATTATTGTAATGTTGATATTTATTAGCATTATGCTCACTCTTATTTTAGTTATTGGCCCAGTGCTTTGGAAGCAAACCAGTAACTTAGTGCAAGAAACACCGCATATGCTAGAGCAGGGGAAGTCTTATTTAATGGCTTTACCTGAACAATACCCAAGTTTAATTAATATAGAACAAGTACAAGCTATTGTTGCAACCGTAGAAGCTAAAATTATTGAGTTTGGTCAAGCGGTGTTATCGTTTTCACTTACGTCTTTAAAAGATGTTGTTGCTTGGCTTATATATTTGGTACTTGTGCCGTTACTGGTGTTTTTTATGCTTAAAGATAAGCTGGAGCTGACAGGGAGTATAGCTAAACTGATCCCGCAGCAACGACGCTTGATTTTACAAGTGTGGAACGAAATGAACCAACAAATTATGAATTACATTCGCGGTAAAGTATTCGAAATTTTAATTGTTGGTGGTGTGTCTTTCATTGCATTTACTGTTTTAGATTTGCGCTATGCAGCTTTACTTGGTGTGCTTGTTGGCTTTTCGGTATTAATTCCATTTATTGGCGCGGCACTCGTCACTATTCCGGTAGCGGCAGTTGCACTGTTTCAGTTTGGATTAGAAACGCAGTTTTGGACCATTTTAATTATTTATGGAATTATTCAAGCGCTTGATGGCAATGTACTTGTACCGCTGTTGTTTTCTGAGGCAGTTGATTTAAATCCGGTATTTATAATTGTCGCGGTATTATTTTTTGGTGGTTTATGGGGGTTTTGGGGCGTATTTTTTGCCATCCCACTGGCCTCATTAGTAAAAGCGCTAATAACAGCTTGGTCGTCAACGCACGAAGAGATCAGCAAAGAGCTCAGTGAATAGTTAAGCAAACAGACTTTTAGTTTAAAAAAGCATAGTAAACGCACCTCTAGTGCTAATTGATTATTACTCATTACCTGTAAATTTATGTACTATTGGTAATAAGATATATTTTTTAGTAATAAGGTGCGTTTTTTAATGTCTGAGTTTTTATTGCACGATGAGCCAGTAAAACAAGTTTACCTTGATGCAAATGCAACGACCCCTGTGTTGCCTTGTATTGCTGATGTTGTTTCTCATACCATGCAAATATGTTTTGGTAATCCTTCAAGCCCGCACATCACAGGTATTCAAGCCAAGCATTTATTAGAACAAACACGTCAAAAGGCACGCACGGTTATTGGCGCAACTAATGGCGATATCCTATTTACCTCTGGTGCAACGGAGGGTATTCAAACTGCGGTGGTTTCTACATTAATTAATGCTAAAAAGCAGTCTATTAAAAACCCTGTATTATTATATGGCGCTACTGAGCATAAAGCGGTGCCAAATACACTCAAGCACTGGAATAGCGTACTTGACGTTAATGCTGAGGTGCTTGCTATTCCGGTTGATAGTAACGGTATTTTAGATTTAAATTTTATCGCAGAGCATATTAATAACGCTTTGATGATTTGCACCATGGCCGTTAATAACGAAACCGGTGTATATCAAGATTTACCCGCTATAGAGCAGGTAATTCGTAGCCGTAACAAAAATGTATCGTGGATGGTGGATTGCGTGCAGGCACTCGGTAAACAAGCGCTCGCACTGAGTAATACAACTATTGATTACGCTCCTTTTTCGGGGCATAAGCTTTACGCACCTAAAGGTATTGGCTTTTTATATATTCGTAGTGGCAGTGCGTACACACCTTTTATAGCGGGTGGCGGTCAAGAAAGTGGAATGCGCTCAGGCACCGAAAATCTACCCGGTATTGCAGGGTTAAATAAACTATTTAGTATGTTGCTTGATAAATCAGACGATACATTTAAACCAATTAGCATACTTAACTCTTATCGAAGCCAGTTACAAAGCGCGATAAAAGACACCTTTGGCGATATTACATTCAATCATGATTTTGCTTATAGCGTGCCTACCACACTTAACTTTGCGGTAAACGATTTAACGAGCAAAGAAGTGATTGATTTATTTGATGCTGCGGGCATTCGCGTAAGTGGTGGCTCGGCTTGTAGTACGGGCGCATCAACAAGTTTTGTTTTAGATGCAATGGGTGCAAGTAAGTGGCAAAGTGAAAATGCGATTAGGCTATCGTTTGGACCTGCGGCAACACAACACGATATTGATGATGCTTGTGTGCGGATTCGCGCTCTTAAAGCAATACTACAGGCTAACTGTTTAATTGTATCTGATAGCACTACACCACAACAAGAGGTGTGCGCACTTGGCCTTACTCAGTTTAGGCACCAAGGAGCATGTAGTTGGCTTTATGTAAGCGATGATAAGCGCGCAGTTATAATAGACCCGATTGTTGAGCTTATTCCGCGTTTTGAAAAAATAGCCAATACACAAAACTTAACTATATCAGCGGTGCTTAATACTCATCAGCATCAAGAGCGAGAGTCAGCGACTAATTTATTAACCAGCGTTCTTGCATCAAGAGTTGTAAAAGGTGAGGTTGATGCTTTAGGTTGGCCACTAAATGCAGAAAGTATTAGCTTAGCAAATGACGTACTTGAAAAAGTAGCGACACCTGGGCACAGCAAAGATAGCGTAAGTTATTTATTAAAAAATAGTAATGGCGAAACGCGTTATTGTTTTTGTGGTGATTTAATTTTGCCTGCAGGGCTTGGCAATACATCGCTTATAGGTGGGGATGCAAAAGCAATGGCACGCTCTATTTTAGCAATAAGCGAGCAACTTAATAGCACCAGCATTATTTGCTCAGGGCACGACTACCAACAATGTTTTGCCATGAACTGGGCTGTACAACAAAACCAAACGCCATTACTCAATGCGTTAGTAAGCGGCAGTATTTCAGTTGATGAATTTACAATACAAAAGCAGCAGTACGACGCTTCAAAGCAAGTAAATAACACGCAATTGTGTGGTTATGTAAATGCATTGCCTGAGATTGATACACAGCAATTAAATTTTGATGACGCTAAAGCAATGTTAAACACCAGCGATGTGTATTTAATAGATACTCGGGAGCCGTATGAACATGGAGCAAATAATGTTGCTCAGTTATTTAATACACTAGATGAAAAAACATTAAATATACCGCTTAGCAGAATGGCAAATGCGGTATTTGAAGGGCAGTTAAGTAAAAATAACAACTATATTTTATTATGCCGCAGTGGTAACCGCTCAAAGATTGCTGCGAGCAATTTAATGCAGCTAGGATACAAAACTGTTTATAACCTAAGTGGTGGGCTAGCGCTTAGTAATTAAGCAAAGATTTTAATTTATACAAAATCGGCTTTAGAGCCGATTTTTTGTTTTTAAGGTTTATTTGTTTGCAAGGCAAACAATTACAGTAATTAGTGAATAACTATGAAAAGTAATTAGCAGCGCTTATAAAAATTCATTAATATTTCATTTTGATTGATTAAGCTATGCCGTTGCCTTTAAAATTACAGGTAAATTAATTTATAAAATTTTTATGATACCGGTGTCAAAAGCTAAAAATTGCGTTATCATCTGCACATAAAATTATAAAAACAGCACTTTTTTTGCATTTTTAGTTATACTATTTGCGCTTTAATTTAGTGTGAATAAGTAGTATTAAGAGTTTTGCTTTTATAAAAAACATTTTTAAATCAATTGATTGAAAAAAATAGAGGATATTTCCATGTCTAACCGAACGCAACTAGCAAGTTGGCAAGCACTAGAACAAAGTGCAGCTAAGATGAAACAAACACATCTAAAAACGTTATTTGCACAAGATGACACGCGCTTTTCTCAGTTTTCTACTCAAGTTCCAGGCGTATTATTCGACTATTCTAAGCAACTTATTGATAACGATGTTTTTGCTAACTTAATGTCGCTTGCTAAAGAATGCGATATTGCATCGTGGCGCGATAAAATGTTTAGCGGTGAAAAAATAAATATCACTGAGGACCGCTCAGTTTTGCATACGGCACTTCGTAATCGTGCTCACACTCCATTAATTGTTGATGGCGAAAACGTGACACAAGCCGTAGACAAGGAATTAGCTAAAATTAAAGTGTTTGTAGAAAAAGTTCGTAGCGGTAAATGGTTAGGCTATACTGGCAAAGCGGTAAAAGATGTTGTAAGTATTGGTGTTGGTGGCTCTAATCTTGGTCCACAAATGGCAACTGAGGCATTAAAAGCACTCGCTGATGATACGTTAAATGTTCACTACGTATCTAATGCTGACGGTGTACAAATTTCGTCTATATTAAAAGCCATTGACCCTGAAACAACATTATTTGTTATTTCGTCAAAAACATTTACTACGTCAGAAACCATGACAAACGCAAAGACGGCGGTTGACTGGTTTTTACAAACAACAAAAGATGAAAGTACAATTGCAAAGCATTTTGTTGCAGTAAGTACAAATTTAGAAAAAACGGCAGCCTTTGGTATCAGCGACGAAAACGTATTCACTATGTGGGATTGGGTTGGTGGTCGCTTTTCACTTTGGAGTGCGATAGGCTTACCAATTGCTTTATATTTAGGCTACGACGCCTTTGAAGCAATTTTAGAAGGTGCGTTTGAAATAGACGAGCACTTTAAATCAGCGCCGTTTGAGCAAAATATACCATTAATTATGGCATTGCTTAGTGTATGGAATACGAGCTTTTTAGGTTATACAGCGCAAGCTATATTACCGTACGATCAAGCACTTCATATGTTGCCTGCGTATTTACAGCAAGGCGAAATGGAAAGTAACGGTAAACACGTTAACTTTGCAGGCGAAACGGTACCTTATACTACAGTTCCAATTATTTGGGGCATGACGGGTATTAATGGTCAGCATGCCTTTTATCAGTGTTTACACCAAGGTAATGTAATTGTACCTGCAGATTTTATTGCATCAGTTAAGCCACAAGTGAATGTTGATAAGCATCACGATATTTTATTATCGAACTTCTTTGCACAAACAGAAGCGATGATGAGTGGTGTAGATGCAGCGCAAGTTACAGCTGATTTAACCGCTAAGGGTAAATCGCAAGCAGAGATTGATGAGTTATTAAATCATAAAATTCATCAAGGCAATCGTCCTACAACGTCTATGCTATTAGATACAGTAGATGCTAAAACAGTGGGCCGTTTAATTGCACTGTATGAGCATAAGATATTTTGCCAAGGCATTATTTTAGAAATATGCTCGTTTGACCAATGGGGTGTAGAGCTGGGTAAAGGTTTAGCATCTAAAATTGAGAGTGAACTCACTGATGATAGCGTGAAACACGCTCATGATAGTTCTACAAACGGCTTAATGGCGTACTACAAACAAAACCGTACGCAGTAAAAAATTCGCTTACGCAAGTAAGTAAACCGAGTACCTTTGAACGGGTAGCGCTGGAGTGCTTAGGGTCTGTATTTTTGTGAGAGGAGATACAGGGCCCCTAAGGCTCATTTAATAAGCGCAATGATAAACAATAATAATAAATCATCGATACAGAACAATTCAGCAGGCTTTTATTTAAATACAGCTATAAAAGCCATCTAATCTAGCAATAAATAGGCATACCCGCGCATTTACAAAATGTACTGGGTATCACAACGTAGAGAGTAACTATGCTTAATCCTTTTGATATTATAATTTTTGGGGGCGGTGGTGATCTTGCGTTACGCAAATTGCTACCTGCAATGTACAGAGCATATCAAGAAGGTAACTTACCTGAAGGCTCACGTATCCTACCAACAGTGCGCGAAGAATCGAAACGTGCTGAATACATAGAAACAGCGCATAAAGCATTACAAGAATTTTTAAGCAAAGGTGAGTTTAACGCTAAAGATTGGAAAGCGTTTTCTACTTTTTTAGTGCCAGTGGTAAGTAATGTTACAGAAGCAGACGACAACTGGGATGTACTAAAAGGCATTTTAGATGAGCACGAAAGCACTAAGTCTCGCGTGTTTTACTTATCGCTTCCGCCTGCTGTTTACGGCACATGTTGTGAAATATTATCGACTAAAGGTTTAATTACCCCTACATCACGCGTTGTTGTTGAAAAGCCAATTGGTTATTGCGGTGATTCTGCTGAAGCAATTAATGGAAAAATTGCAGAGTTTTTTAATGAAGAACAAATTTTCCGTATTGACCATTACTTAGGTAAAGAAACAGTACAAAACTTAATGGCGCTGCGTTTTTCAAACTCATTGTTTGAAAATATGTGGGATGCTAAATCTATTGATAATATTCAAATTAGCTTATCAGAAACGGTTGGCCTTGAAAGCCGCGCTGGTTTTTATGATAAAGCCGGTGCACTTCGTGACATGGTTCAAAACCACTTATTACAACTACTTTGCTTAGTTGCAATGGAGTCGCCTAATAAGCTTAACGCTAACAGCATTCGTAACGAAAAACTAAAAGTATTAGAAGCACTTCGCCCGCTTGTAGATGGTGATGTTGATGAAAATATTGTTCGTGGTCAATACGTACCAGGTGACTTAAACGGTAAAATTGTACCGGGTTACTTAGAAGAGCTAAATGAAGGTTCTAGTAAAACAGAAACGTTTGTAGCTATTCGCGCGCATATTGATAACTGGCGCTGGGCAGGTGTTCCATTTTACCTTCGTACGGGTAAACGTATGGCTAAGCGCTGTGCAGAAATTGTGGTTGAATACAAAAAAGTATCTCACAATATCTACGAAGATAACGTGGGTAATATCGAGCCAAATCGTCTTGTTATTCGTTTGCAGCCAGAGGAAACAATTCAACTAACGCTTATGTCTAAGCGCCTTGATAATCTTCAAATGCAACTTGAGCCAGTAACAATGAATATTGAGCTTTCACAAGCTTACAGCAATGGTTTTCACTCAGATGCGTACAAGCGTTTAATGCTTGATGCCGCTGCTGATAACCCGTCGTTATTTATTCACCGTGATGAAGTTCGTCAAGCGTGGAAGTGGATTGATCCAATTATTGATAGATGGCAAGGCAAAGGCAAACCTGCGCTTTACCGTTCTGGTAGTTGGGGACCTGATGATGCTGATGAATTATTAGCAGAAAACAACCACGTATGGTTTAACACAGGCGATAAGGTATAAGCATGGCAACATTAGTTGAGAAGTTTTTTGATGATAAAGACGCGTTAACAGCTGAGCTTTCTGCAACGCTTGAGCAATCATTACGTGATGGCATTAAAAACGATGGCCGTGCTGTATTAATGGTGTCGGGCGGCTCGTCTCCTGCGCCCGCTTATAAGCATTTATCAACGCTTGATTTAGATTGGCAACACGTTGATGTTGCTATGGTTGATGAGCGTTGGGTAGACCCAAGCCATGAAAAAAGTAATGAAGCATTTATTAAAAGTACTTTATTACAAAATCATGGTAGTGCTGCCAACTTTATTACTATGAAGAACACTGCAGCAACGGCTCAACAGGGCGCACAAGAGTGTGAAGCGGCTTATAGCGAGCTAAAAAGCCCATATGATGTAACTATTTTAGGTATGGGCCCAGATGGCCATACAGCGTCGTTATTCCCAAATGCAGACGGTTTAGCGCATGGTTTAACAACTGAGCAAACAGTATGTGCAATTAATGCGATACAAAGTGATGTGACGGGTAGTATTACTGAGCGAATGACGCTTACGTTAAATGCCATTGCGCAATCTAAAGTGGTTAAGCTTTTAATTAGCGGTGAAGAAAAACTCGCTGTTTATAAGCAAGCAAAAGCGGACGGCGATGTTAATGACATGCCACTACGCGCTGTGCTTAATCACCCAAGTATCAATATTGAAGTATATTGGGCGCCTTAATTTAGATGCCAATTTAACTTTTAAAGGCCGCTTATATAAGCGGCCTTTTTTATTTGCTTAAATTTAAGCCTAAACACTGCAAAAAAATAGCTTTGAACTGTTAACCAATGTTAATGAATAACTTTGATTTGTATTAAAATCAACCACGAAGTGTGTTGTTTTTGAACAAAATTTATGAGTTTGAGCTGTATGTTTTTTAGCAACGCTCAGATTTAGTTAAATTTTATTTTTTCATGGTTGTTGTCATAAAAGTTTCCCTTCCTTTTTTAGCTCAAAAGCATTAGCCTAAAGGCATTAACAATGAAACATATAAATTAAAATAAACGGAGCAGTAACATGGCGGAGCAACAAGTACAGCCTTTACACAACGAAAAACATGCCAACACTAAAATTCAAAACGGCATCAATGTAGAATTCATGAAAACTCAACACCTAGTGCCAGTAGTTGCACATGAGTTTGCACGTGTAGCAAACGAGTTTCCAATGTCATTCGTTAAAAATAACGAAACCGGAACTTTTCAAGCAGTTGCTATGTTTGGCTTAGAGCCAGGCGAAAACCTTTTTGTAGAAGATGGTAAATGGACTGCAGCATTTGCACCTATGGCATCTACTCGTTACCCACTGGGTTTAGTTAAACACCCAGATCAAGATCAATACGGTATCGTAATTGACGAAGCAAGTGCGCTTGTTGGTGAAGACGAAGGTAACGCATTATTTGAAAACGGCGAAGAAACAGATTACCTAAAACGTCGTAAAGAAGCGCTAGTATCATTTATTGAGTTTTCTCAAGTAACTGAAGCGTTCACTAAATTCCTTGCTGATAAAGAGCTTCTAATTGCGCAAACGCTAACAGTAGACATTAAAGGCGAGAAAAAAGACATCAACGGTATTTACCTTATCGATGAGAAAAAACTAAACGAGTTAAGCGATGCTGATTTCTTAGAGCTTCGTAAACGTGGTTACTTAGCACCAATTTACTCGTTCTTAACGTCTACTCACCAAGTAGCACGTTTAGCGCGTTTAAAAGCTAAACAAGCTTAATTACAAACACGTAAAATTTTAAAAAGCGCCTTAAGGCGCTTTTTTTATGCCATTAAACTCACTTTAGTTGAAATTAAGTCCGTAACCATTCACATTAGTTTATAACTTCCCCATAAAAGAACTCATTATGAAAACACCATTATTAGCCATTTTTGCGAGCAGCCTTGTTGCTTTAAGCAATAGTGCATTAGCTGCAGAGACTCCTTTTGCCATTGCGATTCATGGTGGGGCAGGGACAATTGAAAAAGCACGATTTACACCCGCTCAAGAAAAAGAGTATCGGGCAAAATTAACGCAAGCAGTAGAGACAGGTTATGAAGTATTACACCAAGGCGGCGAAAGCTTAGATGCGGTGATTGCAGCAATTGCAGTATTAGAGCAATCCCCTTATTTTAATGCAGGGCGTGGAGCGGTATACACCTACGATGGCGGGCATGAGCTTGATGCATCCATAATGGATGGTCGAAACCGTGAAGCAGGCGCAGTTGCGGGTGTAAAGCATATTGAGAGCCCAATTAACTTAGCGCGTTTGGTAATGGATAACTCTGTACACGTAATGCTTAGTGGGCAAGGCGCTGAAGAGTTTGCTAAAGAGCAAGGTGTTGAGCTTGTCGAAAATAACTTATTTGATACCGAGCCTCGCTACAAAGCGCTTTTAAAAGCAAAACAAAAATTAGATAAAGCCAAAGCAACCAGTAAAGAGTACCAAGCCGCGCACAAAGCATTACCTAACTCTTACAAAATGGGCACGGTTGGCGCAGTGGCGCTTGATAAAAATGGTAATTTAGCGGCAGGTACATCAACAGGTGGTATGACCGCAAAACGTTATGGTCGTGTGGGGGATGCGCCGGTAATTGGGGCCGGAACATTTGCTGAAAATGAATCGTGCGCGGTATCGGCAACAGGGCATGGTGAATACTTTATTCGCTATAACGTAGCAAGCGATATATGTGCGCGAGTTAAGTACCAAGGTAAAACCATTGCTGAGGCAGGGGATGAAGTTATAAACGGTGTGCTTAAGCCTATTGGTGGCACTGGCGGCGTAATTATTATTGATACAAAGGGTAATATTAGCTTACCGTTTAATACCTCTGGCATGTATCGGGCAAGTAAATCGAATACGCAAGCGACCTACGTGGGCATTTTTAGTGACGAATAAGTCAACGTCATTTAATTTATTCAATGTAGTTAGCCCTGAAAATAATTGTTTAAAATAAATTTATTATTCACAGTTTAGTTCAATAGCAGCGTTTATATAACAAACAACCCCGCGTTATGCATTTTGTAGGATTAACCCCAGCCGTTTAATTTGATACAATTACGGCTCTTTAACTAATTTTATAAGGTATGCGGGTGGTAAACCTAGGTCAGTTGTTTGGCGAGCTAAAAACGTGCTTAAAAAAAGATCAATTCATTTTCAAAAAACGCTTACATGGCGTAAAAAAAATAACGGATGAAAACAAGCATGCCAACGCGCTTGAAAAAATAGCGGCTGATATAACCCGTAGCCAAGAATTACGCGATAAACGCTTAGCTGGCCTCCCTAAAGTGACTTACCCTGAGCAATTGCCGGTAAGTCAAAAAAAGGAATTAATTAAAGACGCCATTGCAAATAACCAAGTGGTTATTATTGCCGGTGAGACGGGCTCAGGCAAAACAACGCAAATACCTAAAATGTGTTTAGAGCTTGGTCGCGGTGTTGATGGTTTAATTGGTCATACGCAACCACGTCGATTAGCAGCGCGTACTGTGGCTAATCGTATTGCTGAAGAAATGAAGTGTGAACTTGGCCAGCAAGTTGGCTTTAAAATTCGTTTTAGCGATCAGGTATCTAATAATACGTATATTAAATTAATGACCGACGGTATTTTGCTGGCTGAAATTCAGCAAGACCGTTTTTTAAATCAATACGACACGATTATTATTGATGAAGCGCATGAGCGTAGTTTAAATATTGATTTTATTTTAGGTTACTTAAAAAACCTACTTCCAAAACGTCCCGATTTAAAAATAATAATTACGTCTGCAACTATCGATCCTGAGCGTTTTTCAAAGCACTTTGATGATGCGCCCATTATAGAAGTATCGGGTCGTACTTTCCCTGTTGATGTGCGATACAACCCTATTACTGATATTAATAAAGATGATATGGAAGCGGAAGGCGATCAGCTACAAGGTATTTTTGATGCCGTTGATGAGCTGTGTGCTGAAGGCCCTGGCGATATTCTCATATTTTTAAATGGTGAGCGTGAAATACGCGATACCGCAGATGCACTTAGCAAGCGTAATTTAAAACACACCGATGTATTGCCACTTTACTCGCGTTTATCCAACGCAGAGCAAAACCGTATATTTGCGCCGCATTCTCGTCGTCATATTATTTTATCGACTAACGTAGCCGAAACGTCACTCACCGTGCCAGGTATTCGTTATGTAATAGACCCAGGTACTGCGCGTATAAGTCGCTACAGCTACCGTACAAAAGTACAGCGCTTACCAATAGAGCCTATATCACAAGCAAGTGCTAATCAGCGTATGGGTCGTTGTGGACGTGTTGAAGCGGGTATTTGTATTAGGTTGTACTCTGAGGATGATTTTTTATCACGTCCAGAGTTTACCGACCCTGAAATACTGCGTACTAACCTTGCGTCTGTTATTTTACAAATGTTGGCGCTAGGGCTTGGTGATATGGCGCAATTTCCGTTTGTACAAGCGCCAGATAGCCGCAATATTAATGATGGCCTAACATTGCTTGAAGAGCTACAAGCGGTAAAACCAGCTAAACGCGATAGTAAAACCAGCCTAACGCAATCGGGCAGGGAGCTTAGTCGATTACCCGTTGACCCACGTTTAGCAAAAATGGTGCTAACAGCCCATAAACTTGGCGCATTGCGTGAAGTGATTATCATTGTAGCGGCGTTGTCTATTCAAGACCCACGTGAACGCCCACAAGAAAAACGTGCTGCTGCCAATGAAAAGCACGGTCGTTTTGATGATCCAGATTCTGATTTTATCGCTTTTTTAAACTTATGGAATTACTTAGAAGAGCAGCAAAGCGAGCTTACTAATAGCCAATTTAGAAAGCTGTGTCAAAAAGACTTCTTAGCCTATATGCGCCTGCGTGAATGGCAAGATATTGTTTATCAAATAAGTACTGTATGTAACGAAATGGGCATGAAAGCAACCAGCCAAGCGGCTGATGGCGAACTTGTTCACAAAGCGTTATTAAGCGGAATGCTAAGCCATATTGGCTTTAAAGATGAAAAACAAATATACAAAGGGGCACGTAATAGTCAGTTTCATATTTTTCCAGGTTCAGGTTTATTTAAAAAGAGCCCCAAATGGATCATGTCGGCGGAGTTGGTAGAGACAAGTAAGTTATATGCCCGCACAAATGCAAAAATAGACATTAACTGGGTAGAGCCATTAGCACAGCACTTAGTAAAACGTAGTTACACTGAACCACATTGGGAGAAAAAACCAGGTGCGGTAATCGCGTTTGAGCAGCAAACTTTATATGGCTTACTTATTGTAAATAAACGCCGCTGTGTTTATAGCAACATAGACCCTAAAGTGAGTCGAGAGCTTTTTGTGCGCACTGCATTAGTTGAGCAAGAACTGGGCTTAAACGAGGGCTTTTTAGCGTTTAACCGTGAGCTAATAGAAGATATTCAAGTTCTGGAAAATAAGTCACGTCGTCGTGATATTTTAGTTGATGAGCAAACGTTATTTGAGTTTTACGATAAAAAAATACCCAAAGAAATTAATAACCGCGCTGCATTTTTAAAATGGTATAAAACACAAAAACAACAAAATAAGCATTACCTACACATGACTCGTGAAGAGCTAATGCAGCATGGTGCAAGTAATATCACTGAGTTTGACTACCCTGACACATGGCAGCAAGACAATATTATATTGCCGCTTGCTTATCATTTCGATCCAGGCCAAGCAGTTGATGGCGTTGCGGTACAAATACCGGTCGCGCTGTTGAATCAAGTGCAAGAAAGTGGTTTTGACTGGCACATACCAGCATTTAGGCATGAGCTAATAAGTGGGCTTATAAAGTCATTGCCTAAATCGCTTCGTCGTAATTTTGTGCCAGCACCAAACTATGCTGATGCAGTGCTGGCAGCTATTGAGCCAATGCAAGGGAGCTTAATTGATGCATTAATGACGCGTTTATTGAGAATGACAGGTGTAAAAGTTGATCCAGAGGCATGGGATTTAACCGCGCTTGCACCGCATTTAAGATTGCAGTTTGAAGTACGTGATGAACACGATAAGTTACTTGCACGAGGGCTTGATTTAGCCAAGCTCAAAGCAGAGCTGCAAGGTGAAGTAACCGAAACACTGTCTAAAGTAGCCGATAAAGGCATTGAAAAGTCAGACCTAACACAATGGGATTTTGGTGAGTTACCCGCTTCATACGTTAAAAAGCAAGGTCAATATGAGATAAAAGCATACCCTGCGCTGGTGGATAAAAAATCAGCCGCTGCAGTGGAGCTTTTTGATAGCGAAGCAAAAGCGCAGCAAGCACATCAACAAGGTTTGCGCCGTTTAGTACTATTAAATGTGCCATCGCCAATTAAGTACTTACAACAAAACTTACCGAATAAGGCAAAGCTGGGTTTGTACTTTAACCCATTTGGTAAAATAGCTGATTTAATTGATGACTGTATTGCCGCAGGTGTTGATAGCTTATTAGTAAAACACGGTGATATACGCGACGAAAAAGCATTTGAAACAGTAAAAGAGCAAATACGCGGTGAGCTGGGCGATGCCGTTGTATCGATTGCAACGCAAGTTGAGCAAGTATTAAGTATTGCTCATGCCCTGCATAAAAAAATGAAAGGGCGCGTTGATTTAACCATGATAACTGCGCACGGCGATATTAAGTCACAGCTTGAGTCACTTATATTTAAAGGTTTTGTGAGCGCGCATGGCGCAGATAAAATAGCGGATTTAATTCGTTATTTAAAAGCGATTCAAAAACGTTTAGAAAAGCTGCCTGTGGATCCAAATCGTGATAGGTTATGCGTACTAGAGCTAGATAAAGTTGCGCAAGAGTATAAAAAAGTAGTTAATAAAACGCCTAAAGGGTTACCTATACCACAAGAGGTAACCGCTATTTTCTGGATGCAACAGGAGCTTAGAGTGTCGCTATTTGCTCAAACACTAGGAACGCCTTACCCAATTTCAGCCAAGCGGGTACTTAATGCGATAAAAGAGATAGAATAAAACTTGCATTTTCTATTAAGCTTAGTACCTTAATAGAAGGATTTATTTTTGTTTTGAAAAGGAAGCGACATAGTTATGTCCTCATCGATTGAACATAAAACAAAGCGACTTTTAGTGGTAGATGACGAGTATTTTAATTTTGAAATGCTCAAAGCCGCACTAGCGTCGAAATTTGATGTTAGTTACGCAGATTCAGGGCAAAGCTGCCTTGCGTCAGCAATTGCGAGTCCGCCAGATATAATTTTGCTTGATGTTTGTATGCCTGGTCTTGATGGTTATGATACATGCCGAATGCTAAAGCACACACCTGAAACAAAAAATATTCCTGTTGTTATGGTATCGGGCCTAGAGTCCCCATCTGAAAAACAAGCAGGGTTTGATGCTGGTTGTAACGCGTATGTTGTAAAGCCATTTTCAGTGGGTTCTTTGTTGGAAGAAATTAACACGGTTGTTTAGAGGTAACATATGTTTACTGATGATAAGCGAAATTTTAGACGCATGCAGATTAACACTCCTGCAAATTTAACAACGATAGAACCAATAGCGGGTTTAAGTTTTGCCGCAGAGTGCGTGGATTTAAGTGCAACAGGTTTATCAATTCATTTAGATGAATTGCTTGAACCTAATACCTTACTGACGGTGAACATTGATTCGACTCATCCAAGTATTGCGCCTTTAAATGCAACTGCAAAAGTAATACGTGCCAGCAAAGAAGATGATGGCACGGTAACAGCAGGTCTTGAAATCATTCAGTTTAACTAAATCGAATTCAGTTAAACTCAATAGTAGATATTAAAAAACCTTACAGATTAAGCCTTTTAAGTAAAAGCCTTCAGGGTAGCTGCCAGCAATTGGATGATCGGCTGCCTGGTTTAATCGCTCCATTATCAGTAGGTCTTTACCTGCATCAAGTGCTGCATCGGCTACTACTTTTTGAAACAAGTTTTGTTCCATTAAACCAGAGCATGAGAATGTTAATAGTGTTCCGCCTGGTTTTAGTATTTGCATGGCAATCATGTTGATATCTTTATAGCCACGACACGCGCCCGTTAGCTGCGCTTTATTATCAGCAAATTTTGGTGGGTCCATTACGATGGTATCAAACTGTCTACCTTCGTCGCGGTATTGGCGTAATAATTTAAATACATCCTGCTTAACAAAGCTCACTTTGTTTAAATCTAAGTTATTATGCTCAACATTACGTTTTGCTGTATCTAAAGCGGGTTGCGATACATCTACGTTAGTTACATGCTCACATCCACCACGCAGGGCATACAACGAGAATGTACCTGTGTAACTAAAGCAGTTAAGGATAGTTTTACCTTTTGAGAAGCGCTCAAGTGCAGCACGGCTGTCACGCTGATCTAAGTAAAATCCTGTTTTGTGACCTTCAATTATATCAACTTCGATTTTTAAGCCGTTTTCTTCAATAAGCACAGGCTCTTTTGGTTCATTCCCCCAAAGTGCGCCTTTAATTGGTTCTAAGCCTTCTTTAGTACGTACATCTACGTCAGAACGCTCATATATGCTAGAGCCGGGGAAAATAGACATCAATGCGCCTACAATCTCGCCTTTATGGCGCTCGGCACCGGCGCTTAATAGCTGGCACACTAATACGTTGTCAAACTTATCTATTGTAACGCCTGGTAAGTAATCAGACTCAGCAGCACATAAGCGAAACCCTGTTAATCCGCCTTCTTCAATAACTTGGCTACGGGCTTCTAATGAGCGACGTAAACGGCGTTCAAAAAAGTGTTGATCGATGACTTCTTTTTCGTCAAAGCTCCAAACACGTGCACGAATTTGTGAGTGAGGGCTATACGCAGCAGTTGCTAAAAACTTACCTTCGCTGTCGTGAATCGTTACTGTGTCGCCTAATCCAGGTTTACCTTTAATTTTTTTGATGGCTTTTGAAAATAACCAAGGGTGTTTTCTTTTTAATGATTTATCGCGACCAGCTTGTAGGTAAACGGCAGATGACATAAGGCTTCTCAGTAGTAATAAATAAGCGCTGTATTTTAGTCAAGCAAGGAGCAACATACAATGAATGTTTTGCAAGGGGGGCATAAAGCACGGTAAAGTACGGATAATTCATTGATTAATTAGCTTTTTGGAACCTAACTTTGTCTGACGTCGCTTTAAGCCCTGATTTAGAAATACTTAACTCACAATGTAGAGGGTTTATCGCCTCTTTAGTGCATGCTGATGTTGCTCATGACATTACTCATATAGAGCGAGTGGTGCGTGTTGCAATACAGTTATGTAATGCGGAGCAGGCAAACATGTCAGTAGTATTACCTGCAGCGTGGATGCACGACTGTGTGGCGGTGGCTAAAAACCACCCTGATCGTGCAAAAGCCTCTACTATGGCAGCTGATAAGGCATTGGAGTTTTTAAAATCGATTAATTATGACGAGTCACTTTTTGATGAGATTCATCATGCAATTGCAGCGCATAGCTTCAGCGCAAATATAAAAATTAAAACAGTTGAAGCGCAAATAGTACAAGATGCCGACAGAATGGATGCGTTGGGCGCTATTGGCGTTAGCCGATGCATGAAAGTTGGTGGCTCAATTTCTCGGTTATTATATAACCCAAATGACCCTTTTTGTGTTGAACGCGAGGCTGATGATAAAACATACACGCTTGATCATTTTTTCATAAAGTTATTACATATTGCCGATAGTATGAATACCCCATCAGCTAAAGCAGAGGCGAATAGACGAACAAGGTATATGCATGAGTTTTTAGAGCAATTAAAGTCAGAAATTGGTGAGTAATGTGAATAATACAAGCATACCGAAATTATCTGGCATTGATCATTGCCATTTAAATGTTGATAACTTAGCTAATGCCGTTAAGTGGTATGAACGGGTTTTAGGTTTTAGCGTAGTGCCAGAGCTTGCCTTTTGGAATGAGCATAGGCGAGGCCCTTTAACGCTTGAAGATGCTTGTTCAACCACTCGTTTAGCATTGTTTGAAGGAGAGGGGCGCAGTAAAGGGATTGCATTTTTAGCCTCAGGGGATCAATTTATTCAATGGCGTATTCATCTTGAGAGTTTAAATATAAAAGTAGTTTTAGCAGATCATGGTGTAACGTTTTCTATGTACTTTAAAGATGAAAGTGGCAATAGCCATGAAATTACGTCACATGACTATCGTTATATAAAATCTTGTTACCCAAATGTTGAGCTTGGCTCTCACAGTGCTAAAAAGAATTAGCTTTCTTGATTTGCATTTTTTATAGCAATAATATCGTCTAAGTTTTTTACTAATAGCTCGATTAGAGCGGGATCGAAATGAGTTCCTGCTTGCTCTTGCATATGCAAAACTGTTTTCTCTACGCTCCAAGCCTCTTTGTAAGGGCGTTTTGAGGTAAGTGCATCAAATACGTCAGCTATAGCAACAATTCTACCTTCAACTGATATTTCTTCGCCTTTGATCCCGTTAGGATAGCCTGAGCCATCCCATTTTTCGTGGTGTTCAATTGCAAGTGTATGCGCAAGTTGTAGTAAAGGAGATGATGAGTTTGCTAAAATTTGCGCGCCAATGGTGGCGTGTTCTTTCATATGATCAAACTCTTCAGAGGTTAACTTTCCAGGTTTGAGTAGGATAGCGTCAGGAACACCTATTTTTCCTACATCGTGCATTGGGGCAGCTTGACGTAAAAGTTCTGCTCGTTGTTCATCCATACCTAGTGCTAACGCTAATACTTTACTGTATTGGCTCATGCGCACTATATGTTCACCCGTGTCGGTGTCTTTATATTCCGCTGCACGGCCTAGACGTTCTACTAAATCTACATGAGCTTGCTTTAATTGCTCTGCTTGTACTAGCGACAAGTGAGTATTAACCCTTGCTCTTACAATGGCAGGGCTTATTGGTTTAGTAATATAATCTACTGCGCCTAACTCAAAACCTTTGTATTCATCGCTTTCATCGCCAAGCGCAGTTACAAAAATAATTGGGATGTGTGATGTTTTAGGATTTCTCTTAACTATTTGGCACACTTCAAAGCCATTCATATCTGGCATCATTATGTCGAGCAAAATTAGCTTTGGTAGTTCTTTTTCAAGTAGTGCTAGTGCGGCATCACCAGATTTAGCAAACGACATACGATATTGATTACCTAACACTTCGCGCATTACTTTTAGATTTGCAGGCTCATCGTCAACAATTAATACCCGTGGCCTATCTGTCGTAAAATCCATTAATTAATACTCATTGTTTGTTAGTTTTTCAATTAAGGTTTCTAGTATTACGTGTGCTTTATCAAAATCAAATTCATCAAAGGCTTCGGCTATATCATCAACTTCATTTTGAAAGGTAGAAGGTGCGCCGCGTTGCAACTTTGCGAGTAGTTCATCATTTAATTCTGCGTTTTGCGCATCTTGATGAAGTGTTTCACACAATTGCTTAATCTCATCTATTGATAGAGTGTCTGAGCTATTATCTTCAGGCTTGCTATTTGGCTCATCGCAAGTATTTGATGACAGCAGTTGCGTTATAATAAGTAGTTCGTTTTTGATATCGTCTAAAAGACTAATAACTTTAGCATCACTTTGCTTGTGCTCTAAATCGGTTAATAACTTCATTAACGTTGTTAGCCCTAAGTTACCAGCAACACCTTTGAGTGTGTGAATGAGGCTATCGACATCTTTTATGTTTGATAATTTATCATTAAATAATCTCTCAAACCGCTTATCACTATCACTTATAAACTTAGTAATCTCTGTAAGTTGCTTACACTTAGAACCCCAAAGTGCTAATCCTTTTTCAAAATCTATATGCTGCGCTTTAGGATCGCTTTGCGATATAACCATTTCTTTTGCAATACCAAGCCCCAACACTTGCGCTATTTCTTGGTTAAGCTGGTTTATATCGACGGGTTTATTGGCAAAGCCATTCATGCCTGCTTTTTTAGCCGTAAGCTTATCTTGCTGTAATACGCTTGCTGTGAGCGCGATAATTGGCGTGTACTTAAGCTGCCTTTGGTTTTCTATTGCTCTTATTTTTTGTGCTGCTTGTATGCCATCACACAATGGCATATGTATATCCATTAATATGACATCAAAGTCTTGCTCTTCAAATACTTTAATCGCTTCAAGTCCGTTTGACGCTTTGGTAACTGAATGCTGATCGCGTGACAGAAGCAAAGACAGTAGTTCTGTATTTTGCTCTATATCATCAACTACTAGCACTCTAAGTGCAGGCAGTTGGGTGTGTAGACCATCAAAATAATCAATTTTAGATTCGTCACCTAAAGTAAGCGGCAATGAAAAGTAAAAACAGGTGCCTTTACCTAGCTCACTTACTAAGTTTATTGTTCCGCCCATAAGCTCTACAAGTTGTTTACTTATAGTTGTACCAAGGCCTGTACCACCAAAGCGGCGGGTAGTAGTGCCATCGGCTTGTTCAAAAGGTTGAAATACAGCTTGAATACGATCTTTTGCAATACCAATTCCGGTATCTTGCACTTCAAAAAACAGATGCTGATTTTGTGTCATGCCAACGGTGACCGTAACAGAGCCTTCTTCGGTGAACTTAATCGCGTTACCAATTAGATTAGTGAGTACTTGTCTGAGTCGATCTGGGTCACCGTAGTACGTAGAACTTACTGATTCTTTAATATGGAGTTTAAGTTCTAAATCTTTCTTTTTAGCCTCTAACCAAAAAGTAGAAATAATACTGTCTATCACTGGTTTTAAGCTAAAGTGGGCTGGCTCAATGGTGAGCTTACCGCGTTCTAGTTTTGCAGAATCGAGAATTTCATTTAACAATCTTAGCAAAGAACGCGCTGCATTATTTACGGTAACCAAGTGCTTTTGTTGTTCTTGATCAAGTGGGGTATCCATTAATAGATCGCTAAAACCTATTATAGAATTCATTGGGGTGCGTATTTCATGACTCATATTAGCCATAAAAGATTGCTTTGCATGAGCAGCTTCTTCAGCTTTAAATTTAGCTTGCTCAAGTTTTTCTTCATATTCTTTGCGTTCAGTAATATCGACTAAAACACCATCAATCCACTTTGGGTTGCCTTGAGCATCAAAGTCGATACTCCCTTTATCTAACAACCACAAAATTTTACCATTTCTATGTCTAATTCGGTATTCAATAGAATATTGAGACTTTGCATCAACAGCTTTAGTGACTTCATCAACTATTTGTTTTTGGTCTGATTTCAAGACCAAGTCATTAAACTCGATACAATGCTCTGTAAACTCATTTGGGTTATACCCTGTAAGCTCAATTATATTTGGACTAATAAATAACATAGTCCAGTTGTCATCAAACTTACATCTAAACGCGACTCCGGGCATGTTATCGATAAGAGAGCGGTATTTTTGTTCTTTCTCTTCTAAACTTTGTTGCAAAGCGCGTTGTTCGGTCAAGTCGGTAATAAAGCCAACATATAAAGGGTTATGGCCCGGCTGATTTACTTCGCCTATACCTAAGCGAATAGGAAAAACATGTCCGTTCATGTGTTTTGCATATACATCACGGTTTATGCCTATTATTTTACCTAGATCAACATTGTGAGCATTTAAGAGGTATTCGTCGTGGTACTTGGCAATTTTATCGTCCATTAGCATTTTTACGTTTTTGCCTTGAACTTGGTTTTCTTGCCAGCCAAAAATTTTACTAGCGGCTTCATTAAAACTTAAAATAATACCAGCATGGTCAATGGTAACAATGCCATCTATAGCGGTACCTAAAATAGCATTTAGACGGGATTCTTTTGCCGACTTCTCCTCAAGTAGCATGCGATAGCGAACCATACCATTTATTACACCAACCACGCTTGTAATCGCGATAGTTGCTGTGGCGACTGCAATGGCGATAAAAGTTAGTCCTGCGGTTGCATTAGCATCATCATAGATTAGTGGCGATGTAGCTACAAAACGTGTAGCGGCCATACCCATGTAGTGCATACCAGCAACAGCACACCCTAAAATAACAGCGCTAATTGAGTTATTTTGAAGAGGTGATAAAGAGGGTAAAAAACGCTCAAGATTAAAGCGACTGTAAAGGGCTATAAAGGAGAGGGCTACAGCAACAATGATTGATAACGCAAAAATCAATGGATCATATCTAAGTAAAGGAGCAAGGTCCATTGCAGCCATGCCGCTATAATGCATAGTGCCAATGCCGGCTCCTAGTAACACAGAGCAAATCGACAATACTTTTAGATTCCCTTTACTATTTACTAGCATTGATACAGCGTACTGACATGCTATAAATGCTGGTATAAAAGAAAGGAGAGTGATTGTTGGATCATAATCAATATTAGTACACAGTGAAAAGGCAAGCATACCAATAAAGTGCATACTCCAAATACCAGCCGAAAAAACAGTAGCAGCGGTCACATTTGCTAAACGTTGGTAGCTAGGAAATTGAGTTTCTTTTGCGAGCTCTATAAGCCGAATGGTGAAAAAGGCTGCAAAAATAGCAATTAGCAATGACATTGAAACTAATAGAGGATCGTAAACGCCATTAATGATTAAGCTAGGATCTTGGTCTGTGATAAAAAAAGCTGATAACATAATGGCTCAAAATATAATCTTTATTTATCAAGTTTAATCTAATTAATTAATAAATAAACTGTTAATTCAATGAAGTGATTAAAATAACGAATTTATTACTTTTAGTTTTCTTTTATTTATCAGGCATTAGTTTTTTAGTTGGTGTTTTTTATTCTAATGTATTGCCTGTCACAGGACTAAGTTAGATTTATATGGTCATATTTAAGTTTCTATCGAGTAACCTTGATAAAACTAATGAATTGGCTTAACTAAGCGAAAATTACACTTTATTTGGTTTTATTAATTGCTGGTGAATTTTCTCGTAGCAATATCATTAATGAGTATGAAAGTGTTTGAATATCAGTTAAAGAAAAGTATAAAACGTAAAACGGTTGCCATTAAAGTACATAACAAGAAGGTGACTGTATATGCCCCTCAATTTGTTAGTAATAAACACATCCAAGAATGGCTTTTTGATAAGCAGGTGTGGGTAAATGCTCAATTAACTAAACAGCACAATATTGCTGATAGCAGACAGAACCCGCTCAAAGACAAACAAATTTTAATCTTTGATAGCATTATAAACATAGAATTTAAGCAAGGTACTAAGTCCGAAGTACTAAACTGTAACGACAGCTTGCTTATTACACACTCTTCGCGCGTTAAAAATACTTCGCAAAAATATCAGCAACTTCTTGAAGAATATTTAAAAGAGCAACTAACTGCATATATAGAAATGCGTTTAGCGTACTTCTGCGCACAAATGGGTGAAGAATTACCTACGAGTCTAAAAGTAGCTATTTATAAGCGAAAGTGGGGAAGTTGTAATAGTAAGCGAGAGCTAACATTTAATTTGCATTTAATCGGAGCCCCTTATCATGCTATTGATTATGTGATTGTTCACGAGTTAGCGCATTTACGTCACTTAAACCACAGCAAAGCTTTTTGGCAACACGTTGAGCATTTTTTTCCTAATTATAAAGCATCATCAACATGGCTAAAGAAAAACAGTATGAGTTTACAATGGGTGTTTTGAAGTTAACCTGAATATAGGAATATAGGAATATAGGAATATAGGAATATAGGAATATAGGAATATAGGAATAGTAGAGAAGTGGTGGAGGGAGCTGGATTCGAACCAGCGAAGGCTGAGCCGTCAGATTTACAGTCTGATCCCTTTGGCCGCTCGGGAACCCCTCCACACTAATTTTATTGCATTTGGCCCCACTTAACTTAGCGGTAAGAAAAGTGGTGGAGGGAGCTGGATTCGAACCAGCGAAGGCTGAGCCGTCAGATTTACAGTCTGATCCCTTTGGCCGCTCGGGAACCCCTCCAATGCAACGGCGCTGATAATAGCAAATTGCGTATTTAAGTAAAGAAAAAAGCTAAAGAAAATTGAAATAAAGCCGATAAATATCTATCAGTTACCACAATCGACTAAAGACTATGCAAATAGATGATTTGTTAATCACAGAGAGTCAGTTAAACAGTAGGCTCAATAATAGTGTGCATGAAAATCGCCGTGGCGAATTTTCTCTACTATTAGCGATGCTGTCACATGACGCACTCGACTTTAGCCAATTTCATTTACCAAAAACTGAAATAGATAATTTAGTTATAGAAGAAGAGGCATTAAGAAAGCAATTTGGCGCAGGTCCAAAGCAACTTTTAGCCCCTGATGAATACAATATGTTGGTTGGACAGTTTAATGCATCATTAATATCTCAAGAAGGGGAGCGCTGTGGTATGACAAGTATTAAGTTAAGGCAATGCTTAAGCCCTGAACCACTTGCGATTAGAAATGATGATAAGCATATTCCACTTAATATAATAGATAACTGTGAGCTTGCTGTCAGAAGAAGAATTAAAAGCGAACAAACACAACTATCGAATCCCCCTATAAATGCAGCTGCTTTTTACGACAGCCTAAATAGTGATGCAATACATCAACCACTTCAGCTTATTGCGGTGTGATATATGATTGTAATAATCATCAGTTAATATATGCTTTATAACGGGTCTGCTTTATATATTTGCTAATAATTGATTTAATGAAAAAAAAGCATCCAAAAATTAAATGCAATTGCTATAATGGCGTCAAATGGTATGACATGAAATGCCATTATCATTAAACCAAGGTAATTAGGAACGTAATGAAGAAAACATTCACGCTAAATCACGAGAAAATCAAATACCCTCGTATGGTTGATGCTGCAAAGCACGAAGTGAAAAAATATTTGAAAAGAGAGCGTAATAAAACGCTACCTGAAGATGCTGACTATTGGGCATTTGACTGTAAGTTTGGTAACACAGCTGAAGATGCGCAAGTTGTGCACGTTGCTGAATTAAGTAACCAAATTGGCGAAATTGAAAAGCAAGGTTTGACCTCTTTCTATGTAGAGATTTTAGCTCGACCTGCTCAACGTCAGCAATTAGATTTAGATGATGACGAATAATACTTAACTAAATTAAGTATTCAAAGTTATAAAATGAGCCCAAGTGGCTCATTTTTTGTTTTTATGCAATAAAGATTTACTAAAAAGCATTTTTATTAGTAACTAATAAGTAGAATCCCTCTTAATTAACATTTGCATAACAAAATGTGATGCTATAGGCTGTTTTTAATTAAAAAAACAAAACATTTTTTACTATGCCAATAAATTACTCTGACCATCAATTAAAACTAAGTTTAAAGAATTCTAAAGTACTTATAGTTGACGATCAGTTATTAAGCTTAATCGTATTGAAAAAAATATTATCTGAGCATTTTAATGTGACAACAGCTGGAAGTGGTGAAGAAGCAATTGAAATTTGTAATGTAAATGTACCCGATATAGTCCTACTCGATATTAGTATGGGTGGAATGAGTGGTATTGATACATGTTTAAAATTAAAAAATAATACTGAAACACAGGATATCCCAGTTATTTTTGTTACATCCTTTGAAAACGAAGAAGAAGAGTGTTGGGAAGCCGGAGCTGTTGATTTTATTAAAAAGCCGATTGTAAAAGAAACACTATTTAGAAGGGTTCGTGCCCATATAACGTTAAAATTACAACACGACTTACTCAATCAAAAAGTATTTTTAGATGATTTAACTAAAGTATTCAATCGCCGTTATTTTGATGCACATTTTTCTAAAATGGAACGAAGCGCCTTACGAGAAAAAGTTGACTATGCATTATTACTCATCGATATAGATTATTTTAAGCAATACAATGATATCTATGGTCATGTGCAGGGGGATACGGTGTTAAACCTAGTAGCACAAACTATTACTAATAGTTTGCAAAGGCCAACCGATTTTGTTGCGCGTTATGGCGGCGAAGAGTTTGTAGTTGTTCTACCGCATACAAGCACTGAAGGTGCAATTTGTGTTGCTGATAAAATTAAACAGAATGTGGCCGATTTAGGAATATTACACAAATATTCAGAATATGATTTTGTGACTATTAGTATTGGCGGTGCAACCCTACAACCATACGTAAATAACAAAAACACGTTGCAGATCGCAGATGAAAAAATGTATGAGTCTAAAATGCAAGGGCGTAACAAAGTGTGTTTTTAAGTTTAGTTAGCTAATAAATCACTCTGCCACTTAAAAACACCTTTTAGGTGATAAATATTAAATAAGATTATTTATTACATGCTATGACATTTTTTGTACTTTTTATTGCTACCGCATGGGCAGTTATCATTTCTGCCTACTTTAATATCTTCAACAGGATATATAGTGCCATCTAAATAACGCCATTGAGTGTTTTCTTTAATAAACTGCGATTTTTCATGAAGCTCACAAAATAAGTTTTGATAAAAATATTGGGCTTTAAATTCTACAGTTCCAGTATCGCCATCATGGCTTGAGTCAATTAAATCAAGATTTATAAATCGACAGCTGTTAGCAAAATCATTGATTTCTTTAACCGGATTCTCAGCTTGTTTTTCTTTTGCGTAGGTTTGATAAACATATTTTGCATTTTTAATAACATAAGCGCTGAATCGTGAGCGCATAAGTTGTTCAGGAGTGTCAGCTTGCTTTACAGATAAGTGAAGCGGCTCGCAGCAATCGGCATAATTGTGCCCACTGCTGCAAAAACATAATGTGGTATTGAGTGAAGTCATAATAATAATACAGAATCTAAAACATTAGTTTAACAAGCTTATTGAGCGAGTGGTATCTCTGTTGTTTGAGCGTTTTTAGTAAAACAGTATAGTTTTGTATTCGTTTTACTTAAATCGAACGATAGATTTGTAAGTAGTTGGTTATTAACTATATCGGTCCATGTAATTACCGCTGCAAAGTTTCCATTATGTAACGCAGAATTTAATACATACTCTAAATTTACTAGGTGCTTCTGTCTAATAACAAGTAATTTGCTTGTATCAATAGAGCATGAGTCAAGTAAAGCTTTGCTAGGTACATGATCTGGCGCAATTAGTAACGTCCATGCATTAGAGCTATTGTATTGGTGTAATACTTTTAAAAGCTCAAAGGTCGCTGAAATTTCATCTTCAATTTGGATCAAATTTACGCAATCGCTTTGCTCGTCTTGTTGGTAACTTTTAACTGTTCTTACGGTAATAGGCTGTAACATAATTTCACTCACTGGGTTTTTATACAGTATTCATATACAGTAGTTTATACAGTGCTTTCGTGCAAGCATTTTATGCTATTTATTTGTACAGTTATTCAGCCTTTGATCATTGTTTTTTATTTTTAAATCTATAATTCTTTATTAATCAACTTGTTATAGGTTTGTTTTTGAGAAGGTATTTCAAAAATAAATTTTTGAGTAATGTTTTAATTTGTGGGTTTTATACTGAGTAGGAGTATCTTTGTAACTATATACAGTATTTTTCAACACTGTATACAGTACTTATAACTTAGTTGGTTTATGTGTCTTCACTGGTGCGAGGGATCATATGAGAAAACTGGAGTTGGTGGATTTGTTCGTACAAACTTGCTGCATAACATTGAGCATCTTTAAATCGCTTAGTTTCGATATGTTTGCGTATATCTGTAACCGCTGCAGTGGCAGGTGCGTATCCTTGGCTACTCGCTAAGCTCAACCAAGCTACAGCATGAAATACACTTTGTGGCACGCCTTCACCTTTTACAAAAAATAAACCTAAATAAAACTGTGCTCTATGGTTCCCTGCCATTGCAGCAAGGCGCATCCATTTTGCAGCCAATGGAGCTTGATTATTTTTTAAATAATATAGGGCTTTATTAATAGTACTTTGCTCATCTTTTTTATTATCAATGGGCGCGGCGCTGCTTTCTGGTTGAGTAACAAAACCTAAAATGTTGTCTAGCTGTTGCTCTAAGTCTTGCTCACAAGGTGTTGTTTTAAGCATATTGGTTCATTTATTATTTTAACTACTTTAACAGTTTAGTATATAGCAAGGTAAAATGTCCTGTAAAAGATAATTTTTATGTTAAAATCTCGTCACTTTTTACTATCACAAGTTTATTATGTTTGAAGCCTTATTTAAACTCAGCGAAAATAACTCAACAGTTAAACGCGAATGCGTTGCTGGCCTAACGACCTTTATCACTATGGTATACATTGTATTTGTAAACCCGGCTATGCTTGCTGAGGCAGGGATGGACCAAGGGGCTGCATTTGTAGCTACCTGTATAGCAGCTGCGATAGGCTGTTTTATAATGGGTTTGTGGGCTAATTATCCATTAGCATTAGCGCCTGGCATGGGACTAAATGCCTTTTTTACGTATGGCGTCGTATTAGGAATGGGTTATACCTGGCAAGCCGCATTAGGGGCTGTTTTTATGTCGGGTTGTATATTTTTATTTTTAAGCTTATTTAAAGTCAGAGAATGGATTATTAATGCCATACCTCTGGTGCTCAAGCGAGCTATCGCAACAGGTATAGGTGCTTTTTTAGCCTTAATTGCCCTTAAAAATGCAGGCATTATTGTCTCAAGCCCAGCAACATTAGTGCAATTGGGCGACATTACTTCCCCAGGCCCATTATTGGCTATATTAAGCTTTTTTGTAATTGCAGCGCTTTTATACCGCGATTTTAAAAGCGGTGTACTTATTAGTATTTTATTAGTGACTGGCATTGCACTAAGTTTAGGGCTAGTTGAATATCACGGTGTTATGGCTATGCCACCATCAATAATGCCTACTTTTATGCAACTAGATTTTGCCGCCGCTTTTGATATATCAATGATGAGTGTTATTTTTGCATTCTTGTTTGTCGATCTTTTTGATACTTCGGGTACATTAGTTGCGGTCACTCAAAAAGCTGGTTTAGCTGATGAAAAAGGTAACATGCCTCGTTTAGGGCGCGCTCTAAGTGCTGACAGCTCTGCAACAATTGCAGGTGCGATGCTAGGCACGTCTACGACTACATCGTATATAGAATCGGTTGCTGGTGTTTCTGTTGGCGGACGTACTGGCTTAACGGCTGTAGTTGTAGGTATTTGCTTTTTACTAATGATGTTTTTTGCACCGCTTGCACAAATGGTACCGGCTTATGCTACGGCAGGTGCTATTTTATATGTCGCTGTACTGATGTTACAAAATTTAAAGTTTGTAAATTGGGATGATATGACCGATGCAATTCCTGTTACTGTGGTATTACTAATGACACCATTAACGTTTTCGATTGCGCACGGTATTGCACTTGGTTTTATATCTTATACGGCGGTAAAAGTATTGTGTGGTAAGCAAGATCAAATCAGTATTAGTGTTTGGATATTAACAGCCTTGTTTGTTTTCAAGTTTGCATTTTTGTCTTAATGACTAACAAATAGACAAAAAAGCCTGCATAAATTTAATTTGTGCAGGCTTTTTTAATGCTTTTATAAAAGAATTACCATTTCTTTTTAGGAGCAAACAATATATCTAAGTCGTCTTGCTCTTCTTCTGTTTTCTTTTTAAGTGCGCTTGCATTAGAAGCTCTTAGTTCAACACTAATTGCTTCTAAGTAACCTTCAACTTCTTGGCGTTTTGTTGTTACATATTCATCGGTGTATGTAACTGCATTGAGCGTTGCCTGTGCTTTTTCAAAATACTGTCTTGCTGAGCCAACCATACTCGCTGAGCGGGCAGATAAGCCACGTTTTATTTGGCTTTCGATATTAATACGCAGTTGTAGTTTTTCAAGACGTTTATCTTCTAAAACAAAAACTTGGCTATCAATACGGCCTTTACTGTGTTCAGATCGTAAAATTGAGCGTAATTTTTTAATACCTTGAATTAGGCCAACAAGCTGTTTGTCATTATTGGGTAACGTTAGGGCTTCACTGCTGTTGTCTAGAACTGCATTGGTGAGGTGCGTTTTAGCCTCACCTAAGCGGCTTTTAAGTGCTTTAGATGTTGGCGAATTAGTAACCATCGTATTTAATGCTTCATAAATACGGCGTTGCAATACACGGATTATATTTTCAGAAAGAGGTATATTGGCACTATTCATTAGTGCTTCTTCTGTTTCTTCTATTATAGCTTTTTGTTTTGTTAGCTCTTTGCGGCGTTCCGCTTCTTGTTTTTCTTTGTGTTGTTGTACAGCACTTACCCAAAGTGCAATCACAATCAATGCAACTATAAGCACTATTATAATAGAAACGATCATGGTGTAATTCTCGGATATATAACCTAATTATTTAATCTTACATTAAATATACGTTAACAGGGTAGCTTTGCGCCGATTAACTTAAAAAATACACCAAAAAATTGATAGGTTGAGCTCTTTATAAACCGTAGTCACCCTAAGGGCTTATAAACTAAAGCTGAATAAACATCGCTACCTCAAGCATATTTATTATGCTAGCCTTGAGCTCTAATCAGATAATTGCACACCTAAAGACCTAAAGTGATATTTTACGTAAATAACACTTGGTTTTAAGCGGTATTGCCTTTATAAATAATATGAATAATAACGTTAAAATTTGCAGCCATGAAATTACAACAACTCAGATACATCGTAGAAGTACAAAATCATAAATTAAATGTTTCAGCGACTGCTGAGAGTTTATTTACCTCGCAGCCAGGAATTTCTAAACAAGTACGCATGTTAGAAGATGAGTTGGGTGTACAAATTTTTGGTCGCAGTGGTAAACATTTAACGCATGTAACCGGTGCTGGCGAAGATATAATTAATATTTCTCGTGAAATACTCTCCAAAGTAGAAGGTATTAAAGCCGTTGCTAATGAGCATACGCTACCTGATCAAGGTAAGTTGAATATTGCCACAACACATACCCAAGCTCGTTATGCTTTGCCTAACGTTATTCAAGGGTTTATGAAAAAATATCCTGCGGTATCGCTTCATATGCACCAAGGTACTCCACAGCAAATATCGGATGCTGCAGCACGCGGTGATGCCGACTTTGCTATTGCAACAGAAGCACTGCATTTGTATTCAGATTTAGTTATGCTGCCTTGCTACCATTGGAACCGTAGTATTGTTGTTGCTAAAGACCATCCGCTCGCTAAAAAGGCAAATAGTTTAACTGTTGCTGACATTGCCCAATATCCACTCATTACATATGTATTTGGTTTTACGGGCCGCTCAGAGTTAGATAAAGCATTTAGCGCACACGGACTTGAGCCACACATTGTATTTACTGCAACCGATGCTGATGTTATAAAAACTTACGTACGACTGGGTTTAGGAGTTGGTGTTGTCGCTTCAATGGCGATAGATCAAGTGAGCGATACCGATTTAGTGTGTATTGATGCAAGCCACTTATTTGAAGCAAGCACGACCAAAATTGGTTTTAGAAAGGGCAGCTTTTTACGTACTTACATGTATGATTTTATTGAACGTTTTGCACCGCACTTAACTAAAGAGCGCGTAGAGCGAGCAAGCTTGTTACGTAACCAAGATGACGTAGATAAGTTATTTGCAGATATAGAGTTACCCGTTAAATAAGGTGATTGCATTGAACGAACAATAAAAAAGCTGCCTATTTTAAAATAGACAGCTTTTTCTCTCTATAGCGAGCTGATTAACATTCGATAATATTAACTGCTAATCCACCGCGAGCGGTTTCTTTGTATTTGGTTTTCATATCGTTGCCGGTTTCAAGCATGGTTTTAATCACTTTATCAAGTGATACCTTTTGCTCGCCACTGCCACGAATAGCTAAACGTGAGGCATTAATTGCTTTAATCGCGCCCATTGCATTACGTTCAATACACGGTACTTGTACTAAGCCACCAACAGGGTCGCACGTGAGGCCTAAATTATGTTCCATACCAATTTCTGCTGCGTTCTCTACTTGCACAACATTGCCACCAACAATTTCTGTTAATGCGCCTGCAGCCATAGAGCACGCAACGCCAACTTCACCTTGGCAACCTACTTCAGCACCCGATATAGAGGCATTCTTTTTATATAAAATACCAATAGCAGCAGCCGTTAATAAATAACGTGTGGCTATATCGCGGTCTACTTCTTTCACAAATGTGTGATAGTACATAAGCACAGCCGGTAAAATACCCGCAGCACCATTAGTTGGTGCGGTAACTACACGGCCACCTGCCGCATTTTCTTCGTTTACGGCAAGGGCAAATAAATCAACCCAGTCCATTGCACGAAGTGGGTCGTTACTGACCTCTATATTTAGTTTTAAGTATAAGCTAGGCGCTCGGCGCTTTACTTTTAAGCCTCCAGGTAGGATACCTTCGGTACGCATACCACGGTCAATACAGGCCATCATTACTTTCCAGATATGAAACAGCGTGTCTTTTATTTCATCTTCAGTGCGTAGTGTTTTTTCGTTCTTCATCATTAAGCTTGAAACACTAAGCCCTGACTCTTTACACATCTCTAGTAGCTCTTTTGCGCTACTGAAAGGGAAAGGAGCTGGGTTTTCTTCTCTAATATCAAGGGCTGCTTGTTTTTCGTTTTCAAACTCTTCATCAGTAACAATAAAGCCACCGCCAATAGAGTAATATACTTTGCTGTAAACTTTTTCGCCGTTGTTTGAGGCGATAATTTCCATTGCATTAGAGTGCTTAGGCAGCGTTTTGCGACGATGAAAAACAATAGCGCCTTGTTTTGGAAACTTAGCTTTGTGTGTTTTGTTTAGATAAATAACCTGATCTTTTTCGATGGTCGCTAAAATGTCGTCGACTAAATCGGCATCTATAGTTTCAGGGTCATAACCGGCTAAACCAAGAATTACGGCTTTACCCGATCCATGGCCAACACCTGTTTGTCCCAAAGAGCCATAAAGCTCTACTTTAATATCGGTAACATTTGCTAATAATTGTTGTTCTTGTAGGTCATTAACAAATAAGCGTGATGCGCGCATTGGGCCAACGGTGTGTGATGACGAAGGGCCAATACCAATGCTAAACATATCAAATGCACTGATCATAATGTGTGTCTCTACTTTGTTTTATCAGCACGAAGCTGCTCTTTGAACGGTCGAGCATGATAACGTGGAATTGTGATTGTGTAACTACTAATAACGAAGATTTAAACTGGTAAGGCGAGTTGTTTTGTAAAGTTTTTTATAATGCTTGCAGTCGCACCCCAAAGTAAACCATGTGGCGTTTTAAAACCTTGCAAAATAACCGTTTTCCCAAATCGTTGAAAAGGTAAGGGTTGCCAATTAGCTTCGTTATTTAACTCAGTGACCGAGAGTAAAAAGCTCGCTTGTACTTCATTATAGTCATTTTCCCAGGTGGTGCCTTTATTAAGTAAACCCACATAGGGGCTAATACTAAAACCCGTTAATGTTGAATACTCAGGTAAATGACCTAATACATTAACGTTGTTTTGGGCAATATTTAGCTCTTCTTTTAGTTCGCGAAGGGCTGTGGCGCGAAGGGTAATGTCGCTTACTTCAAACTTACCTCCGGGCAAACAAATCTCCCCAGGGTGATGGTGTAAATAAGTAGGGCGTTTACACAGTAAGATATGTGCATGATTATCTATATCAATAATTGGCAGCATAACAGCGCTAGCACGTTTTTTACGCGTGTCTTTTAACTGGTTTGGCGCAGCTGTAGGGCTTAACAGAAACCGCGCTATAATGTGTTCACTATTCAAAGCGACCTACTGTTTTAATAAAGGGAGGATTTTATTTACTTTATCGTAAGTTTCTTGATATTCCAATTCGACTTTAGAATCAGCTACTATTCCGCCGCCTGCCCAGCAGTAAATTTGCGCTTTGTGGCACACCAAGGTACGAATAGTGATACTCGTATCCATATTTCCACATGCACTTAAATAACCAATTGAACCACAATAAATGCTGCGGCGATGTGGTTCTAGTTCTTCAATTATTTCCATCGCTCTAATTTTGGGCGCACCGGTGATTGAGCCACCCGGAAAAGCCGCTTTTAACTGATCGACCGCTGTTTTGCCTTCATCAAGTTCTGAGGTTACCGTGCTTACTAAATGATGCACTGCCGGAAAGCTTTCAATAGCAAAAAGGGAAGGGACGTGGACGCTGCCAGGTTTTGCCACTTTGCCTAAGTCGTTACGCAGTAAATCAACAATCATTACGTTTTCAGCGCGATCTTTAGCTGATGCTGCGAGTATTTGGGCTTGGCGTTGATCCTCCAGCGCATCCGCTTTTCGCGGCAGAGTGCCTTTAATAGGTTTGGTTTCTACAACGTTATTATTTACAGATATAAAGCGCTCAGGGGAAATTGATAAAATTGCCCCTTGAGGGTGATTTATAAAGCTCGAAAATGGCGCTTTATTTGCCTCACGCAGTTTAATATAAGCCGCCCAAGGGGAGCCTTCAAACTGAGCGTTAAAGCGCTGCGCTAAATTAATTTGGTAACAATCGCCACTTTTTAGATACTCCTCAATTAGGGCAAACTTTGCAGCGTATTCCGTTTCGGTCATATTTGATTGCCAGTCGCTGTTTAGGGCAAAGGACTGCGTATTAACTTGGGAGTTAGCGTGTGTATTTAAGTATTGCTCATAAAGCGCTAATCGATCGGTGTTTGGCTGCGATACATAAAACCAGCTTTGTTGCTGCTTGTCGTAAATAAGGGCATCTAAGTAAAGGCCAATAGCCATTTGGGGAAGATTAATATCTTCAATAGCACGAGTGGGGATGTTTTCAATTGTACGCCCTAAGTCGTAGCCAAAGTAGCCAAGCCAGCCGCCGTTAAAGGGTAAATCGTAATCGGCTTTTGTTTTAGCAAGATGCGAAAGCTCATTATTCATAATTTCAAAGCAGTTATCACTACTTTCTATATTATTTAAAAAGCTTTTATTATTTTTTACTTCAAGGGTACTTTGCGGCTCAATAGCAACAATATCAAAACGGCTGTTTATATGATTACTATTTGCAGAATCTAATAGAATTGCATAAGGCAAATGTGAAAAATGCGCAAAAACGTCAATGCAGTTTTGTGTTATGCCTAATTTAATACAATTTTTTTTATTGTTTAGCATTTACTGCCCCTTTAAGAACTGGCTCGAAACGGGCTGGGAGGGTATCATAAGTCAAATTTTTTGGCAGCACTAAGCTGCAAAAAACAGTGCAAACCACCGTCACCGGTTTGATTTAGATTACGCGACAACGCGTAACGGTAACTTAAGGAACCACTATGAGTACAATTTGTCAGCAAGACTTTATTGATAGCATTGAAGATGCATTGCAATATATTTCGTTCTATCACCCACTTGATTTTGTTCAAGCACTCGAAAAAGCGTACAACAAAGAACAAAGTAAAGCGGCTAAAGACGCCATTGCACAAATTTTAATTAACTCACGCATGTCGGCTGAAGGCAAGCGTCCACTTTGCCAAGACACCGGTATTATTACCTGTTTTGTTAAAGTAGGTATGGATGTTAAGTGGGATAAAACAGATTTAACCGTTCAACAAATGGTTGATGAAGGTACTCGTCGTGCATATTTGAATCCAGATAACCCTTTACGTGCATCTATTGTTGCAGACCCTGCTGGTACGCGTAAAAATACTAAAGATAATACGCCTTCGGTTGTGCATATTGATTTAGTAGCGGGTGGAAAAGTAGAAGTAATGGTTGCGGCTAAAGGCGGTGGCTCTGAAAACAAAAGTAAAATGGTTATGTTAAACCCGTCAGATGATGTTGCTGCATGGGTAGAAAAAACACTACCAACAATGGGTGCTGGTTGGTGTCCGCCAGGCATGCTAGGTATAGGTATTGGTGGTACGGCTGAAAAAGCAGCAGTAATGGCTAAAGAGTCGTTAATGGATCCGGTTGATATCCATGAATTAATGGAACGCGGCGCAGAGACAACTGAAGAAAAACTGCGTTTAGAAATTTTTGACCGTGCTAATAAATTAGGTATTGGCGCACAAGGTTTAGGCGGTTTAACAACGGTTGTTGATGTTAAAATTAAAACAGCACCAACGCATGCAGCTTCAAAACCTGTAGTAATGATCCCAAATTGTGCGGCAACTCGCCATGTACATTTTACGCTTGACGGTTCTGGCCCTGCTAATTTAAAAGCACCTAAACTAGAAGATTGGCCACAAGTAACATTTGAAGTGGGCGAAGGCACACGTCGTGTTGATTTAAATACACTGACTAAAAAAGATGTTCAAGAATGGAAAATGGGTGAAACCGTTTTACTTTCGGGTACTATTTTAACAGGTCGTGATGCAGCGCATAAACGTTTGCAAGATATGATCAACTCAGGTGAAGGTTTACCTGAGGGCGTAGACTTTGATAATAAATTTATTTATTACGTAGGCCCTGTGGATGCGGTACGCGATGAAGCAGTAGGTCCTGCTGGCCCTACAACAGCCACTCGCATGGATAAATTTACCGATATGATGCTAGAAAAAACAGGCATTGTAGGCATGATTGGTAAAGCTGAACGTGGCCCTGCGACTGTTGAGTCTATTAAAGAGCATAAATCTGTTTATTTGATGGCTGTAGGCGGCGCAGCTTACTTAGTATCTAAAGCGATTAAAAAAGCGCGTGTTGTAGCTTTTGAAGATTTAGGTATGGAAGCTATTTACGAATTTGAAGTAGAAGATATGCCAGTGACTGTTGCAGTAGACAGTGAAGGCGCCAATGCGCATACACAAGGCCCTGCTATCTGGAAAGCTAAAATTGAAGAGCTTGATAGCAAGCTAAAATAACGTACGTTTTGTGTTTTTAAAAAGCGAGCCTAGTGCTCGCTTTTTTGTTTTTTTAAATAGGGTTATTAGTAAGTTTACAGCTCTGACCAGTTTGCGAAAAAGCTCACTTTTTACTGAAAACCTATAGGCAGCAGTACGTGTCGGGCAAGTAGCACTTGTATATTAAACTTTACATGCAATCGCTGTGTTACGTGTACGTAAACGTAAGTTAGTGAGATTCTTATATTCATAGTAATTAAAACTTACAAATGATGGTTTTGTGAATTTTTTATCTGTATAAAAGTTTTAATTAGGTTATTTAATTTAAGTTTAATGTTTTCATTGGTTTTATCATCTGTGAGTATGGCGAACACGTATATGAAGTGATAAAGTCTCGGCAATTTCCAGCGCGCATACCCTCTCACGGGTTAACTATTTCGGAGTATTTTAAGTGGCTGTGTTTAATCGAGTTGAATTTGATAACCATGAACAAGTGGTTTTTTGTTCTGATGAAGAGTCGGGTTTAAAAGCAATTATTGCTGTACATAATACCAACCTAGGTCCTGCAGTTGGCGGATGTAGAATGTGGGATTATGCGAACGACGAAGATGCTGTTTATGACGTGCTACGTTTATCAAAGGGCATGACTTATAAAAATGCAGTTGCGCGCTTACCCTTTGGTGGTGGTAAATCTGTAATTATAGGTAACGCGAAAGAAATTAAATCTGAGCAATTATTCCGTGCATTTGGCCGCCAGTTAGAGCGATTAAATGGCAGCTATTACTCAGCAGAAGATGTAAACATCACATGTGCTGATGTAGCTATCATGAATAAAGAAACTAATTACGTACTGGGTCTTGAAGGTAAAAGCGGTAACCCATCGCCATTTACAGCATACGGTACGTTTTTAGGAATTAAAGCAGCGCTACAGCATCAACGCGGTCATCAAAATTTTGCAGGTGTGAAAGTGGCTGTTCAAGGTTTAGGTGCTGTTGCTTATGGTTTATGTAAACATTTACATGATGCGGGCGCTGAGTTGTTTGTAACTGATATTAACCAAGCTGCCATTGACCGTGTAGTAAGTGATTTTGGTGCAACTGCGGTTGGCATTGATAACATTTACGACTTAGATGTTGATGTTTATGCACCTTGTGCATTAGGTGCAACCGTTAACGATTTAACGATACCGCGTTTAAAAGCGACTATTATTGCAGGCTGTGCTAATAATCAGCTGGCAGAATCTCGCCACGGTGAAGTTATTCGTGAAAAAGGCATTTTATATGCACCAGATTACGTAATTAACGCCGGTGGTATTATTAATGTTTATTACGAAACAGCGCCAGATGGTTACAGTGCAGCAGCGTCTAATAAACATGTTGAAGGTATTTTTAATACGTTAACTGAAATCTTTGCCCGTAGCGAAAAAGAGCAAAAATCAACGCATTTAATTGCTGACGAATTAGCGCAAGAGATCATTAAAAACGGTCTGTGATCTAAGTTCTAATTTATATAAGGGTGTGCAATTGCACACCTTTTGTTTATCTGTAAGTTAATGCAATTGTTACTGAACAGCGGTACACTTTATTTTTAATTTTGTGCGGCAAATTATGACTCCCTCAACTTCTCTCATGCAGCCTATCGATTTAGATAATTGGCCTAGAAAGCAACACTTTGAATTATTTAAACACTTTTCTCAGCCTTATTTTAATGTGTGTGTGCGTTTAGATGCTCAAGCACTTTACGACTATTGCAAAACCAATCAATTTTCTTTTTTTCAAGCATATGTATATTGCACCTTAAAAGCGTGCCATGAGTACGATTCAATAATGCTACGTATAATAGATAGTAAGCCATGGCTACTTAATAGTGTTCGCGCAAGTGTGGTTGAGTTGTCTGAAAACGATACGTTTGTTTTTAGTTATTTTAACAGCGCAAGCGATTTTAAAGAGTTTGCAAATCATGCAAGTGACGTAAGCAAAAAAGCGAAATTACAGCCGTTATTTTCTGATGCATTTGCTCAAACAGAAGGGCAGGCCGACCTAATTCATATATCTGTTTTGCCGTGGCTGAATTTTAGTGCGTTTTCGCATGCATTTAGTGAAGGGGAGAGTTTAGGCATTCCTAAATTTGTATTTGGTCAGTTTGATAAACACACAGGTACAATACCTTTAGCTATCGATGTACACCACTCATTAATGGATGGTTTGCACGTAGCGAAATTTATAAACACATTGCAGGGTACATTTGACTCTTTTTGCAAAAATTAACTTTAAACACGTCATTTAACGGCAGTGCAAAGCAGTAAACAATTTATAAGTAATCTATAAGTAATCTATAAGCAATGCGATGTGAATTACTTTTTATTCAAATACATAACCTTATATGCTTGAAAAGCACGTGTGCTGGACATATTTATATACCATACCTTAGCTCAGGAAATCCCCATGATAAATGGACTGTTAATTGTTGTTTTAATTCTTTTTGTGGTGATTTTCTGGCGTTGGCCATCAATTCAAAACCGATTATGGCGCAGTAAATATAAAGACTTTGCTTTAAATTCGCAGCAAAAAGATATTTTACTGCGTTGCATGCCCATCTATAAAAAAATGACCGATGCCGACAGAGAGAAGTTAGAGCGACATATTACGTGGTTTTTAAACGAAAAACGCTTTGTCGGTTGTGATGGCTTAAAGCTAACGTCTGCAATGAAGTTAATTGTTGCCGCCGATGCGTGTGTATTAGTGCTTAATAAGCCGTGGCCGTTATATAGAAATGTAAAAGAAATTTTATTATACCCCAGTGCTTATTACGCCCCACAATCAACTCGCGATAGTGCAGGACTTGTGAGTTACCACAATACGGTAAGACTAGGCGAGTCATGGCCTGGCGGCACGCTTGTACTCAGTTGGCATGATGTGCTTGAGGGTAACCGCTTGCCAAGTGATGGACATAATTTAGTTTTTCATGAGTTTGCGCATCAACTCGATCAAGAAACAGGTAAAACAACGGGCACACCCATTTTAAAAAGCTCAGCAGATTACAAAGAGTGGGGCCGAGTATTTAGCCGTGCTTTCACCCAGTTAAAAAGTCACGTTGCTTATAGCATGCCGCATGTTATTCACAGCTATGGTGCGACTAACGAAGCTGAGTTTTTTGCTGTACTCACCGAAACCTTCCTCGAAAAACCCGCAGAGCTTCGCCGATACGATCCTGAAATTTATAGCATGCTAGTTAATTACTACCAATTTGACCCTATTGTTTGGCATTAAACCTACATAAACCGCGCTTTATCATATAACGCTGGCAAGTTAGGTTTGTTTTTGTTGCAATCATGTGAAATAGTTTTTACTGCAACAATAACAAGCGAGAAACGCATGAAAAAAATGCTTCATACAGTATTAGCATTGTCGGTGTCATTAGCGATAGGGCAGGTAAATGCCGCCGAAAAAGACGAACAAAAATGGCAAGTAGATTCACCTAAGGGGCAATTTGTTGACGCTGCAATTAGCGTTGAGCAAGGCACATGGATGAATATAGATATTAGCCCTGATGGTAAAACCGTGGTGTTTGACTTACTTGGCGATATTTACACTATGCCAATGAGTGGTGGTACAGCTACAAAGCTCACCTCTGATATTGCATGGCAAATGCAACCTCGTTTTAGTCCTAACGGTAAAAGTATTGCGTTTACCTCCGATCAAGGTGGTGGCGATAATATTTGGGTTATGGACTTAAATGGCGAAAATCAACACGCTGTTACCGATGAAACCTTTAGATTACTAAATAGCCCTGCATGGAGTCCTGATGGTGACTATTTAGTTGCACGTAAACACTTTACAGCTAGCCGTTCATTAGGTGCCGGTGAAGTGTGGTTGTATCACAAAGCGGGTGGCAAGGGCGTACAGCTTACAAAACGCGAGAACGATCAAAAAGATTTAGGTGAGCCAATGTTTTCACCGGATGGTCGTTATGTATACTTTTCGCATGATGCTACACCCGGTAAAACCTTTCATTATTCAAAAGATTCTGTAGCGGGCATTTATAAAATTAAGCGCTACGACCGTGAAACGGGTGAAATTGAAACCATAATCGATACGATGGGCGGTGCTATTAGGCCTACACCGTCACCTGATGGAAAAAAACTGGCGTATATAAAGCGTGATGATTTTCAAACTAGTCTTTATTTATATGACTTAACCAGCGGTGAGCACACTAAGCTTTACGATAAGCTTGAGCGAGATATGCAAGAAACCTGGGCTATTCATGGTGTATACCCAACCATTGCATGGACACCCGATAATGAAGAACTGGTATTTTGGGCTGGTGGTACAATTCACAAGCTCGATGTTGCAGACAAATCTGTAAAAACCATTCCTTTTAAAGTGCAAACAAGTAAAAAAATTCAAAAAGCGGTGCGCTTTACACAAAACTTAGATACTGATGAGTTTGATGTAAAAATGCTGCGTAATGTGCAAGTAAGCCCAGATGGCGAAACGGCAATATTTGAAGCGCTTGGGCATATTTATAAACGTGATTTAGAGTCGGGTAAAATTAAGCGTTTAACAAAGCAAACAGATCATTACGAATTATTTCCACAGTACTCTCGCGATGGTAAAAAAATAGTTTTCACCACATGGGATGATAACAAACAAGGGTCTGTGAGGGTTGTGTCTGCGCGCAGTGGCCGTGGCGATACCATTACAACGCAGCCAGGCAAGTATGTAGAGCCAACTTTTAGCCCAGATGGTAAAACGGTTGTTTATCGAAAAGCTACTGGCGGCAGTATTTTAAACCCTAAATGGTCACTTAATCCGGGGGTTTATAGCGTAAGCGCAAAAGGCGGTAAAAGTGAGCTTATTTCAAAAAGTGGTTATCAACCACAATTTGGAGATGCAAACGATCGCGTTTTTATAATGAGTTCTTGGCCAAAACCAACGCTTAGCGTAGTAGAGCTTGAAAGTAAAAAAGTTCGTAAACTGTACGAGTCAGAACATGCGACAGAATTTAGAGTATCACCAGATGGGCAATACCTCGCTTTTGCTGAGCGATTTAAAGTATTTGTAACGCCGTTTGTTCAAAGTGGTAAAACAATTAATATTGGGCCTAAAGACAGTCAATTCCCAATAGAGCAGTTATCGGTACGTGCTGGTGAAAACATTAGCTGGAGTGCTAAGAGCAACAAACTTTATTGGACATTAGGGCCTGAGCTTTATCATGCAAGCCTTGAGGGGATGTTTGCTATTAACAAAGCCGAAGATGCCGACTTTAAAGTGAAAAGTGGCGATAATATCGGTTTCAGTAAAAAAATGGCAGAGCCTAAAGGCATGATTGCGCTCACTGGTGCAAAAATTATAACGATGGACGGCGAAAAGGTTATTGAAAATGGTGTAATTATCACTGATGGCAAGCATATTAAAGCAATTGGTACAGCCAGCGAGATAAGCATCCCTAAAGGTGCTGAGGTTATTGATGTAACAGGCAAAACAATTATGCCTGGTATTGTTGATGCTCATGCACATGGCTCGCAAGCAAGCGGTGAAATTATACCTGAGCAAAACTGGAAAAACTTTGCAGGTTTAGCGCTGGGTGTAACTACAATTCACGATCCATCAAACGATACCTCTGAAATATTTACCGCAAGCGAAATGCAAAAGGCAGGCATGATTGTTGGCCCGCGTATTTTCTCAACCGGTACTATTTTATATGGCGCAAATATGCCAGGTTATACGTCGCATATTGACTCGTTAGACGATGCTAAATTTCATTTAGAGCGCCTTAAAAAAGTAGGGGCGTTTAGTGTTAAGTCGTATAACCAACCACGTCGTGAGCAGCGCCAACAAGTTATTGAAGCAGGCCGGATGCTTGAAATGATGGTAGTACCTGAAGGCGGCTCATTATTACAACATAACTTAAGTATGATTGTAGATGGACACACAGGTATTGAGCATTCAATCCCTGTAGAGAACATATACGACGATATAAAGCAGTTATGGTCGCAAAGTAATGTTGGTTACACACCAACACTTGTAGTGGCTTATGGTGGCATTTGGGGTGAGAACTACTGGTACGATAAAACTGATGTGTGGAATCACCCGCGTTTAAGTAAATTTGTGCCAAAAAATCAATTATTACCACGCTCTATGCGCCGCATTAAAGCGCCCGATCATCACTATAATCACTTTAATAACGCACGCGTTGCTGCTGAGCTGCAAGACCTAGGTGTATTAGTTAACTTAGGTGCGCACGGTCAGCGTGAAGGCTTAGGTGCACACTGGGAGATGTGGATGTTTGCACAAGGCGGAATGACACCGCTTGAGGCAATACGTGCATCGACACTCGATCCGGCTAAGTATTTAGGGCTTGATAAAAACGTAGGCTCGCTTGAAGTGGGCAAACTGGCTGATTTAATGGTTATAGATGGCGATCCGCTTAAAAATATTCGAGATTCGGATAAAGTAGATTACACCATGATCAATGGTCGACTATTCAATGCAGAGACAATGAATGAAGTGGGTAAAAAAGAACGCGAACCACTTTATTTTGAAGAACTGTAATTTATTTTAAACTTTGTTAAAGCGGCTACATAGCCGCTTTTTTTAGCCTTACACAACTTATAAAGCTTTATATTTTTGGCAAATAATGGATATAAAAAAACCGCTTAACGCGGTTTCTTTTAAAAATCATAAATGTTGATTAAACAACACCGCGCGGTAAGCGACAGTCATGATCTTTACGAGCTAAAATTACAATCCAAAGTTCTTCCGCTGTGTAACCTTCTTCATTTTCGGTAACAACAGTGAATGGCGCTTTTTTCTGTGCTTTAACAGGAGCAGCTGCTTTTGGTTTTTTCGTTTTAGTTGTTTTACCAGAGTTTAATTTTTTAGTAAGCTCTGCTACGTCAGCTAGGCGTAAATTTTTACCGCCATCAATGCTGTACCAACCAGGTTTGGTCGTGATTTCAGGTTTTTTACCATTGGCAGTTTCGTACGCTGCTTCAAAGGCAGATAACACTTCTGTTTTGTCTAGTTTGCTCATCAGAGACCCTATACGTTGTGAACACAGATAAAGAAGAGGTATTTATACCTATTTTAAAACAGTTTTTCAATTTTTTGCGATTTTCCTTCCATTTTAGGCCTATAAACGCCAAAATTTGCACAAAATTCAGTGCTAAGTAAGGTAAGTTGTATGCAACGTAGAGAATTTAACCAACTCCTAAATGACATTTTGAAACCTCATTTAATAAAAGATTTTTGCCCAAATGGCTTACAGGTCGAAGGTAAAAACGAAATTAAAAAAATTGTGACGGGTGTAACCGCAAGTCAAGCTTTAATAGAAGCTGCCATTGAGCAACAAGCAGATGCTATTTTGGTTCATCATGGTTTTTTTTGGAAAGGGGAATCTCAACCAATAACGGGTATGAAAAAGCGTCGTATAGGCGCACTACTAGCAAACGATATTAATTTATTCGGCTATCACTTACCACTCGATATTCATCCAACAGTTGGCAATAACGCACAACTTGCAAAGTTATTAGATATTGAAATTGAAACAGGGCTAGAGCCAACTTCAAATAGCGTAGCAATGAAAGGACGTTTAAAAACACCATTAAGTGGTGAAGATTTTGCAGATAAAATTGCAAAAGTGCTTAATCGAACCCCGCTCACAAGCTTAGTACGTTCAGCTAAAATAGAAACCATTGCACTGTGTACTGGTGGTGGGCAAGGATATATTGACTTAGCAGCAGAGCAAGGCATTGATGCTTATTTAACGGGTGAAGCATCGGAGCAGACAATTCATAGTTCTCGTGAACAAAACATTGATTTTTTTGCAGCCGGGCATCATGCAACAGAGCGCTATGGTGTAAAAGCACTAGGTGAGTTACTTGCTCAAGAGCATGGTTTTGATGTGACATTTATAGACATAGATAACCCAGTTTAATTAGGCTATATAAGTTACAGCGCCTCTGGATCTATCCAGCGGCGCAAACTTATCCATATATTTCCTACTACTTCGTGACTGTATTGCGTAACCACAAGTAAGGCATGAGCATTGGGAATAAACTGCTTGCTCCATGGAAGTGCAGCAAAATTATGATAATCAGTGGCTGCGGTTATGACTTCAATACCTTGAGCATTAAATAAGTCTTTGGCACGGGGCATGTGCAGTACAGATGTTACTAGTGCAACTTTAAAGTCGACTAATTTTGATGCCAGTAATTTAGCTTCTTCACCTGTGTCCATTGCTTTTGGATTTTGGAAAATACGGCTCTTATTAACGCCTAAACGAATTGCCGTTTGATACATAAGCCCGCTATTAGTGGTATTTTTATAACCCCCGCCTGAAACTATAAGCTCTGCGTTAGGGTAGTGCTTTGCCAGTTTTACACCTTCTACCAAGCGCGTTAGCGCACAATTACCTAATTGATTATTAGCACTGAGTGCAGGATTTGGGTTTATATCGCAACCTAGTACAACTATTTTGTCTATTTTTGGATGCTTTAGAGTATTAAATGCAAGCGACGCAGGTTCATTATTTTGGATAATTAAATTGGCGATAAAGGGTGTGCTCAATGCAAGTAATACAATTAAACTTAAAGTAGACAAAAAGAGAGCTGATTTGCGGCCTTTAAATGCCAGTAGGAGCATCAGACACGCAAATAAACCAAATAGAGGCAGTGGCATAAGTAAACCACCAATCATTTTTTTAATAACAAACATAAGAGTTAAACGCTGTAGAGTTAATTACAGCGATATTACTTATTATATTGATGATTATCGACCGTTATTTAGCTTACATGTATTTAAAAAGTGACGATAAACAGGGTTATCTTTCATGTCTTTTTTCATCGCTAAATACATAGGACGAGTAAGGCCAAGAGCGCCCAGAGGAATTGATTTAATTAAGCCTTGGCTTTCATAAGGTGTAACTAGCCAATCAGGTAAAGCGGCAACGCCCATGCCGGCACTTACTAGTTGAAAAATAAGTAATCCTTGGTCAACCGTTTTTAATGTACCGTCAAAACGTGCATTTTGAATGAAATGCTTAAATATATCTTGGCGTTCTCGCGGGATAGGGTATGAAATAATAGTTTCGTTTTTTAAATCAAGCGCTGTTACATACGCTTTTTTAGCAAGTTCATGATCCGGTGCCACAATAAGCTTCAATTTAAAATCAAATAAGTGCGCGTATTCTAATGTGTCGGGTTCGCGTATGTCAGACGTTAAAACTAAATCGAGCTCATCGCTTAGTAAGTCAGGAATAGCGTCGTAACTAAAGCCACGTTCATAATCAATTTTTATATCAGGCCAAAAGTTATTAAATTCTTTAATAGTAGGTAATAACCAATGAAAACATGCATGGCATTCCACGCTCAAACGTAGTTGAGAAATAGGCTGGTTTAAGCTTTCTTTTAAACGACATTTAGTCGCTTCCATTTTTGGCAATATTTCGTGAGCTAATTCAAGTAATAGCATTCCCTGAGGGGTAAAGCGGACTGGTTGAGTTTTACGCTCAAATAATTGGCAATCCAATTTATTCTCTAAATCTTTGATTTGATGAGATAAAGCAGACTGTGTCAAAAATAACTCTCGTGCTGTATTAACCAAAGATCCTGTTTCTTTTAGGGTTGCTATGGTTTTTAAATGTTTAATACCAATCATCTTTAAAAATTCTCATGGGAAAAGTGAGTTCAGCTCAGATTAATTACATACTACGCCTATATAAAAAACGTTTCAACGTCTAGATGGCTAAAATTATGCGTTTTATTGCAGTTTATCGCTATGAATCGTGAAAATATTAGAGTTAGTAATGATAAAATCCATTTGAAAACTGGTTTGATGAGTTTTAGATGAGTTTGCTTCATGTTGTATTTTAAATATAACGATTGCTGTGCGTTTTAGCTCAGCGTGAGTTTTAACCATGCTGATAACGGTATGAGGTGAGGTTTGTTGAATGCTTACTTTAGATTGTGCTTTTAAAAATAGAGTCGTTTTGCCTTATAGCTTAAGTTTAGCTCAATGGGAGAGTATATGCGTAATACCTAAGCCAGCGACCTACTCGCTGGCTCTTTTTATAAGGGTTTATTAATTAGTAATATGGCTTCTTTGGCAGTAACAGGTTTTGATTTTAAAAAGCCTTGACCATAGTCGCACGCGGTGGATTGCAAAATAGTTAATTGCTCAACTGTTTCTATTCCTTCAGCTACAACTTCAAGTTTTAATGATTGCGCAAGTGATAAAATGGCTTCAACAAGTGGGTTAGTAGAATCCTGTAGATGGTCAATAAAGCTTTTATCTATTTTTAAAATATGAATAGGCAGTTGGTGCAAGTAGCCTAGTGCTGAATAACCTGTTCCAAAATCATCAAGACATAATTTTACTTTTAAAGGTGAAAGACCTTCAATTATTTGAGTGGCGAGTTCTAGATTTTCTATTAAGCCAGATTCGGTAATTTCTAAGCATAAAGAACCAAGAGGTAATTGGTACTTATTATAAATGGAATGTATTTGCGCTACAAAATCGAGGCTTGCAAAGTGTCGTGACGATACATTAACGGTGACTTTTAAAAAGCGATGGCCTTGTTGGTGCCAATTTGAAATATGCTGGGCCGCCAAATCAAGTAAATGTAAATCAAGATTTATAATTTGCCCTGTAGTTTCAGCTATCGGTATAAAGTCATTAGGGGGTACAAACCCTTTTGTAGGGTGATGCCAACGAACAAGTGCTTCAAAGCCGATAACTTCACTGGTAGTAATTGTGAAAATTGGTTGAAAATAAAGTTCAAACTCGTTGTGTTCAATACCGTGTTGTAAGTCGTTTTCTATATCGGCATGGGTTTTAAGTTTTTTACGCATCGTGTTATTAAAAAACTTTACCTGACCACGTCCGGTTGACTTAGCTTCATACATAGCGGCATCGGCTTGTTGCAGTAATATATAAGCTTTATCGTTTACGTTATCTGTATAGGCAATCCCAATACTCGTTGATGCTTGGAGTAAGTGGTTATCTATATTTAAAGGTTTTGATAATGCGTTTTTAATGCGGTTTAAAGCTTCATTAACTTGGTTTTTATGCGTGATGTTTTCCATAAAAATTGCAAATTCATCGCCGCCTAAACGTGCAAATGTATCCGTGCTTCGTACTGTACCTTTAATCAAGTCGCATATTTTTATAAGGAAGTGGTCCCCAACTTCATGCCCGAGCGAATCATTAATACTTTTAAAACGGTCAAAGTCTAGATACAGCAGGGCATGGCTAGTACTCTTTTTAGCACGCGTTAAACGTAAAATAGCATGTTTTATACGTTCAATAAGTAGTGAGCGGTTAGCAAGGCCTGTAAGCTCGTCATGTAATGCTTTGTGCTCAAGTTCTTGGCGGGCTAATTGCCTATCAATTGCCATACTTATTTGGCGACTTACATACGTTAGAAGAGCACTATCGTGTTCGTTGTAATGCAGTGTTTTATCGTAGCTTTGTACAACGATAACCCCGCTTATACGATCACTTGTTTGAAATGGAACACCTAACCAAGACTCAGATTGCCGACCTACCATTTTAAAATCACCGTTATTAATGTGACTTTGAAAGGCATCTTTGTTGAGTAATAGGGTTTGCTCTGTTTTTAGAAGGTAATATGAAGCGGTGTCTTTAAGTTGTTCTTTAGATATTTTTTGATGAGTTTTAGTGTTTATACCTTCTTCGACTATGTAAACGAGGTCAAGTATATCTACTTTTTTGTCGTATAGAGCGATAAAAAAGTTATCGGCTCGAAGTAAGTTATTTATGATTGAATGCAAGGCTTTAAAAAATGTATCTAGGTCACTCGCTTTGTAAGTTAGATTAGCTATTTGTAATAAGCTGTTTTCTAATTTTTGTGCATTGTTGAGTTGCTCAACTGTTTTTTGTAAGTTGTTTACTGTATTAACCTGGTTAATCTTGGCACTGAGTAAGTGAGCAACTGTTGTAAGAATTTCAAGGTGTGCATTGGTAAAATAACCTTTGATTGGGTGCTCACAATCAATAACACCTAAAACTTGTTCTTTGTATATAAGGGGAACACATAGTTCTGATTGAGCAGGGCGTTCATCAGCGATATAACGGCTGTCTTTCGTTACATCGTTAATAATTACCGCTTTTCCGGTCGTTGCAACTGCGCCCGTTATACCTTCACTAAAACGTATTATTTTACGTTCCGCTTGATATTTGTCCCGCGCGTGTGCAATACCCATTGATGCAACTTGGTTTAATGTATTTGCATTATTGTCAGCTAGATATATGACACAATCAACAAACCCTAAGCGATTTACAACGTGCGTTGTAACATACTCAAACAATTCTTCTAATGTATCGAGTTGCAATAGGCTAGATGAAAATTGATTAATGATACTTAGTTGATCAGTTTTTATCTCAAGCGCTCTAGTCGCATCAGTTTTATAAGACATAGGCAATTTATATTATTCTTTTTATTTTTAAATTCGCAGTTAAGTTAACCTAATCTAGGGTTTTTGTACAAATTAAAGCGATGAGTGGTTTCAATACTCTGTAAAGTTTTAATATAGCGAGTTTTAATTAATCATAAATCATTACAATAAGCTAATAACATTGAATTTGCTCATTGTGCTTTAAATAGTACCTCAGTAATTTTATCCATATAAAAACTTTATTTTTAATAAAATCTTTACTCGAAAACATCATATGCCTATGATCGGATAAATTCAGCCGTGGAACAAAGTAATGACAAGTAATAATACAAACTCTGTAACAACCCTTACTATCACTCGCCCTGATGACTGGCATGTACATTTACGTGATGGTGACCAGTTAAAAGACACTGTACGCGATATTAGCAGATACATGGGCCGCGCTATTGTTATGCCAAACCTTGTTCCGCCAGCAACGTGCACAGATACGGCATTGTCGTACAGAGAACGCATTATGTCTGCAAATCCACAAGGCAACTTTGAGCCATTAATGGTTTTGTATCTCACGGATAAAACTACACCAGATGAAATAATAAAAGCTAAAGCGACAGGTAAAATAGTAGCAGCTAAGCTTTACCCTGCTGGCGCTACCACTAATTCTGACTCGGGCGTTACATCAGTAAAAAATATTTATCCAGTTTTAAAAGCAATGCAAGAAGTAGGCATGTTGCTGTTAGTGCATGGGGAAGTGACAGATTCGTCGATTGATATTTTTGACCGTGAAAAAGTATTTCTGGATACAATTTTAGGAGATGTAGTAAATGACTTTCCTGAGCTTAAAATTGTACTCGAGCATATTACGACTAAAGATGCAGTAGAGTTTGTTGTTAATGCACCTAGCAATGTAGCGGCAACAATTACAGCGCATCACTTGCTTTATAACCGCAATCATATGTTAGCGGGTGGAATTCGCCCACATTATTACTGTTTGCCAATTCTCAAGCGTAACATTCACCAGCAAGCATTAATGGCTGCAGCAATAAGTGGAAATAAAAAATTCTTCTTAGGAACTGACTCTGCACCACATTATAAAGATAAAAAAGAAGCAGCTTGTGGGTGTGCTGGTGCATACACGGCTCATGCCGCTATTGAATTATATGCTGAAGCATTTGAGGATGCAGGAGCTTTGGACATGCTTGAAGGGTTTGCAAGCCACTTTGGCCCTGATTTTTACGAATTGCCGCGTAATACAGATACAATTACATTACAAAGAAAGCCGTGGAAAGTACCTGCAAGTTATACATTGGGCGACTCTGAAGTTGTGCCTATAAAGGCTGAAAATACAATGGATTGGTCTGTCGAATAACCAATAATATATTTAAATCTAAAGCCGCTTAATTTTTAATGCGGCTTTTTTGCTTGTGCTTTTGATATTATTGAAGCGTAATTCGACGACAGGGTGGTTGTAGGTGGCTTTTGATCTCGCTTACAGCAATAAATATTACAATAATACTTATAGTTTTTTGCTTGTAAATTAGTCAGTTAAAGGCGATTTAAAACAAATTTATATTTTTAAGAAATAATTCCTAATTAATAGAGCGAAAAAAAATATAATGTGTTAATCTTACCTTGCTTTGAGTTTTTATGTATTGAATTTACGGATATTGTGCTGCGTTTAAGGTTACCGGTTAGGTTATTACTTGTTCCTGTACTGTACCTCCATATTTTTGAGCATTGACTCAGGGAGGATATTGCCATAATAATATGGCTGAATTTTAATTATTGACTTACAGGAAAATTTAGTATGTCGGTTACTGGTAAAGTAAAGTTTTTCAACGAAGCTAAAGGCTTTGGTTTCATTGAACAAGAAAATGGTCCTGACGTGTTTGTACATTTCAGCGCAATCACTGGTTCTGGTTTTCGCACTCTTAGCGAAGGTCAAGCAGTGACATTCAGCATCAAACAAGGTCAAAAAGGCCCTGAAGCTGAGAACGTAGAAGCAGCATAATTTATTATGTGAACTCTAGTTCATCTTGGTGAAGCAGGTTTCTGTTTCACCATAATTCCCCTTCCTTAAATCTATTTATTTCATACCTCAAATTCTCCTTTTTTTAAATCTAAAAAACTACTCAAACATTCTATCTTTGCAAAGCTAAACAACTAATAATCTAACGGACAAAACAATCCTCTAATACTTTTAAAAACCATTCATAAGAATTTATTCAATGGGCCTGATACCAGCTTAAATAAAATCGATGCTCAATATCAATCCATGAAAATTCTGTTTCAAGCTTACTCTGTGTGACGAAGGCTACTCATTGATAAGGGCTTCTAGGTGCTTCTATTACTTTATTATGTGAACGTAAAGCTTCATTTATAGTGTATTACTAATAAGGTAGGGTAACTCTTCATGATTAACTTAATTACTGAATTAACCTTAACGTTAAAATAGTATTAAAGAATACTTTAAAGCGGTAAATACAACCTGTTTAATTATCAAAAGCTTTTATGCTGCTAAAAGAAATGCATTGTTGAGTTTATTATTACTATTTATGGAAAAACACGTTTTAAAATAGTTTTAAAAGTAACGTATATAAAGCGTGAGTATCCGATATTAAATATTATCCAGTGTTGTTTTTTTGTGCGACAAATGGTTTGTTTTTTCAGATGAAGTGTAACTGAGGCGATAAAACACGATAAAATCGTGTAAAAAATAACTTTTGTTATATCAATTTATATTTTTTTTAGTTTTTTTTCAGTGCGAATTCAGCTTTAGCTAAATGTTGCAATAATGTTGTTTTATGTCAGTGCAATGCGAATAAATACACCCCTTAAAAGGCTTTAATAGAAATATTAAGAAAAAGCTTCGTTGCAATAATGTTAACTGTTGTGGGCTGGTACTTTCGTTTAAGCATTAACTTAGCTATTTATTTACTGAGATTAGTAAACATCAAGTTGACAGCGCTAATTGCATTTAGCATTATTGAAAGGTTGATATCTATTAAAAGATATCAGGGTTGTTCTCCTCGGAGGATAATTAAATTATAAAAGTAACATTACTTAATTGGTTGGGAACTATGTCTGTTAAAATCAGAAAGAGTCTTGTAGCAACTGCGTTGGTTGGCGCATTTGCATTTGCAAGCAGCAATGTGATTGCAGATCCTTTGAATGACGTGCAAAAAGCAGGTCAACAAATTCAAAAGGCTGCTGTTAAGTCTCAAACTAAAATTGACAATGTATATGGTCAAACTCAGGAGCTAATCGCTGAGTACCGTAGCGTTGTTGATGAGACTGAACTTATGAAAGTGTATAACGATCACGTGTCGCGCTTGGTTGATAGCCAAAACGCTTCAATTGAATCGTTTGATCGTCAAATCGCGACTATTGATAACACTAAACAAAACGTTGTGCCTTTGATGTATCGCATGATCGATACGCTTGAGCAATTCATCAAAGCGGACGTTCCATTTAATCTTGAAACGCGTTTAGGACGTGTTGAAAGACTACGTGAGATCATGGTTTCTGCGTCTGTAACGACGTCTGAAAAATTCCGTCAAGTACTTGAAGCTTACACTATTGAAACAGCATACAGCTCTCTTGTATCTGCTTCACAAGGTACTCTAGAAGTTGATGGTAAAAGCATTAACGTTGATATCGGTCAGTTAGGTCGTATCACTTACGTTGCTCAGTCTTTTGACTTGAAACATGCTTGGGTGTGGGATAACAACACTAAACAGTGGAAAGAATTAGGCGAAGAATACCTAAAACCTGTTAAAGAAGTTATTCGTATGGCGCGTAAGCAAGCGACATTAGAACTTGTTAAACTACCTATCTTTGGCGCGGAGTAATCAATAATGAAGAAACTATTTAAAGGTTTTGCTGTTGCAGCAGTACTAACTGTTTCTGCAGGTACCGCGCTTAATGCACATGCAAATACTGGAGCTCTAGATAAAATTCTTGAGCAAGTAAAGCAAGAGCGTATCTCTGAAGGTAAAATCAATAAGCAACGTGAGCAAGAGTTCTTATCAGAACGTGCTGACAAGCAAGCATTACTTAACAAAGCTAAAAGCCAACTTGCTTCTGAGAAGTCTCGTGGTGAAAGCTTAGCTAAGCAATATGCACAAAACGAAAATACGCTAGCTGAAAAAGAAGCAGCTCTTCAAAGTGCCCAAGGTACTTTAGGTGAGATGTTTGGTGTTGTACGTCGTGCAGCTCAAGATGCTATCGGTTCTATCGAAGCGTCACTAGTTAGTGCTGAAAAACCAGGTCGTGCTGAAATCTTACGTTCGTTAGCAGCTGCTAAAGAACTTCCTACAGTTCGCGAACTTGAAGAACTTTGGATTTCACTTCAAACTGAAATGACAGAATCAGCTAAAGTTTCAACTTTTGAAACTGAAGTTGCTGGTCTTGACGGTAACCCGTCAATGAAAAAAGTAACACGTATCGGTAACTTTAACTTAGTTACAGACGATGGTTACTTAATTTATTCACCAGAGACTAAGTCTATCCAGCCTCTAGGTAAGCAACCAGACGGTTATATCTTAGACGGTATCACGGCTCTAGAAAATACATCACCAGATAACTACGCTGGTGTTTACATAGATCCGACTCGTGGTGCTATCTTACGTATCAACACTCAAAAAGCGACCCTTATGGAATACTTCCATCAAGGTGGTGTAGTTGGTTATATCATCACGGCTTTACTTGGCCTAGGTATGCTAATTACTCTAATCCGCTTTGTTGACCTTACACTTACTACTAGTAAGATTAAGAGCCAGCTTAAAAATGTTGCTACACCGAATACAAATAACCCACTGGGTCGTATTCTTAAAGTGTACCATGACAACAAGAACCAAGATGTTGAAAACCTTGAGCTTAAACTTGATGAAGCGATTCTACGTGAAACGCCACGCATTGAAGCTGGTATCAATATAATTAAGATTCTTGCTGCAATCGCACCGTTACTAGGTCTACTAGGTACAGTAATCGGTATGATCTTAACGTTCCAAACAATCACATTGTTCGGTACGGGTGATCCGAAGATCATGGCAGGTAACATCTCTCTAGCACTTGTAACTACAGCGCTAGGTCTAATTGCTGCATTACCACTAATTCTACTTCATGCTCTTGTAGCTGGTCGTAGTAAGTCGGTATTACACATCCTTGATGAGCAAAGCGCGGGTATCGTTGCTACTCACGCGGAGAAGGAGAAAGCCTAATGCTAGTCCTGATGGAGATATGGGAATCTATCAGGGATTTTGTTGGCACAGGCGGCCAGGTTTTATACGTGGTCGCGATAGCACTCTTTCTTATGTGGGTTTTAATGATTGAGCGCTATTGGTTCCTACTTGCAGAATTTCCTCGCACAGCGAAAGAAATTGTAGCAAAGTGGGATGCCCGCCAAGACACTACGTCTTGGTACGCACACAGAATCCGTGAAGCATGGATTTCTGAAGCGTCTGAAAAATTAGATCAGCGTATGTTGTTGATTAAGACATTAGTAGCTGTTTGTCCTTTAATAGGCTTACTTGGTACTGTTACTGGTATGATCTCGGTTTTTGAAACCATGGCCAACCAGGGTACGGGTAACGCACGTTTAATGGCATCAGGTATTTCAATGGCAACAATCCCAACAATGGCTGGAATGGTTGCGGCATTATCTGGAGTATTTTTTAGCTCACGTCTTGAGACAAAAGCTAAAATGGTGAAAGCCAAACTTATTGATAGTATGCCTCATCACTAGAGAGAGAATTAAATATGGCACGTAAACAACGTTTTCGTGAAGAAGAAGAAGCAGCGGTTGATATGACGCCAATGCTTGACATCGTATTTATCATGCTTATTTTCTTTATCGTAACTACATCGTTCGTTAAAGAGGCTGGTATCGAGGTCAATAAACCTAAAGCGGCTCAAGCTACTAAGCAAAAAAATGCTAACATTTTTATTGCTATTCGTAGTAACGGCGAGATCTGGATTGATAAACAGCAGGTTGATGTTGAACGTATTTCAGCAAAAATCGAAAGTTTATTAGCAGAACAACCTACTGAAGTTGTAATTTTGCAAGCTGATAAAGAAGCAAAACACGGCGTAGTGGTTAAAGTTATGGACCAGATTAAAGCGACGGGTGATAACCTGAGAATTTCAATAGCTGGAGATCAGTAATGATTCGTTTTCTGTTTTCACTGATTGCAGGTGGGGCAGTTACTTTCGGCTTGTTCTACTTCATGGCATTCCTCATCTCTGGTGGGGCTGACCGTAATACGGAACAAAAAGAGCAGATCATAGTCGAAATAATGACGAATCCGCCTGAATCTAAGGTGCAGGAGAGGAAGCGTGTACCGCCTCCTCCTCCGCCACCGCCAAAGCAGCCGCCTAAACCGCAGCCGCCACAGCCGGAAAATAATAATCCAAATCCTGGTGCTATGTCATTTAATATGGGAAGCATTGATGTTGGTAGTTCGGCAGGTGGACTAAGTGGTCCTGGTGCATTTGGACGAGATGGTGATGCGACACCTATCGTTCGTATAGAACCAAAATATCCAACGCAAGCAGCACGTGATGGTAAAGAAGGTTGGGTTCAACTTTCATTCACAATTGATGAGCTAGGTGGAGTAACTGACGTTGAAGTAATTGACGCAGAACCGAAACGTATCTTTGACCGTGAAGCTAAACGTGCACTGCGTAAGTGGAAGTACCGTCCTAAGATCATTGACGGAAAACCACAGAAACAACCAGGTTTACAAGTTCAATTAGACTTTAAACTTAACCAAGGCAACTAAGGAGGCGAGTAATGAGAAATTTTTCTAAAGTAACTGCTCTTGCAATTCTTATGTCTGTGTCGGGTGCTACTTTAAGTGCATCTGTTTTAGCAGCGCCGGATTACGCAAAGATTGAAGAGCGTAAAAAAGCAAAAACTAAAATCATGGGCGAGCGTACTGGTAAAAAAGTAATTAAAGCATTTGATTTGTACAACGAAGAAAAAGTTGATGAAGCAATTGTTTTGCTTAGAGAAATCGAGCCTTCGAATGACTTTGATAAAGCGACCGTAAATCGTTACTTAGGTAGCATGTACGCTCAAAAAGAAAAGTATGACGAAGCGATCAAGTACTCTAAGCAAGCCGTTGCACCTGATGTTTTAAACTTTGCTGATCAAGAACAAACTCTTAAGTTGTTAGGTGACTTATACGCTGGTACAGAAAAGTTCCAAGAAGCTAAAAAAGCATATGTAGCTTGGATGGACTTTACCGGTGAAGAGGACCCTACGGTTTATACACGTATTGCTCAAGCTAACTATCAGTTAGAGCAATACCGTGATGTTTTTGAACCAGCAGATAAGGCAATAAAACTTCAAAAAGAGCCTAACAAAGGCCCTTACCAATTAAAACTTGGCGCATACTTTGAGCTTAAAGATTATGCAAACATGGTTAAAATTGGCGAAGAAATTGTTCGTGTATGGCCTGATGATAAAAAAGCTTGGGTTAGCTTAGGTAAGTATTACCTACAAACTGAAGATTATTCTAAAGGTTTAGCAACTATGGAAGTTGCATACAAGAATGGTTACTTTGAAAATGAAGTTGAGTATAAAGTCTTATCTAACTTTTACTCTCTAAATGAGATCCCTTATAAAGCAGCTGTAACGCTAGAAAAGGCCATTAAGAGTGAAAAAGTAGAACGTACAAAGCAGAATGTTAGCGCGATTGCGAGTAATTACCATCGTTCTAAAGATTTAGAAAAAGCTGCTAAGTACTACGAAGATGCTGCTAAATTTGATGACGACGCTGAGCTTTACCGCAAAGCAGGTTCATTACTTTTACAATCTGAAAAATTCAGTGCTGCTATTGTTCGCTTGAACAAAGCATTAGAGCTTGGCTCTGACAAAAAAGGCACAATTTATTCAGATTTAGCTGAAGCGTATTACTACCAAGGTAAGTATAAGCAAGCATATGCTGCAATTACTAAAGCTATGGATGACCCTCGCACACGTAAGTTTGCAAAAGGTTGGTCTACATATATTAAAGATAAAGCCGCTCGCAACGGTGTTAAAATTTAATTTTAATTAGCTTAAGCAACTTATAAAAAGCCCCTCTGGGGCTTTTTTTATTGGAACTACTATGTATAAAAAGCTCTTTTTATCATCACTACTGTGCCTATTTTTAGCTGCATGTTCAAAGCAGCCTCAACCTTATGAGTCGTTTGAGGACGCACAAGTCGCTTTAAAAGCTTTAAACATGGCGCTTGTACAAACAGGTGCTACTAAAGGCAATAACATTGAAAAAGATCAATTGGTTTTCTCTGATGCTTACTTAACAAAACGCCATACTATTTATCAGAGCCTAATGGGTATGGAGCTTAATCTAAATCAAATTGCGCAAATAAACTATTTGGTAATTGCAGAGCGTTTCCCTGAACGCTACTTTAATTGGCCAGCCCAAGTAAATGTTTTAGAAAACATGCTCGCTTTTGAAGGCTCAAAAAACACACCGGATAATGTTATTACTTGGCTCAAGTTAACCCAAGATACCCTAGACAGTGCTCAACAAAGCAATTTAAAGCTGAACAAGGTTGAACTTACATTGTTACAAAGCTATGTATTAAGTGCGATAGCAAGTAACGATGTTCAACCAGCGCTTAAAAGCCATATAAGAGCTTTTAGCGATTATTTAGCTAGTTATAAGCCAAGAGGAAGTGTGGGTCTAAGAGGTCTGCCAAATGGCACTCAGTGGTATCAGAGCAAACTTAATTACTTTAGTGGCGAAGTACATTCACCGTTAGAATGGGTTACTCTTTTAAACGAAAAAATAAAAGTATTAGATCGTGTTGCATTCGACAGTAAGCTGCCAACTTCTCACCAAAAATCGTTTTTAGTTCAGTATTTATCTGATGAAAAATTAATAGAAGGCTTAGATTGGCAGGCTAACTATCAAGACTTACCCGCAATGGCGATCGCTATGGATATGTCTCATAAAGATAAAACATTGATGCTTGCGATGATGGAATCAGATATAGGTATTCACTACCATGCGTGGACTTTGCCTCAAGCAAAGGTAAACCTTATAAAGCGCCTACAAATGAGTCCAGAAGAGGCCCAGTACTTGGTTGAAGATATAATTCTCTACCCAGGGCAATCATTTAGCTTTATACAACACATTATATAATGATTTGAAAGTGCGCTTATTGTGCGCACTTTGTACACCGTTGAGTTGCGGGGTCTAGTTCAAGTGACTTAGCTGATATTTTTTCTTCACAATCACAGCAGTAGCCATACTGGCCAATTTCTATTTGACTTAGTGCGGCTTCTAGTTTGGTCATGCGACTGATCAAAAGTGCATACTCAGGGCCTAACTTCTCTGCTGCGCAGTCTAACCATTCATTATTTGCTGTATCAGCTAAAATTTGTATTAAATGGTGATGTGCAGCGTAAGCTGATTTAGAAAGCATGGTTAATATATTTAATTTAACTTGTGCTATTTCATCGTTAAGTCTTTTTTGATGATGCATTATCAGTACAACCTTATTAAATGGGCTTTACGTTATACTGATATTATCTAGAGCCTTTAAGTTAGTCGTTATGATTTGAATCAAGTTGAGGTGCTTTGGCATATTTATTTAATACGCTCGCCACATCTTCTTTACTTTTTAAACGTCTGATTTCATCAAACAAATCGATAGCTTGCGGGTACTGGCGTTTTAGATAACCAAGCCATTGTTTAGTACGTGAAGCAAAGTATTTTTCATCCTTCGCGGGGTCTTGATGAATAGCTGAGTGAATTAAGTGATAAATAATATGCTCCCACTCAAGGCCATCATATTGCTCATTATTTACATGAGCTTTAATTTTTTTTGCTAAATCAGGGTGCGAAAGGGCGCCACGACCAAGCATTAAATCAGTGCACCCACTTCGTTTTTGACAAAGCATTGCGTCCTCTACTTGCCAAATTTCACCATTGGCAACAACTGCAATATTCTTACCTTTTATTATTGGTGGAATTTTTTCCCAATAAGCTGGCGGGTTATAACCATCTCGTTTGGTTCTGGCGTGAATAGCTACACTATTTGCACCTGCACTTACCACAGCATCAACAATTTCTTGGCTGTTACTGTCATCATCAAAGCCTAAGCGAATTTTTGCACTTACTTCATGTTCATCATCTACAGCATCTCGGACTGCTTTAATAATCGTATACATATGGTCAGGGTCTTTAAGCAGTACAGCCCCCCCTCGGCTACGATTAACTGTTTTGGCTGGGCAACCAAAATTTAGGTCGACCCCATGGGACCCTAATGCGATTGCTCTTATTGCATTTTCGGCTAACGGATTTGCTTCTTGACCGAGTAATTGAACACGCACAGGAGTACCTGCTCGTGTAAATCCATTATTATGTAGTTCAGGGCAAAATCGATGAAAAACTTTTTCAGGTAAGCATGTTTCAACCACTCTTACAAACTCTGTAACGCACAAATCGAACCCACCAATGTCTGTGAGTAATTGGCGCATTTTAAAATCAACGACACCTTCCATAGGTGCTAAAACAAGTTTCATAAAGAGATTAATTTTGATAAAAAACTGGAGGCATAGTTTACCTGTAAATCACACATTGATAAATCTGTAATTACCGCCCATATTTGATGTATAAATTGCAAAAGTAAATATTATGAAAATAAATGAAAGTTTTTATTTTTGTACGGGTCTACTTAAGTATACAAGCAATTTAAAAATACATTTTTATTGCTGAGATTTACAATCCTTGATTAAAGAGAGTCATAAAATGAATACAGTTAAAAAAAATACAATCGCGTTAACTTTAGGTGCAGTAGTAGTTGGCTCTGCAAGTTTTGTATCTGCAGATGTACAAGCTAACCCATTTGAGTTTCAACAACTAGTAACAGGTTACCAATTAGATGCTGCAGAAGGTAAGTGCGGTGAAGGCAAATGTGGCGGTGACGCAAAAGATAAAAAAGAAGGTAAATGCGGCGAAGGCAAATGTGGTGGCGACGCAAAAGATAAAAAAGAAGGCAAATGCGGCGAAGGCAAATGTGGCGGCGATGCAAAAGGTAAAAAAGAAGGTAAATGCGGCGAAGGCAAATGTGGTGGCGACGCAAAAGATAAAAAAGAAGGTAAATGCGGCGGCGATGCAAAAGACGCAAAAGCTAAAACAGAAGGCAAATGTGGTGAAGGTAAATGTGGCGGCGACGCTAAAAAAACTAAAAAAGAAGGTAAGTGCGGCGAAGGTAAATGTGGTGGCCGTTAATATCTTATTCTAAATAAGTTATGCTAAAAGGGCCCTAAGGCCCTTTTTTGTTAAGTTAGAGGTAGTTATGATACAAACTCAAAGTAAAGATTTTGGGATGGTGGGCCTTGGCCTACGACGAGAAATGCTTGATGAGCTGCTTGAGCATGTACCTAATCAAGTAGACTTTTTAGAAGTTGCGCCAGAGAACTGGTTAAAACTGGGTGGACGCTTTAAAAAGCAATTTAAAACATTAACCGATGCTAATAATTTTGTGTGTCATGGATTATCACTGTCTATCGGTTCTCCCGAACCTCTTGATGTTGAATTTGTTAAGTCTTTAAAAGTGTTTTTTGAAGAGCACAATATAAAAATTTTTAGTGAGCACTTAAGTTACTGCTCCGGTACAGGGCATATGTATGACTTAATGCCCATTCCATTTACACAAGATGCCATAGCACATGTTGTACCTCGCATTAAACAAGTTCAAGACATACTAGAGCAGCAAATTGCGATAGAAAATGTTTCCTATTATGGTGCTCCTGGACAGCAATTATCAGAGCTTGAATTTACGAATATTATTTTAGAGCAAGCTGACTGCAAGCTTTTACTTGATGTGAATAACATTTATGTTAATTCGATAAATCATGGCTACAACGCGCAAGCATTTTTAACTGGGTTACCCTCTAATCGTATAGCCTATGGGCATGTTGCTGGCCATTATAATGAGGCTGATGACTTAATTGTTGATACACATGGCGCTGATGTGATTGATCCTGTTTGGGAGCTACTCGATAAAGCATACGAAGTGCATGGCGTATTTCCAACCTTGCTTGAGCGCGATTTTAATATTCCTACCATGAATGTTTTAACCAAAGAGTTAGATATAATTCATGATCTACAAGCTAAACACTTTGATTCAACTGTTTCAAAACAACGAGCTTAATATAAGCCTTTATCAACATTAAAAGAGTGCCTAGTTATGAGCTTTATTGAAATACAAAACGAATTTATGGCGCATATTCGCGAGCCTCAAAAAAATAAAAAGCCCAGCGGTATCGAAGACAGGCGTATGGCTATTTATCGCGACCTATTTTTTAATAACATTGAAGGTTTTATATCATCAGGTTTTCCGGTATTAAAAACGTTATATACCCAGAAGCAATGGCAAGCCCTCGTACGCCAGTTTTTTAGCGAATATGATTGTCATTCGCCGTACTTTTTAGACATAGCAGGGGAGTTTATTAATTACTTATCAAGTGATTATAAAATGAAAAAATACGATCCCGTGTTTATGCTTGAGCTTGCCCATTATGAATGGGTAGAGCTAGATGTATCCATTGCACACGAAGATGAGCAAGAGAAAAAATTACAAACAACAGCGCTCACTAGTTCAGCTTTATATTTATCGAAAACGGCAAGAAATTTAAGTTATCAATTTCCGGTTCAAAATATTAGCAATCGCTTTAAACCAAAAGAGCCATCACCTCAGCCTAATTATTTTGTTGTATATAGAGATGAAGATGATGACGTTCAATTTCTGGCTACGAATGCGATGACAGCTTTGCTATTGTCAATCATAGAGGCAAGCGAAGGCGCGACATTTGACAACGTCTGCCAACAGGTATTAGCTCATGCACAACAATTTAATGCAGAGCAAATTACTCAAGGTGCACTGGTTACTCTTAATGCTATGGTTGAACGAGGAGTAATTGTGACAAAAAATCAAGGCTAAGGTCTTTATTGATGATTTTACATCGTCTATTATGGCAGCCTTATTTGCCGTGCTTAATAAAAGGTTGTACCAATGTCAGATGATAAAGACTTTAAAGATCCGTTCAACGCTACTTACTTTCTTGCTTTTTTAGCTGTATTTGCAGGGATTGGTTGTTTAAATGCAATATTAGGCTGGATCACTAGCTTAACGTAAAATGTATAGCGTTTATTAAGGCTGTTGCTAACTTCAGCCTTGAACCACTTTATTTTAATTACCCCTTCCATATTTAATACTTCTTTTATAATAACGCCAAACTCGCAATTAAAGGTTAGTTAAGGTTATAATCACCTGCTTTGTAATATAAACAATTGAGCAGTTAAAATTATGACTCAAGTAACACCAGCAATTATCAAAAACAGCATAACTACAATTGCTGATTATCCAAAAGCGGGCATTATGTTTCGCGATGTAACCACTTTAATGGCAAATCCAGAAGCCTTTAAAGCAACTATTGACGCGTTTATCGCAGAATATAAAGATCAGGGCTTTACTAAAATCATAGGCACAGAATCACGTGGTTTTATTTTTGGTGCGCCATTGTCTTACGCGTTAGGCATTCCGTTTATTCCAGTACGTAAACCAGGTAAGTTACCACGCGAAGTTATTCGCCAAGATTACTTACTTGAGTACGGTGAAGACACGCTAGAACTGCATGTAGATGCAATTGTACCTGGCGACAAAGTATTACTAGTTGATGACTTATTAGCAACTGGTGGCACAATTGAAGCCACTGCTAAGTTAGTTAATAAACTAGGTGGCGAAGCCACAGATGCAGCATTTGTTGTATCACTACCAGAACTTGGTGGCGAGCAGCGCATCAAAAAAATGGGTATTAAAATCCTAAAATTGGTTGAATTCGAAGGCGAGTAATCGATGAGTTATCAGGTTCTAGCGAGAAAATGGCGTCCTCAAACCTTTCATGAATTGGTTGGGCAGTCTCATGTTAAGCAAGCGCTTGTAAATGCGCTTACGCAAAATAGACTGCATCACGCTTATTTATTCACTGGAACCCGCGGTGTAGGTAAAACCACCATTGCACGTATTTTTGCTAAAAGCTTAAATTGCGATGAAGGTATATCTGCAAATCCGTGTGGACAATGTAGCAGCTGTTTGGATATAGAAGCAGGGCGCTACATTGACCTACTCGAAATAGATGCGGCTTCTCGTACAAAAGTAGAAGACACTCGCGAAATACTTGATAATGTTCAATATGCACCAACGCGTGGACGTTATAAAGTATACCTAATCGATGAAGTTCACATGCTTTCTAAGCACAGCTTTAATGCGCTTTTAAAAACGCTTGAAGAGCCACCAGAGCATGTGAAATTTTTATTGGCGACGACGGATCCTCAAAAACTACCAGTTACTATTTTATCTCGCTGTTTACAATTCAATCTAAATGCCTTGTCGCAAAGTGAGATTAAAACACAGCTTGAACACGTACTTACTCAAGAACAGCTTAGCTTTGATACCGATGCACTTAGCATTATTTCAAAAGCCGCTGATGGCAGTATGCGTGATGCGCTTAGCTTAACCGACCAAGCTATTGCGCAAACAAATGGTGATATTAATAATCAAGCAGTACAAACAATGCTTGGTTTAATGGATACTCATTATAGCCAAAGCTTGCTTGCGGCATTACTTGCACAAGATGGCGCTGCGTTAATGGATGAGATTGCGCAGGTGGCAAGTCGTAATCCTAATTATGTGGCATTGCTTGATGATTTAATTGCACTTACACATTTAACACAACTAACCCAGTTAGTGCCTGAAGCGGCAGGGCTAGATGAAAAAAATGTAGATTATATTGCTCATGTTGCACAACATACGAGCCCACAACAAATTCAAATTTATTATCAGTTACTGTTAAATGGTAAAAAAGATTTACAATGGGCACCAGAGCCTCGCTTAGGTTTTGAAATGATTATGCTAAGATTATTAGCATTTAAGCCTACAGACGCGCAACAAACTGTACACACAGCAAACGAAGAGCCGGCCCCAAATAAACAAGGCCGCGCAAATGCACTGCGAGATATATTAAATAAAAATAAAACATCGCAAAGCACCGTAGTAGGCCAAAGCAGTACTCCAGTAAATAATATTAAGCCAGTTAGCAATGCAGAGCAGCCTAAAGCCGTTGAGATAGAGCCTTCAGCTAACGCTGCCGCTCAGTCATCAAATAATGAAGTCGTGCAAAGTAATAATGAGCCTGCCCAAGTTGCAGTAGAGCAACCGGTTCAACAAAGTGAAAACGCTTCAAAGCAACAGGCTTTAGCTAAAGAGCAACCACAAACCAATGTTGTTTCAGATGCTCAAGCCCAGCGACAAAGTGAAGATGAAGCTTATATGCTCCATAGTGATGCTGAACAAACGCTGGCCTCGCAATTTGACGATATAATGAGTAGCGCTGTAGATCAGGGTTTTAAACCTGCACCTACTGCAAACTCAGAGTCTTCACCAGAGCCCTTAACAAATCACAATGCAAGTACGCCAATAGCTGAACAAGAAGCGCAGGCGCAATCTGCCATTGCTCGTATTTTACGTGACAGAAACATATCCGGTGCGGGTAGGTTATCAAGCAAGAGTACAAGCACCTCTGCAAATAATGTAGCAGTGCAGCCAAACCAAGCGCCCGCTAAAAAGCCTGAACACCAGCAAAGAATGCCTAAAGCTCAAAGTGTTAACCAAGATAGCACCGCTGAAAATACAAACGAGCTCAACAGCGTTACAAACGTAGCACCTAGCGATCCCCCTCCTTGGGTGAATGATAGTGCAGATGCAAGTGAAAAAAAGCATGAGCTCCCACTAACAGGGAGCGAAAGCCAGGCACATGGTCACGCTAATACAAAACCAGCACGAAAAGTTGATTTTAAAGAAAAGCATCAAACAATTACCGAAAATCTAGCGCCAGAGCTACTTGAGCAAATAAACCCTCAAAAAGTACCTGAAGCAGCGCCCGAGGAAATTAGCATTCCCGTGCCTGATGATTTTCAAAGTCCAATTAGTGAAATTAGATTTGCACATCAACAAGATGAATGGGCTTATTTAATTAAACGTATGGGACTGGGTGGTCGTATGCGCCAATTTGCGTTGCATTCAATATTTACCAAGCAAGGCAACAGTTTACATATAGACGTTGATGAATCACAAAAGCATTTAGATACACCGATGCTTCGCCAAAGATTAGATGCCGCATTGTCGAGCATTTATGAGCATAACGTGTCGTTAAGTATTAATTTTGCTAAGGGAGTTATTGATTCTCCTTATCTTATTCAGCAAAAAATAGATGCAGGACGTCATCAACAAGCAATCGATGTGATCACATCGGATGAAAACATAGTACAATTTCAGCAAGTATTTAGCGCCGAAATTGACGAAAACAGTATTCAGGCATTGTAATTACATACAATCGCCCTTATGTTCATGTTAATTAATGTATTAAAAGAAAGAGAGAAAGTTATGTTTAAAGGTGGAATGGGCAACATGATGAAGCAAGCGCAGCAAATGCAAGATCGCATGCAAAAAGCCCAAGACGAAATCGCAACTCTTGAAGTTGTTGGTGAAGCCGGTGCAGGTTTAGTTAAAGTAACTATGCTTGGTAACCACAATGTACGTCGTGTTCAGCTTGATGAAAGCTTGATGGAAGACGACAAAGACATGATTGAAGACTTACTTGCAGCAGCATGTAACGATGCTGTACGCCGTGTTGCTGAAGAAACACAAGAGCGTATGGGTAAAGTAACTGGCGGTATGCAATTACCACCAGGTATGAAAATGCCGTTTTAAGTAAATAATGCAACTTTCAGATAGTTTAAATCAGCTTATAGAAGCACTGCGCTGTCAACCGGGCATTGGTCCAAAGTCAGCGCAACGTATTGCTTTTCACCTGCTTGAGCGCGACCGAAAGGGAGGCACTCAGCTGGGCAATGCACTCACTAAAGCAATGACCGCCATAGGGCACTGTCAGTCTTGTCGTACTTTTTGCGAACAAGCTCAGTGCGATATTTGTTTAAGTACAAAACGCCAAGACAGCGGTATATTATGTGTTGTTGAATCGCCGACTGACGTACTTGCCATCGAGCAAACAGGTCAGTATTTAGGTCTATACTTTGTATTAATGGGTCACTTATCGCCAATAGACGGTATTGGTCCTAAAGAGATTGGCTTAGATGTTTTAGAGCAAAAGCTTGCTCAAGGCGATATTAATGAGGTTATTTTAGCGACTAACCCTACCGTTGAAGGCGATACTACCGCACATTATATTGCTCAGCTTTGTCATAAATACAAAGTAGGCGCTTCACGTATTGCCCATGGTATTCCTGTGGGAGGTGAGCTTGACTTAGTAGATGGTAGAACACTTATGCATGCCTTTAGCGGCAGGCGCCTAGTTACTCAAGACTAACTCTAAGTCACTATTTGAAAACAAATTACAAAAGCCTACATGATTAAATCATGTAGGCTTTTTCGTTTTTAAGGTAAGCTTAAAAACAATCTAATTTATTTTTGGGCTATGTCTCTAATTAGTAAGGAATACAATGAAAGATAACCAACCCTATCAAGGTGCATTACTCGGTAGTAAGCGTTTTTTACCGCTTTTTATTACGCAGTTTTTCTCAGCGATAAACGATAACGTGTATAAGCAATCAGTGCTTATTCTATTAATATTTCAGGCTGCAACGCTTGCAGATGGCGCACTTTATTCAAATATTGCTGCTGGGTTATTTATTCTTCCGTTCTTTTTATTTTCAGGGATGGCAGGGCAGCTTGCAGAAAAAACAGAAAAATCAAAATTGATTAGAATCGTAAAACTATGTGAAATCCCTATTATGGTTGTTGGGGCAGTTTCTATTTTAACGCAGTATGTGTGGCTAATGTTAGCCACCGTATTTTTAATGGGCGTGCAAAGTGCGTTTTTTGGTCCATTAAAATATTCTATTTTACCGCAGCACGTAGCACCTAATGAATTAACAAAAGCGAATGGTTTGGTTGAATCAGGCACGTTTGTGGCGATACTAATGGGTACAATTTTTGGCACTTATTATATTACTAAATCAGTAGGGCCTACGCTTATAAGTATTGCCGTATTAGTCTTGGCCGTGATGGGTTATGTGAGCAGTCGCTTTATACCCACTAGTGAAGCAAACGAGCCTAGCTTAAAATTTACCTATAATATATTCTCATCCACAAAAAATGTATTTTCAGTACTTAACTCGCAAACAGAATCGGTTGGTAAATCAGTCCTCGGGATTAGTTGGTTTTGGTTAATTGGCGCCATCGTTTTAACGTCCCTACCAAATTATGTAAAACACACAATGGGCGGCGATGAACTGGTTGTAACTAGCGCGCTTGTTGTGTTTTCACTAAGTATTGCTATTGGTTCGTTACTGTGTGAAAAGCTTTCCCGCTCTCGAATAGAATTAGGAATTGTGCCTTTTGGCGCGATCTTAATTACCTTGTTTTTATACTTACTGAGCCAAGAGCCAGCCATTAGCTCTTATTTACCTCAAAACCTTGAGTTATTGACGCTTCAGGAGCTATTAAAAACAGGCGATATGGTGTGGCACTTTGTATGGATGGCAGGCATTGGTATTGGCTCTGGTTTTTACACTGTACCGCTGTATGCGCTTATTCAACAGCGTACTGAAGAGTCGAGTCGCTCACGAGTTATAGCGGCTAACAATGTATTAAATGCACTGTTTATGGTGGGCAGTGCTGTTTTAAGTATTGTAACGCTGTCTGTTTTTCAGTGGAGTATTTCAGAGTTGCTACTGTTACTTGCCGGGCTAAACTTACTTATCTCTGTTTATATTTATACCAAAGTACCAGAGTTCTTTTTACGATTTATTATATATATTTTAGCTATTTGTATGTACAGAGTGCGTACAAAAGGTGAAAGTAATATACCTGATTCAGGCGCTGCGGTTGTCGTGTGTAATCATGTCAGCTTTGTTGATTGGATGTTTATTTTAGCCGCATCACCAAGGCCTATCCGGTTTATGGTATTTGCCCCTATTTATTATTCGCCGGCCCTACATTGGTTATTTAAAATGGCTAAGGCTATTCCCATTAACAGTGAAAAAACCAATCCAGAAGCGTTTAAAAAAGCCTTTGACGAAGTAGCTGCTGCGCTTAATAAAGGCGAACTTGTTGGTATTTTCCCTGAAGGAAAACTAACCAGTGACGGCTCAGTGGATATTTTTCGCCGTGGAATCGAGCGCATTATTGAGCGCTCACCTGTGCCCGTTATTCCTGTGCACTTAGGTGGTTTATGGGGCAGCATGTTTAGTCGTAAAGCTAAGTGGCAATTGCCTCGATTAAAATGGTCTTTGGTGTCGGTTGCAGTCGGTGCCCCGATTGCTGCTGATAAAGTAGTAGCAGATGATTTACGTGAAAAAGTATTGGCTTTAAAAGCGCTTCATTCAAAAGATAGTGACTAATTTAATGATTAACTTAATGGCTAACTCAACATCGCAAACACCTTCAGAACAACCCATTATAGTTGATGATTTTGTAGCCCCTAAGTGCGACGGGTTTATTGAAATATTATATCAAGATGACGATATTTTACTGATCAATAAACCCAGTGGACTATTAAGCTTATCAGGTAAAAATCCGCTTAATTGGGACTCAGTGCATTACCGCTTAGTAAATGGTCAAAAGGGCTTAACAGCTGCATTTGCAGAGGCTAAGTTACCGCATCGGCTAGATTTGGGCACATCGGGCATTATGATTGTTGGGTTAAACGCGATTGCGTCAAAGCACCTTAATAAGCAATTTCAAGCGCGTACTATTCAAAAGCGTTATGTAGCCATGTTAGAGGGATGCTTGGCTGTTGATGAAGGGCAAATTACTGCGCCAATTGCAAAAGATAAACTGCTTTTTCCGCGTGTTAAAATTTGCCAATCGACAGGTAAAACAGCGCTGAGTGAATATAAAGTACTTGAGCGGCTCAGGCAGCCGTGCAGAACCTTAGTGCAATTTACACCTATTACTGGGCGTACCCATCAATTACGAATACACAGCCAGTTTATAGGGCACCCAATTTTAGGCTGTGATATATATAAAAGTGCGCAAAGTGAACATATGGCACGGCGGTTACAATTACATGCCAGCGATTTATATTTTAAACATCCAACAACTGGTGAAAAGATTCATATTAATTGTCCGCATTCGTTTTAAACAAATTAATGGTTCTTTGTTTTCGTTTCACCTTTTTTAAATTTTTCCCTTGAAGTTCGAACACCTCACCCCATATTAAGTGCATAACGCAGACACTTTGCAAATTGGAGATATATAAATGACTGCAGCACAAAAAGAAACATTAGGCTTTCAAACAGAAGTAAAACAATTATTAAACTTAATGATTCATTCTCTTTATTCTAATAAAGAAATATTTTTACGTGAGCTTGTGTCAAATGCATCAGACGCAGCAGACAAATTACGCTTTTTAGCATTATCTCAAGGTGACCTTTACCAAGGTGATGCCGATTTACGTGTTCGTATTAGTGCAGATAAAGAAGCAAATACAATTACCATTTCAGATAATGGTATTGGTATGACGCGCGATGAAATCATTAGCTCATTAGGTACTATTGCAAAGTCGGGTACTGCTGAGTTTTTCAAAAACTTAACGGGTGATCAAAGTAAAGATTCACAGTTAATTGGTCAATTTGGTGTTGGTTTTTACTCAGCATTTATTGTTGCTGATTTAGTCACTGTTCGTACACGCAAAGCCGGTGAAACAACCGCTTATGAGTGGGAATCTCAAGGTGAAGGCGAATACACACTTCAAGAAATTGAAAAAGAAGGCCGTGGTACCGACATTATTTTACATCTTCGCGATGAAGAAAAAGAATTTGCTGATGACTGGCGCCTACGTAGTATCGTTACTAAATACTCTGATCACATCTCAACGCCAGTACAAATGTTTAAAGCAGAAGTGCCAGAATCTGAAGGTGAAGACGGCGAAAAAATTCCAGCAGTACCAGGTGAGTGGGAAAGCATTAACCGCGCGACTGCATTGTGGACACGCGATAAATCAGAGCTTTCTGATGATGAATACAAAGAGTTTTACAAGCATGTAAGCCATGATTGGGAAGAGCCACTTAGCTGGGCACATAATAAGGTTGAAGGTAAAACTGAATACACTAGCCTTTTATATATTCCTAAAAAAGCACCTTTCGACTTATGGAACCGTGAACGTCAAAGTGGTTTAAAACTTTACGTACAACGTGTGTTTGTAATGGATGATGCTGAGCAATTCATGCCAAGCTACCTTCGCTTTGTAAAAGGCTTACTAGATTCAAACGATTTACCACTGAACGTATCTCGTGAAATTCTACAAGACAACAAAGTAACGCAAGCTATTCGTAAAGGGTGTACATCGCGTATTATTAAAATGCTTGAGCGTATGGCTAAAAACAAAGCTGACGATTACCAAGTATTTTGGAATGAGTTTGGTCAAGTAATGAAAGAAGGCCCAGCTGAAGATGCTGCCAATAAAGAAGCTATTTGTAAGCTACTTCGTTTTTCTTCGACACACACTGATTCACAAACACAAGATGTGTCGCTTGAGCAATATGTTGAACGCATGAACGAAGGCCAAGACAAAATTTACTACGTAGTAGCTGATACATTCACCGCTGCGAAAAACTCACCGCATTTAGAGATTTTCCGCAAAAAAGGCATTGAAGTATTACTACTAAGTGACCGTGTTGACGAGTGGATGATGAGTCACCTAACTGAATTTGCTGATAAGCAACTACAGTCGATCACACGTGGTGACTTAGATTTAGGTAAGCTTGACGACGAAGAAACTAAAAAAGCGCAAGAAGAGTCTGAAAAAGAAATGGCTGGGCTTGTTGAACGTATTAAAACAGCACTAGGTGATGACGTTAAAGAAGTGCGCTTTACGCACCGCTTAACAGATTCTCCAGCATGTGTTGTAAGCGACGACAACGACATGAGCTCACAAATGCAAAAGCTAATGGAGTCTGTTGGTCAAGCAGCCCCTGAAGCAAAACCTGTGTTTGAGCTAAACCCAGAGCATCAACTTGTTAAGCACTTAAATGACGAACAAGATGAAGATAAGTTTGCGCAGTGGTCACACGTTTTACTAGATCAAGCGCTACTTGCAGAACGCGGTACACTTAAAGATCCAACAGGATTTGTTACTCGCTTAAATAAATTGATGCTTGAACTAAGTAAATAAGCAAATAGCTATTTACTCAGTTAATAAAGTATAAATTATGTACTTTAAATAAAAGGGAACGTGTGTTCCCTTTTTTAATGCCCTGTAAACACCCCAACGGCTCATCAATTAGTATAAGTTGCTTGAGTATCGGCGGCGCTTGTGGAAGAATTCAGGCTTTAAAATAAATATCCATACTAGGGGACAATAATATGCGCATTATTCTTTTGGGCGCGCCGGGTGCAGGTAAAGGTACTCAAGCTCAGTTTTTAATGGACAAATACGGTATTCCACAAATTTCTACTGGCGATATGTTACGTGCGGCAATTAAAGAAGGCACGCCACTGGGTCTAGAAGCAAAAAAAGTAATGGATGCTGGTCAACTAATTTCTGACGATATTATTATTGGTTTAGTTAAAGAGCGTATTACTAAAGCGGATTGTGAGAAAGGTTTTTTACTTGATGGCTTCCCGCGTACAATCCCGCAAGCGGATGCAATGAAAGAAAATGGCGTAGTGGTTGATCACGTTATTGAATTTGACGTGGCTGATGAAGTCATTGTTGAGCGTATGGGCGGACGTCGCGTTCATCCTGGTTCTGGTCGTGTTTACCACGTTGTTTATAATCCACCAAAAGTGGAAGGTAAAGACAACGAAACTGGCGAAGACTTAATTGTTCGCGCTGATGATACTGAAGAAACAGTACGTAAACGTTTAGGTATTTACCACGAGCAAACTATGCCATTGGTTGATTACTATCAAGCAGAAGCGGCTGCTGGTAATACTCAATACCATAAACTAGATGGTACACAAGCTGTTGAAACTGTTAGCCAACAACTTGGTGAACTTTTAGGTTAATTATAAAAGCACATTAAAAAACCGCCAATTGGCGGTTTTTTGTTTTAAGGCTATTTAGCATTGCTTAATTAGTGCTACTTAATGGACTTTACAATGTTTTAAGTTTCTCAATTACGCTGTTGTATTCTGGTTCAGTTGAAAGGCTACTAACTAACTGTTTATAAATGACGTTATGGCTTTCATCTAAAATAAAGACTGTTCGCGTTAGTAAGCCCATATCTTTAATAATCAATCCGTATTTCTGACCAAAATCACGCCAAACAGAATCTGATAACGTAGTGATTTTATCGATATTTTCAGCTTTGCAAAAACGCTTTTGAGCAAATGGTAAATCAGCACTAATTGTTAGCATAACTACACTTGGGAATTGTGAGGCTACTTTTTCATTAAAGTGCTTAGTTTGCAGGCTACAAATGCCGGTATCTAGGCTGGGTACTACACTTATTAATACAGCTTGGCCTTTATAATCCTCAAGTGTCACTGGAATAAAGTTGTCATCAACAACTTTAAAGTTTGGCGCACTATCTCCAATTGAGATACCTTGACCTAATAAAGTGACTGGTTTGCCTTGTGCGGATACTTTTCCTGCATCAAGTGTGTTTTCTGGATAGTCGGCTGCAATAGCCACAGAACAAAATGAACTCAAAGCAAAGGCAAGTGAACGTAACATAAGGTATTTCCTTTTAAATTAACGCAATGGGCGTCAGTGTATTATACTGGGCTTTAGTTACCAAGTGATTAAACCTGCTTAATAGAGTGGGTATTAGCTCTGAAATATAAAAATTGTAACTATGCTAAACTTTGATTAACATGAAGTTACAAAAGATATCTTCAATAATAAAAATAAAAACCATCATAAAATGATTTTAATGCTCATTACTGGTTTAGAAACAGAGAGATAATATGTCAACATCGGTATTAATATGTGATGACTCGAAATTAGCTAGGCGTCAGCTAGCTCGCTCATTACCTGAAGATTGGGACATTAAAGTTGAATTTGCACTTGACGGCGTTGATTGTATAAAGCAAATAAAGTTAATTGAACCAGAGATACTTTTTCTCGATTTAAACATGCCAGAAATGGACGGTTATGAAGTTTTAATCGCTATGAAAGAACAGGGGCTTAATATTCTCACTGTTGTTGTCTCTGGTGATATACAACCAAGTGCACACCAAAGAGTGCTTGAGCTTGGTGCTATCGATTTTATTCAAAAACCATGTTCTCCCGAAAAACTAGCCAGCATAATTGAACACCATGGGATTAAAGATAAAGCCATGCGTGAGCGTCTCTCTCATTCGCTAGGAGAGCAAGTCGACCCTGATGTTCGGGATATATACCAAGAGCTAACTAACGTTGCTATGGGGCAGGCTGGGGATTTACTTGCACGTCTTCTTAATGTATTTGTAGAGTTACCAATTCCTAATGTGAATATTTTGGAAGTTAATGAACTCGACATGGCGCTGCAGTCTATAGATAATAACGCAGCTACATCGGGTGTGTGCCAGGGCTTTATTGGCGGTGGTATTTCGGGCGAGGCGCTATTACTTTTAAATGATTCAAGCTTTAAAGAAATAGCTTCTTTGATGAACTATGACGGCGAGTTAAACGATAAAGTTGAACTTGAGCTGCTTATGGATATTAGTAATATTTTGATAGGCGCTATTTTAACGGGTCTTTCAAAACAGCTCGATATGTCATTTAGCCAAGGGCACCCGATTGTACTTGGCCAACACAGAGATGTATCTGAGTTGGTTAAATCAAACAAGTCACGTTGGCAACGCACCCTTGCAATAGAGATTAGTTACGGTATTGAAAACCATGATATAAATTGCGACCTCATGCTGTTATTTACTGAAGATTCACTTAAAACTTTGAAATACAAAGTTGCTTACCTATTAGAAGATTAAGTTATGGCCGCTGATTTAGAAATGAATGAGATCCATTGGTTAATGGATATGTTTAATACCGTTGATGTAGGCCTTGTGGTACTCGATAGGGATTATAAGGTGTGTGTATGGAATGGTTTTATGGAAAACCATTCAGGGCTTCTACCAAGCGCAGTAAAAGATAAAGATCTATTTGATTTATTTCCTGCAATAGACGAAAAATGGTTTAGAAGTAAATCTGAGTCGGTTTTTGTTTTAAAAAACCGCTCTTTTACGATTTGGGAGCAGCAGCCATACATTTTTAGGTTTAAAAATTATCGACCTATTACTGGTAAAGCTGATTACATGTATCAAAATGCGACATTCATCCCTCTTACCAATACGATGGGCGAAGTTAGCCACATTTGTATTATTTTGTATGATGTAACAGATGTCGCGGTAAATAAAAAAGAGCTTGAAGAGTTAAATAAAAAATTAGAACAAGTAAGTCAAACAGATAGCTTAACGCAGCTTGCAAACCGTGGACACTGGGAAGGTACGCTACGCCAAGAGTTTTTAAGAGTTAAGCGAAGTGGTGGCTGTAGTACATTATTAATGTTTGATATTGATCACTTTAAAAAAATAAATGATGAATATGGTCATAGCTGTGGTGATGAATCGCTTCGTCACTTATCTAACTTACTACGTACGACGCTGCGCGAGACAGATGTTGCAGGGCGCTATGGCGGTGAAGAGTTTGCAGTGACATTGCTTGATACAGATAAAGAAGGCGCTTTTGTATTTGCTGAGCGTTTAAGGGTATTGATTGAAACTAACCCTGTTAAGTATAAACACTTTGAAATAACAATGACGGTAAGTATAGGGCTGGCTGGTAGCAGTAATGATTTTAAAAATCATGAGCGCTGGATAGAGGCTGCAGATAAAGCACTGTACCAGTCTAAAAATACAGGGCGAAATAAAGTAATAGCCTACGAAGATATAAAAAATGACGCTTAAGCGTCATTTTTTATATCCAGAATTTAGGGTTAAATAATACCGTGTTTTTTTACAATCTGCTGAGCAAATCCAATCAGTATGGAAATTGTATTGCCCTTCATTATTGTGTTGTGTGTCGAGAGTCATCTATTGGGCATTGACCAATCATTGAAACCTCACCAGAATTTGACTCTTGCTCTAGCTTTACTTTAAAGCCCCATAATCTGTAAAGATGCTTAAGCACTTCCTCGTGCGAGTTTGCTAAAGGAATATTGTTATGAGGTACATAGCGTAGAGTTAATGAACGGTCACCTCTAATATCAACATCATACACTTGAATGTTAGGCTCATGATTACTTAAATTGTACTGCGCTGAGAGTGCTTCTCTCACTGCCTTATAGCCGTTGTCGTTATGTATTGCGCCAATCTCTAAATGGGGATTATTAGTATGGTCAATAATAGTAAATAATTTAAAATCACGAATTAACTTAGGCGATAAAAACTGGCTAATAAAACTCTCATCCTTAAAGTTTGCCATTGCAAAATGCAGTGTATCTAGCCAGTTACTACCTGCATATTCAGGAAACCAGCGTTTATCTTCTTCAGTTGGGTGTTCACATATTCTGCGAATATCAACCATCATATTAAAGCCTAAAGCATATGGGTTAATGCCTGAATAATACTTACTGTTATAAGGTGGCTGATAAACTACGTTGGTGTGGCTTTGTAAAAACTCTAACATGAAAGAGTCGCTGAGCTTTCCCTCATCATATAAGTGATTAAGGATGGTGTAATGCCAAAAAGTTGCCCAGCCTTCGTTCATTACTTGAGTTTGTTTTTGTGGGTAAAAGTATTGCGAAATTTTACGAACAATACGTATCACTTCACGTTGCCAAGAGTCCAGTAATGGAGCATTTTTTTCAATAAAATACAAAATATTTTCTTGAGGTTCAGAAGGGAAATGGCGGACTTTCTTTTTGGTTTCTTGCTGTTGCTCAGGAATAGTTCGCCATAATTCGTTTACTTGCGATTGAAGGTAGTCTTCGCGCTCTTGTTGGCGTTTTTGCTCTTCAAATAGCGATATTTGTTGTGGACGTTTGTAGCGATCGACCCCGTAATTCATTAATGCATGACATGAGTCGAGTAGGGCTTCTACTTGTGTAATACCATGCTTTTCTTCACAGCGGCTTATGTAGTTTTTAGCAAATACCAAGTAATCAATAATTGAACCTGCATCGGTCCAGGTTTTAAATAAGTAATTACCTTTAAAAAATGAGTTATGTCCGTAACACGCATGTGCCATTACAAGCGCTTGCATAGGTAGGGTGTTTTCTTCCATTAAGTACGCAATACAAGGGTCTGAATTTATCACTATTTCGTAAGCGAGACCCATTTGTCCGCGCTTATAATTTTGCTCTGTTTGAATAAATTTCTTACCGTAAGACCAATGACTGTAGCCAATAGGCATACCAACGCTTGAATAAGCATCCATCATTTGCTCTGCGGTTATCACTTCAATTTGATTAGGGTAGGTGTCTAACCTGTAGTGAGCTGCAACACGGGCAATTTCACCTTGGTACTCATCTAATAAATCAAAGGTCCAATCTGGGCCATCACTCAATCGTTTATCATTCATAATACTACCTCGCTTTTGGCTATGCAGAGTTTTGCTGTTGACGACCTTTTTTAAATAGCTCCCTAAAAATTGGGTAAATATCTTCAACGCTTTGAATATGCTGTATGGCGAAATTATTATGGCTGTGTGTTATTGATTCATATTCGCGCCATAGGCTTTGATGAGCACGAGTGGTTATTTCAATATAAGCAAAATAGCGTACTGCGCTTAAGAGCTTATTACGTAATATTTCACCACACTGCGGGGTGTCGTCCGCCCAGTTATCGCCATCAGAGGCTTGTGCGGCGTATACATTCCACTCGTTTGCGTGATAACGCTCTTTTATTATTTCGTTCATTAATTTAAGTGCGCTCGAAACAATAGTGCCACCAGTTTCTTGAGAGTAAAAAAACTCTTGTTCGTCTACTTCTTTAGCTTGTGTGTGGTGGCGAATATAAACAACTTCTATGTCTTTATAACTGCGCGTTAAAAATTGATAGAGCAAAATATAAAAACGCTTTGCCATGTCTTTTGTTGGCTGATCCATTGAGCCTGACACATCCATAATACAAAACATCACGGCTTTGCTGGTGGGGTGAGGGCGCTTTTCGTAATTACGAAAACGTAAATCGTAGTTATCAATAAACGGAACCGACTTAATTTGCACTTTTAATGCTGCAATTTCTTTTTGTAATAAAGCAATTGCCGCTTTATCGTTATGTGGACCAGCAAGCAGCAGAGCAAGTTGTTCTTCGAGCTCTTTTAAACGGCGTTTTTTACCTGCACTCATGGCAACACGCCGTGCAAGCGAGCCTTGAAGAGAGCGTACAATGTCAATATTACTTGGCATGCCGTCGCTACAAAATCCTGCGCGATGGGTTTTCATTTGCACTAACTTTTCAAGTTGGTTTTCTTGTAAGTTAGGAAGTTCTAGATCTTCAAATAGTAAATCAAGGTATTCATCTTTTGATATTGAAAATACAAACTCATCTTGTCCCTCGCCCGAATCGCTGGCGTCACCTTCACCGGCACCACCGCCTTGTCCGCCTTTAGGGCGCTCAATTTTATCACCTGTAGAAAACTGATCGTTACCAGGGTGAATTTGTTCTCTATTCCCGCCTTGCCCTTGATGAAATATAGGTTCGCTGATATCGCGTTGTGGAATAGAAATACTCTCACCAGAGCTTGAATCGGTAACGCTGCGTTTGTTAATCGCATCTGAAACCGCTTCTTTAATTTGTTTTTTATAGCGCCTAATAAAGCGCTGGCGATTAAGCGTACTTTTATTTTTTCCGTTTAAACGCCTATCTATAAAATGCGCCATATTGACCTCCTATATACTACGACTATGAAGGTTATTGCGATTTTCTAACCCGTAAATACCACTCAGAAAGCAAGCGAACTTGTTTTTGTGTATAGCCTTTTTCGACCATACGGTTCACAAAGTCTTCGTGCTTTTGCTGATCCTCTGCAGACGTTTTAGTATTAAACGAAATAACAGGGAGTAAATCTTCGGTATTAGAGAACATTTTTTTCTCAATCACCGTGCGTAGTTTTTCGTAGCTTGTCCATAGTGGGTTTTTACCGTTGTTGTGTGCACGGGCACGCAGTACAAAGTTCACTATTTCATTACGAAAATCTTTAGGATTAGAAATACCCGCTGGCTTTTCTATTTTTTCAAGTTCAGCATTTAGCGCTGCGCGGTCAAATAGTTGCCCTGTATCGGGGTCGCGATATTCTTGGTCTTGTATCCAAAAATCTGCATAAATAACATAACGGTCAAAAATATTTTGTCCGTATTCTGAGTACGATTCTAGATAAGCGGTTTGCAGTTCTTTACCTATAAACTCGACATATTGTGGAATTAAATAGCCTTTTAAAAAGCTTAAATAACGCTCTTCTATTTCACTTGAAAATTGCTCGCGCTCTATCTGTTGCTCAAGCACATAGAACAAATGCACCGGATTTGCAGCAACCTCAGTGGTATCAAAGTTAAACACTCGGGACAAAATTTTAAACGCAAAGCGGGTAGAGAGCCCCGTCATACCTTCATCAACCCCTGCGTAATCACGATACTCTTGATACGATTTTGCTTTAGGGTCGGTATCTTTTAGAGTTTCGCCATCGTATACCCGCATTTTAGAATAGATACTTGAATTTTCTGGCTCTTTTAAACGTGATAGCGTCGTAAATTGCGCCAATGTTTTAAGTGTACCCGGTGCACATGGCGCGTTGTATAGCTCGCTGTGCTCAAGTAATTTGTCGTAAATTTTAATTTCTTCAGTTACACGTAAGCAATAAGGGACTTTCACAATATAAACACGGTCTAAAAATGCTTCGTTGTTTTTATTGTTTTTAAAGGTTTGCCACTCAGACTCATTCGAGTGAGCGAGGATCATGCCATTAAAGGGCAGGGCACTAATGCCTTCTGTGCCGTTATAGTTACCTTCTTGGGTTGCGGTAAGTAAAGGGTGCAGCACTTTAATAGGCGCTTTAAACATTTCTACAAATTCCATCAGCCCTTGGTTAGCTAAACACAAAGAGCCAGAGTAGGCGTATGCATCAGGATCGTTTTGGGCAAAGTGCTCAAGCTGGCGAATATCGACCTTACCAACCAGTGCTGAAATATCTTGGTTGTTTTCATCTCCTGGTTCGGTTTTGGCAATGCCTATTTGGTTTAAAATAGAAGGGTAGCGTTTAACCACTCTAAACTGGCTTATATCACCATTGAACTCTTTTAAGCGTTTGCCAGCCCAAGGCGACATAATGGTTTTTAAGTAGCGTGGTTTAATACCGTATTCTTTGCTGAGTACGTCTGCATCTTCGATAGGATCAAACAAGGAGAGGGGGTGATCGTTTACAGGAGACCCTTTAATTGAATAAATAGGCACTTGTTGCATTAAATACTTTAGTTTTTCAGCAATGGATGATTTACCCCCACCAACAGGTCCAAGTAAATAAAGCACTTGTTTGCATTCTTCTAGCCCCTGAGCCGCATGTTTTAAATAAGAGACTATTTGCTCAATGGCGTCTTCCATACCATAAAAATCAGCAAAGGCAGGGTAGCGCGCAACTACTCTATTTGAAAATAATCGACTTAGTCGTGCATCCGTTGCGGTATCTACCATGTGTGGTTCGCCAATTGCCATGAGTAGGCGTTCTGGTGCGCTGGCGTAGGCAGACTTATCGGTTTTACAAATCTCAAGAAATTCAGCGATACTGTATTCTTCTTCCTGTGCCGCTTCGTATCGTGCTTGGTAATGCTCAAAAATCGTCATAATAACCTCCGAAACCCGCTGTAAAAAGGTGCTTACCTTTTAAAGTCTAGTCACGAATGTGTATTTTTGTGCAATAAAATTAAAAATTTAAGTGAAAAAAGATCATGTTACTAAAAGCGTTTTATTAAATGATGAGGCGCTTAGGTGTGATAAACAAGAAACAAAAAAAGACGCCTAAGCGTCTTTTTTACATTAGCGTTTAAAGGCTAATTAAGCGAAGTTAGCGTTCGCGAATTCCCAGTTAACAAGCGACCAAAAACCTTTAAGGTAATCTGGACGAACGTTACGGTAATCGATGTAGTAAGCGTGTTCCCATAAATCCACTGTAAGGATTGGAGTAACGCCATCATCAGTTAATGGTGTAGCAGCGTTAGATGTATTAACGATGTCTAGTGAACCATCAGCAAGCTTAACTAACCACGTCCAGCTTGAACCAAAGTTATTTACTGCTTTGTCATTTAATGCATCTTTAAACGCATCAAAAGAACCCCATTTAGCGTTGATTGCATCAGCAACTGCGCCAGTAGGCTCGCCGCCGCCGTTTGGAGATAAGCTGTTCCAGTAAAAAGTATGGTTCCAGATTTGTGCTGCGTTGTTAAATACGCCGCCTTCTGATGAACATACGATCTCTTCTAGAGATTTGTTTTCAAACTCAGTACCAGGAATTAAACCATTAAGCTTAACCACGTATGTGTTGTGGTGTTTGCCATGGTGAAACTCTAGCGTTTCTTTTGAAATATGTGGCTCAAGTGCGTCGATTGCATATGGTAGTGACGGTAGTTCAAATGCCATTTTTTTATCTCCATCTTCTTTGGTTGATAGTCCATTTGGTAATACGTAATGCCTGTTGAAACAGAGCAGTTACCTATACCAAGCGGTAATATAGTGTTACTATAATTGTTGAGTATTTTACTCAAGTTTAAGCAAACAGCAATGCTATTGCGAAAGACTATTTCAATTGCGGCTTTATTTGCCCATTTTAAGTTATATATTTGTGGTCACGATGAGTTATTTTCAAGACCTAAATATATTTAGCTATCGTTACTTTGAGGTTGTAGATGGAAACCATTGATAAAATTAAACAGCAAATTTCAGAAAATCCAATAATCCTTTTCATGAAAGGGTCACCAAAATTACCAAATTGTGGTTTTTCTTCACAAGCATCGCAAGCGTTAATGTCATGTGGTGAACCATTTGCATACGTTGATATTTTACTTAATCCAGACATTCGTGCTGAGCTTCCAGCATACGCAAATTGGCCAACATTCCCACAACTTTGGGTAGATGGCGAATTAGTTGGTGGTTGTGACATTATTATCGAAATGTTTCAACGCGGTGAATTACAGCCGTTAATTACTGAAACTGCTGCTAAATACAAAGAAGCTGACGCAGAGTAATTCATTACTCAACCTGAACTCAGGTTATTAAGCTCTTTAAACACAAAGCCACTTTTTTAAGTGGCTTTGTTGTTTTTAATTTATGTGAATTTATAAATAAGGAAGGCTCACTTGAACGTTTAAGCCGCCCTCTATTTTGTTATGTAAACTTATATGGCCTTGGTGCGCTTCTGCTATTTCTCTGCATAAAGCTAGCCCTAAACCACTCCCCGTACTTTTTGTAGAATAAAAGGGCACTAAAGCATTTGCCATTACTTGCTCGCTCATTCCTTTGCCGCAGTCGCTTACATTTATAACACATGCATGGGGTACAAACTCGACCTGAATATGTATTTCATTGGCGTTGGAGCCTGACTCGTGTGAATTTTTTAATAAGTTTATAAGCAGCTGCTCGAGTTGTGTTTGATCAGCTTGTAATTCATTGTGTGAATTTTTTATTTCGTAGCTAAATAGCCAGTGGTTTTTTAAATTATCGAGTGTGTTTTGCCAGTTAATCCGCGTTTTTTGTGGCTGAGGTAATTTAGCAAACTTGCCATAGCCTTGTACAAATTCAGTTAAATGACTAATTCGCTCATCAATAGTTGCAAATACACGGGCAAGGCGAGGCTCATCAACTTTATTTGCGAGCAATTGTGCGCTGTGTAGCATGGATGACATAGGGCCGAGTGAATTATTTAATTCGTGGCTAATAATGCGTATTACTTTTTTCCACACCGCAACTTCTTGACGACTAAGTTCACGGGTTAACTGTTTAAATATATATAAATGATGCTTTTGATTATTGAGTAAAAACTCCCCAGTGGCTAAATGCCAAGTTTGCGAGTCTTGATTCTCTATTTCTATATTAAAGAGGCCATCAATACCGTGCTCTATAGCTGCTACTAATTGCAGAGGCGAATTTTCGAGTAACTTACTTAGTTGCATACCTTCAAGGCGAGTTGCGCTATTAAATAAACTACGGCTAATTAAATTACTAAATACCACCGTATTATTATCATTGACCAGCAATAACGCTTGCGGCGAGCTTTGCAATACTTTATCAAGCATTAACTCGCGCTGGTAAATCCATTGTTTTTCTTGGCGAAGCTGTTTTGCGGTTTGATTATAAAGTTGGCATAGTTTTCCAAGTTCATCATTACTTTTATACGCAAGCAAACTGGAGAGCTCACCATCTTTAAAATTAAGTAATCCGGTTTCAAGCGATTGCATGCCAAGCTTTATTGGCTTGGTGAGAGCTCTTGAAAGCAGAGTGCTAAATGTAAGCGTTAGTAATATTAAAAACAGAGTGTAGTAAATATCAAAGCCACTTAGCGCGGCAATAATAACAACAGGCAGCGCGCTACAAAGCCCGCAAATTAATACAACCTTTTGGCTTAGGGTAAAGTTGCTAATAATGTTTGGCATTAATAATCAATACCCATTTTTTGTAATCGACGATAAAGAGCTTGTCGGCTTAAACCAAATTCACGGGCCACTTTGGCTATAACACCTTGATGAGCGCGCATTGCGTGTTCTATTTCCTGTTTGGTAGGCTCTGCTTTTGCTTCTTGTTGAGCAGTAACCGGTGACGATAGTGCAAAGTCATCGACTTTAAGCGCACCTGTAGGTTTTAGTACCGCTACACGCTTACAAGCGTTTTCTAGCTCTCGAACGTTACCCGGCCATTTGTAGTGCTGAAGTGCTTGCTCTGTGTTTATAGTCAGCTCTCGGTGAGGTAAAAAATGGCTAATAAGTGCTAAAACATCATCTTGTCTTTCACTTAGGGCAGGCACATTGAGCTCAATTACATTAAGACGATAATATAAGTCTTCCCTAAATCGACCTTGTTGAATTGCTTGTAGTAAGTTTTCGTTAGTAGCCGATATAACCCGCACATTTACCTTTCGTGTTTGTGTTGAGCCTAAACGTTCAAACTCGCCGGTTTGTAGTACGCGTAGTAATTTTATTTGTCCTGAAAGTGGTAAATTACCAATTTCATCTAAAAATAACGTACCGCCATCAGCTGCTTCAAATCGACCAATACGTTGTTTGGTTATCCCCGTATATGCTCCGGCTTCAGCGCCAAAAAGTTCGGCCTCTATAAGTTCTTGCGGTAGTGCACCTGCGTTTACCTTAATAAAAGGCTGCGATACAAGCGGGGAGTTTTTTTGAATAATATGCGCAATACACTCTTTGCCACTCCCATTAGGGCCTGTAATTAATGCAGATATATCAGATTTAGCCACTTGAAGCGCCATAGTAACCAGTCGTTCCATCGCAGTACTTTTAAATATTAGCCCAGCAAGGTCTGCATTTTTAAATGTACCTTCACGTTCTTGTTGATGGCGATTATGTGTCGCCACTATTTTTTTAGCACTGCCTAGCTCTATTAAGTTACCGATACAAACTAGTAGTTTTGCATCATCCCAGGGTTTTGGTAAGTAATCAGCAGCACCGGCTTTTACAAGCTCAATGGCGGTGGCAAGTTCGGTCCAGGCTGTAATAAGTACAATAGGTAGGTGTGGGTTTATTTCTCGTAGTTCATAAAACAACGCTTTACCTTCTTCGCCAGAGGTGGTGTCGCTGGTAAAGTTCATGTCTTGAATTACAAGCTCAATTCGCTGATAGCGAACTATTTGCAAAGCATCAAATGGATTTGTTGCAGTGACTACCGAAAAATCGTGGATCTCGAGCAACAATGAAAGTGCGTCGAGTACTGCTTGGTTATCATCAACAATGAGTATTTTATGAGTCATAGGTTATTTTTATAATTTTTTAATGGCTACACTGCCTTACTAATCAGTGTAGCATAGTGATTTTTACATGATTTAGTAACCTAAACTCTGGATAATAAATCTACCTCAAGCGGATTCTAGGTTAAATAGTGCGAGTTGCGATACTGGGCGAAATATTGGCAGCGCGTTTAGCCGGCGCTAATACTGCAAGTAAACTCATTAAAAATACGGCAATGGCGGTAACGGCTATATAACTTGGCGGTAGTGCGGCTACAGAAAAATACTGCATTAACATTTTCCCAAGTAGTATTGCTGTTACTACACCTAAGGCTAAACCTAGGCTACAAATTAATGCATTTTCTACTAAAAAGTAGCTAACAATAGCTGACTTTCTTGCGCCAAGTGCTCTGCGTGTACCAATTTGCTTAGTACGTTTGCTAATATTAAATAAGGTTAAGCCAAAAATACCGAGAGCGGTTATAAGCACTAAAATAGTGATTAATACTATGAGCATGCGCATCATAAGGCGATCTTGAGCGGTATACTCATTTTTTAATTCATCAAGCCCTTTAATGTTGTTAATAACGCGTTTGCTGTAATTTTCGAGCATAGCATTTTCTATTTCTTTCATTACAGCTGCTCGCTGACCAGGCTTAGTACGAACGGCAACTTGTGCATAACTTGCTGCTTTAATATAAGGAATAAACGCAAGATTATCGGGTTTACTGTCTTTGAGCCACGGGCCTTTCATTTTTCCGATCACGCCAATAATTTTAAGTGGTAGGTCGCCAAAATAAACTATTTTCCCTAAACCATCTCCATCAGGGTAGAGCTCATCAAGTAAGGCTTTAGTGACTATAGTGACGTTGGTGCGCTTTTGTGTAATTTCGTTTGTAACGAGCACTTCATCTTCGGTAAAGTTTCGCCCTGCAATTAAGTTAACGCCGTAGGTATTAATTGCGTGGTCATCTATAAAAAAATAAGCGGTCCTGACACTTAGGCCTTCTTGTGGGGCAGGTTTTAAATTAAAGCTCGAAGCGCTGCCACCCCCTGATAGCGGAATACTACTGCTTAATGCGGCATCAACTACGCCTGGCATTTTTCTAAGCATGCTTTCATCAAGCTCAAACTGCTGGCTTAAGTTAATATCAGTACCAAAGGTCATTACATTAAACTTAAATATATCTTGCTCAGGGTAGCCCGTTTCTTGGTTTAAATAGCTAATTCTATCTTGAATAATAAACGCAGCATTACTAACTATAGCTGTAGTAATTGCAATTTGAATTAGTAGTAATACAGCGCCCACCTTTGAGCGGCATAAGGCGTTAAATATAGGTTTTATTTCTAACATTGTGACATTCCTTATTGGCTCTTAAGATAAATAGCAGGATTGGTTTTACACACTAACCAAGCTGGGTATAAACCAGCTAAAATGCAGGTTGTAATTGCAATCAATGGGGCGCTCAATAGCATGGTTAAATCCATTGTCGCTAAGTTTTCATAGTAGTCGTAGCTTTGCCCTACGCCCATTAAGCCAAGTTGTGCTAGTACAATTCCTAGCATGCCACCTATAAAGCCAAGCATGGCGACCTCAACTAAGTGCTGTAAAAATATTTGCCTTTTACTAGCACCTAATGCGCGTCTTACACCTACTTCTGGCGCTCTGCGTAAAAACTTAGCTAAAAGTAAACCTAAAATATTGGCTAAGCAGACACCTAAGAACATAAAGCTCAGGCCCACTAAAATTTTATTGTCTTCGGTGACGACGTTGTTGTATTGCATCCATTGGTTTACATCGCGAAGTTTATACTCAAGTTCTTTACGATTAAATCGACCACGTTTTTGTTGTTCTTGCATATAGGCTAATAAGTAATTTTGATAGGCTTGTTTTTGTTCAAGCGTATTTAGCTCTGCCCAAAACTGGATCCATACTTGTTCAGATTGCAGTTTATCTGCAAAGGTTGGTGTGTTTTCGTGTTTCCATCCATTGCTATTGCCCCAACTTACTAGCTCTTTTGTCTTTATTAAGCTAAAGGGCATAAATAACTCTTCTACTTGATTAAATGCACCGTTATTTAAATCATAATATTTAATATTGAGAGGCCAGTGGTTAATAACACCAACTACTTGATAGCTTGCATCATCTAAGTAAATCAGTTCTCCGACAGAGTTTTTTCCTGAAAATAGTTTATCGTTTATCTCTTGGGTAATAACAACCACAGGTGCGGCAGAGTCTTCTTGCTCTTTGCTCCAAGCCCCCCCGTATAAAAATGACAAATTAAACATGCTAAAAAAGTCAGGCGTTGTCATGCGAGCATTACCTATAAAAGGTTTTATTTTGTCGGAGTCTAGATAAACTGAAAAGCCGGTACGCATCATAGCCACTTTTTTCTCTGACGTGGGTGCGTTTAATAAGTTCTCAGCATCTTGATAGGTCAGTTGCAGTGGTATGTTATCTTCTGTCCACCACGTACTACCATCGTCCATTGTTTGTAATTGCACACTGTAAAGTTGGCTGCTTTTTTCTGGGATAGGGTCGGCCGACATCATGTGATAAACACTAAGGCTGGTCATTGTTATGCCTATACCTATCGCAATGGCAAGTACCATTAAAAAGCTAACCAGTGGGGTGCGCTTGAAGCTGCGCCAACTTAAATCTAAATAATGAATAAACATTAGTTAAACCCCCGATGCTGTTTTTATAGTTTGCGCGCCTTGATAAAGTGTAAAGTCGGCAAGTTGCCCATCAACTACTTGAATATTACGCGGAGCACGGCGGGCTAATTCGCTATCATGCGTTACCATTACTATAGTGGCACCGTCGCGATTTATTTGCTCAAGTAACTCCATAACTTGGCGCGCCATTAAGCTGTCAAGGTTACCTGTTGGCTCATCGGCAAGTAAAAAGCGAGGTTTACCAGCAAGCGCACGGGCTATTGCCACACGTTGTTGCTGGCCACCAGAGAGTTGTTGAGGTAAGTGTTTAGCGCGAGATGCTAAACCAACTTGTTCAAGGCATTGTTCAATTCGACGTTTTCGCTCATTTGCTTTAATCCCTCTGTAGCGAAGAGGAACTTCTATGTTTTCATATAAATTTAAATCGGGGATCAAATTAAAGCCTTGGAATATAAAGCCAATTTTTTGATTACGTAAATCAGCACGTTGGTTATCGTTTAGGCTGCCAACATTAACGCCATCTAACAAATACTCACCTTCGTTAAAAGGCTCGAGCATACCTGCAATATTTAAAAAGGTTGTTTTTCCTGAGCCGCTAGGACCGGTAACAGCAATAAATTCGCCTTCGTTTACTTGCAGGTTAAAGTCTCGAAGCGCATGGGTTTGTACCATTTCTGTTTGGTATACTTTACTTACATTGTTCATTTGTAACATGACTGTACCTAATTATTTTTAGCGTTGGTTGAGAGCGTCTGTTTAATTTAATAAAATCGTATCGGCTTGCTTAAAGTCGCTGTAGCTTGAAATAATAATCTCATCGTTTTCTTTAACACCGCTTAAAAGTTCAACCGCATTAATGCTGGTAGCGCCTATTGTAATAGGTATACGCTTTGCAATATTGCCTTCTACCTTATAAGCAAAAATTCCGCCTTGCTGCATAAAAGCGCCGCGTTTTACCTGCATTACACCTTCTCGGTTGTCGAGTAAAATACGTGCAGTTAAGCGTTGGTTTTGACGGATGTTGTTAGTAACACCTTTAAATCGGACGCGTGCTGTTACTTCACGATTATTAACTTCTGGTGATATGGCGGATAAATTCCCCATCACTGTTTCATTGCCTAACTTAAGCTCTACTTCCATACCGAGTCCTAATTCGTTGGCGTAACTTTCAGGTACTTGAAGTTCCGCTTCGAAATTACTTAAGTCGACGAGAGTCATAAGAGGTTGGCTTTGCGTCACTGCGGCTTTTTGTTGCACAAGTAGGTTACCCACGATCCCAGTAACGGTAGCCTTAATAGATAGGTTGCTTACTTTTCTGATTAAATCATCAACAATAAGTTGTTGGCGGGTCACATCACTTTTAGCTGCTTGTAGTTCAAAGGCGAGCGTGTCTTTGGCAAGCAATACCTCTTGTTGTGCATGTTTATATGAGAGTCTTGCGCGTGATAAATCATCAACTGCTTTTTCAAGATCAATTTGGCTAATTAAGTGCTTTTGAATTGATAACTGTGCCCGGCGATTTTCGCGCTCAGCGGCATTAAGCTCAACTTGTGCCATATCGAGTGTTTTATTTAAAGTGAGTGTTTGGCGTCTTGCTTGCAAATGCTGCCTTTGCTGCTCGCCTTGTAGTCGTTTAAGTACAGATTCCTGTTGCTTTAATTCATTAGTTAACTCAGGGCTTTGCAGCAGGGCAAGTGTATCGTCTTGCTTTACTGTATCGCCGGCCTTTACTTTTAAATCTATAAATCCACGTTCTGGACTGTAGATTTTAGGAGCATTAGCAGCAACAATTTTACCACTGGCGGCAATATCTCGAATGAGCGCTTTAACATGTACTTTTGCAACCTGTACTTTTGAGCGGCTAATAGAGCTTTTAGCGCTATGGTTAGTTAAAAAAATATAAGCAACTGTAGAGACCACAATGAAAACAACCGCAGTGATTATCGCGTATTTTTTATAGCTTATAGGTGCCTTTACTTGTACGTCTTGTGCGCTGGTATCTTTAATCATTTAATTCCCCCTACATTGCTTTTATGTATTTTTCGCACAGCAGTAATAAAGCTGCTGTGCAAATGGCGGCAATAGGAGAGAGCAAAAATAAGCTTAGAGTAAACATGGTAATTCCAATTAGCGATTATATGTAAAGCTATACGATTAATATGCCAACTATTATCACATTGATATTAAGGTGCTTTTTATTTTTTGTTCTTGAAAATGATGTCCGCGGACAGTTTTTATGTCCGCATCGGACACCGCTTTAAATAAAAATTCACTATTAATGTACAAAAAAGGACATGAACTTTCATAACTATACTAATGAGCAGCAATAATCGGGGATGTTAAGCCATTAAAGTAATGAAATACCATAAAACTATCTAAATGTTAACTGAATAGCCCTTCATGTGTTGAATACTTATTCACTTTTACTCACCTTTACGTTTACGTAAGCTGCACTTTTGGGTACTTGTGTTTTTTACAATATGTTAAACTTGACACCAGTGTCATGAAAAAATAGTGGTTAAAATAACGCTAAATGTTAAAAATAATGATAAAAAGAAATCTTGCTATGAAGTGAGAAATATTCAAGAATGTGAATATGTATTCAAAGTGCTATTGACTCTATTTAAGATAGAGGCTAGTTTTGTCCGTCTGTTAGCAAATCGTCGAGCAGTTCATCCACGCTAACAGTGCAGCAAGGGGAGGGGTCTATGTTATACGACTCAAAGTTAGAAAAAGAAAATTGTGGCTTTGGCTTAATAGCCCAAGTTAATGGTCAAGCTAGTCATAGGCTTATTCGTACTGCTATTACGGGGCTTGATCGCATGCAGCACCGTGGCGGTATATCTGCCGATGGTAAAACAGGTGATGGCTGTGGTTTATTATTACAAAAACCAGATAGCTTTTTCCGTGCAATTGCCAGTGAACATAATTGGCACTTAGGCAAAAACTACTCAGTGGGTATGATATTTTTAAATTCAGACCCTGTTTTAGCACAAGCTGCAAAACAAATACTTAGCGAAGAATTAGAAAAAGAAACGCTAAATATTTTAGGTTGGCGTGTTGTACCAACCGACCCATCTATGTTGGGTCCTATTGCTGTACAGCAATTACCAGGTTTTGAACAAATTTTTGTTAGCGCGCCAGAAGGTTGGCGTTCTAAAGACTTAGAGCGTCGCTTATATGTAGCACGCCGCCGCGCTGAAAAGCGCATTGTTGATGATGAAGCTTTCTATATCGCAAGTCTATCTGGTTTGGTAACTATCTATAAAGGCTTAATGATGCCTGCGGATTTACCTAATTTTTACCTAGATTTAGCTGATATTCGTATGACGAGTGCGATTTGTGTTTTCCATCAGCGCTTTTCTACTAATACTCAGCCGCGTTGGCCTTTAGCTCAACCTTTCCGCTATTTAGCACACAATGGTGAAATTAATACTATTGAAGGTAACCGCCAGTGGGCACGCGCACGTTCTTATAAATTTGCGTCACCGCTTATTCCTGATTTACAAAGCGCAGCGCCGTTTGTAAACGAAACCGGTTCTGATTCATCAAGCCTAGATAATATGCTTGAGCTATTTTTAGCTGGCGGAATGGATTTATTCCGCGCTATGCGTATGCTCGTGCCGCCTGCATGGCAGAAAAACCGTGCAATGGACGACGATTTACGTGCATTTTACGACTTTAACTCTATGCATATGGAACCATGGGATGGCCCGGCAGGTATTGTTATGTCGGATGGTCGTTTTGCGGCGTGTAACCTTGACCGTAATGGACTTCGCCCAGCACGTTATGTAATTACACAAGATGGTTTTATTACGCTTGCATCAGAAGTGGGTATTTGGGATTACACTGCCGATGAAGTGGTTGAAAAAGGCCGTGTTGGTCCAGGTGAATTATTAGTTATTGATACTAAACTTGGCAAAATCTGGCACTCGGATGAAATCGATCAAGATTTAAAATCTCGCCATCCTTACAAGTCATGGCTTGAAGAAAACGTTAAACGTTTAGTTCCATTTGAAGAACTTACTGAGCAAGACGCCGGTAATCGCTCATTTGATGACGAAACGCTAGCTAAATATCAAAAAATGTTTGGTTATACCAACGAAGAGCTAGATAGCGTTATTCGTGTAATGGGTGAAAACGGCCAAGAAGCGACAGGCTCAATGGGTGATGACACGCCATTTGCTGTGCTTAGTGAAGGGCATCGTTCACTTTATGATTACTTCCGCCAAAAATTTGCGCAAGTAACAAATCCACCTATCGATCCACTACGTGAAAACCATGTAATGTCGCTTGCAACCTGTATTGGTAGTGAGCAAAACGTATTTAACGAAACAACAGGCCACGCTAAGCGCCTACAGTTTGATACACCAATTTTAATGTACGCAGATATGCAGCAGCTATTAAATGCTGATGAAGCGCACTACAGCTACTGTAAAATTGATATTACCTACACAGTTGAAGAGGGTTTAGAAAACGCGGTTACGCGTATTTGTGACCAAGCACAAGAAAAAGCAGCTGCGGGCTGTATCATGCTTATTTTAACTGACCGTAACTTTGATGAAATAAATTTACCAATTCCAGCAGCTATGGCTGTAGGTGCGGTACAAAAACGCTTAGTTGATAACAACTTGCGCTGTGAATCAAATATTATCATTGAAACTGGCAGTGTGCGAGATGCGCACCAGTTTGCTGTGCTATTAGGTTTTGGTGCTACGGCAATTTATCCATACCTTGCGTATGAATCGTTAGTTGCGATGAGCGACAGCAAAATTATTGATAAGTCGTATTGCGAAGTGACCCTTGCTTATCGTAAAGCCATTAATAAAGGCTTGTACAAAATTATGTCTAAAATGGGCATAAGTACGGTTGCGTCTTATCGTTGTTCAATGTTGTTTGAAGCGGTGGGATTATCTGATGCGATTATTGAAATGTGCTTTAAAGGCGTTGCAAGTCGTATACAAGGTGCATGCTTTACCGACTTTGATGACGATCAGCAAAGTTTGCACAAACTTGCTTTAAGTAAGCGGAAATTATTAAGCCACGGTGGTTTATTTAAGTACGTTCACGGTGGTGAGTATCATGCTTATAATCCAGATGTTATTCAAACCCTGCAAAAAGCGGTTCGATCAGGTGATTATAAAGACTACAGTGCGTACGCTGATTTAGTTAATAATCGCCCAATTGCGACTTTGCGCGATATGTTAGCGCTTAAATTACCTGAGCAAGGTATAAGCATTGATGAAGTAGAGTCTGCAGAAAACCTATACAAGCGTTTTGACTCAGCAGCAATGAGTATTGGTGCGTTATCACCAGAAGCGCATGAAGCGCTAGCAATTGCAATGAACCGCTTAGGTGGTTGTTCAAACTCGGGTGAAGGCGGTGAAGATAAACTGCGTTATGGTACAGAAAAAAACTCGCGTATTAAGCAAGTCGCTTCAGGTCGATTTGGTGTAACGCCTCATTACTTACGCAGTGCTGACGTTATTCAAATTAAAGTAGCGCAAGGTGCAAAACCAGGCGAAGGTGGACAATTACCAGGTGAAAAAGTAACGCCGTATATTGCTAAGCTTCGTTATTCGGTACCAGGTGTTACGTTAATTTCGCCACCACCGCATCACGATATTTACTCAATTGAAGATTTAGCACAGCTAATTTTCGATTTAAAACAAGTAAACCCTAAAGCACTTATTTCTGTAAAACTTGTTTCAGAGCCAGGTGTGGGAACCATTGCAACAGGTGTTGCTAAAGCATATGCCGATTTAATTACTATTTCTGGCTACGATGGCGGTACAGGCGCAAGCCCACTTACTTCTGTTAAATATGCGGGTAGCCCATGGGAGCTTGGACTTGCTGAAACACAGCAAGCACTAGTTGAAAATGGCCTTCGTCATCGCATTCGCCTGCAAACAGATGGTGGCTTAAAAACAGGTTTAGATATTATTAAAGCGGCAATTTTAGGTGCTGAAAGCTTTGGTTTTGGTACTGGTCCAATGGTTGCCCTTGGGTGTAAATACTTACGTATTTGTCACTTAAATAACTGTGCGACCGGTGTTGCAACACAAGACGAAACACTTCGTCAAAAGCATTATCACGGCTTACCAGAAATGGCGATGAACTACTTTAAGTTTATAGCGCAAGAAGCGCGTGAAATTATGGCTAGCCTAGGCGTTGCAAATTTAACTGACTTAATTGGCCGTTTAGATTTATTAGAAGAAATTGAAGGCAAAACTGCAAAGCAGAAGAAAATTGATTTATCGTCTGTTATTGCTCAGCCGAACAACCCAACTGGCGAAACGCTTTATTGTAGTGCGCCTAACAGTTCGCATTATCTAGGTAAGTTAAACGAAAGTTTATTAGCTAAAGCGCAAGAGGCAATTGATACGTCAAGCGGTATCTCGCTTGTGAGTCGTATTTGTAATACTGACCGCTCTGTAGGTGCAATGCTTTCGGGTTATATTGCTGATAAACACGGTAATCAAGGTATGGCGGCAGACCCCGTAGCAATTGAATTACACGGTACGGCGGGTCAATCGTTTGGTGTTTGGAATGCCGGTGGTCTTGAAATGACATTGGTTGGCGATGCTAACGATTACGTAGGTAAAGGCATGGCAGGCGGTAAGTTAGTGATTCGTCCACCACTTGGCTCATCTTTTGAAAGCCATAAAGCAACCATTGCCGGAAACACATGTTTGTACGGCGCTACAGGCGGAAAACTGTTTGCAGCGGGTTGTGCCGGTGAGCGCTTTGCAGTACGTAACTCAGGTGTGCAAGCGGTTGTTGAAGGTGTAGGTGACAATGGTTGTGAATACATGACCGGTGGCGTTGTGTGTGTACTTGGTAATGTAGGTGTTAACTTTGGCGCGGGCATGACTGGTGGTTTTGCTTATATTTTAGATGAGCGAAATGATTTTGAAAAACGCATTAATCCAGAGCTTGTCGAAATAGTAACACTAGAGGAATTAACGTCGCATCAAGAACATTTACGCGGCTTAATTGCTGAGCATTTAGAGCTTACAGGTTCGTGCAGAGCAGAAAGCATTTTAGCTAACTTTGAACTGTACTTACCTATGTTCAAATTAGTAAAACCAAAATCAAGCGACGTAAAAAGTTTACTCGGGCATCGCGCTCGTAGTAGTGCCGAACTACGTGTTCAGGCGCAATAAGGGGGCAGTATGAGCGAAAATGTATATCAATTTATAGACGTGCAGCGTGTAGACCCACGCAAAAAACCAATCTCGTCACGTAAAAAATCTTTCGTAGAAATTTACGAACCCTTTTCAGAGAATCAGGTTAACTCACAAGCTGATCGTTGTTTAGATTGTGGTAACCCGTATTGTGAGTGGAAGTGCCCAGTACATAACTACATTCCACAATGGTTAAAGTTAATACGCACAGGTCGTATTATAGAGGCAGCTGAGCTTTCACATCGTACAAACAGTTTACCAGAAGTGTGTGGCCGCGTTTGCCCACAAGACCGCTTGTGTGAAGGCTCGTGTACATTAGATGAAGAGTTTGGTGCTGTAACGATTGGTAATATTGAAAAATACATTACCGATGAGGCATTTAAAATGGGCTGGAAGCCTGATATGTCTTATGTAACATGGACCGACAAAAAAGTAGCTATTATTGGTGCAGGCCCAGCTGGTTTAGGGTGTGCTGATATTTTAGTTCGTAACGGCGTAAAACCAGTGGTGTTTGATCGTCACCCAGAAATTGGCGGACTACTCACGTTTGGTATTCCTTCTTTTAAACTTGAAAAAGAAGTGATGCAAAAGCGCCGTGAAATTTTCACTGAAATGGGCGTGGAGTTTAAGTTAAATGTTGAAGTAGGTGTTGATATTACGCTGGATCAAATTTTAGCTGATTACGACGCCGTATTTTTAGGAGTTGGTACGTATCAAAGTATGCGTGCAGGTCTTGAAAATGAAGATGCACCAGGTGTTCACGATGCACTCCCGTTCTTGATTGGTAACACTAACCGTGTAATGGGCTATGACGAGACTAAGCAGCCGTGTATTGATATGGCTAACCAAAAAGTAGTTGTACTTGGTGGTGGTGATACAGCGATGGACTGCGTGCGTACGTCTATTCGTCAAAATGCTGCAAAAGTAACGTGTGCTTATCGTCGTGATAAAGAAAATATGCCTGGTTCTAAACGTGAAGTTAAAAACGCCAAAGAAGAAGGCGTTATATTTACCTATAACGTTCAGCCTAAAGGCATTGTATTGAACGATAAAGGTAAAGTAACTGGCGTTAGAATGGTTAAAACTAAATTAGGCGAACCTGACGCAAATGGCAGAAGTCGTGCTGAAGAAGTACCTGGTTCAGAGCATGTGATAGAAGCTGATCAAGTTATTATGGCATTTGGTTTCCAGCCTCATAAAATGGATTGGTTAGAAAAATACGATGTAGAAATAAACCACTGGGGCGGCATTAATGCTCCAGAACAAGGTGAATTTACACATCAAACAACGAACCCTAAAATATTTGCTGGTGGCGATATTGTGCGTGGTTCAGATTTAGTGGTAACCGCTATTTTTGAAGGACGTAATGCTGCAGAAGGTATTATGGATTATTTAAAAGTCTAATTGTTCGTATTAATAAAATGAATAAGAAGCAAGCCAACTGGCTTGCTTTTTTATTTGTTTTATTCGAATGTAATGTCAACGTAGTTAGTAACAAACGGTATTATATTAATATCACCTGTAGCATAGCTTTCTTTAGCGACACCTTCCGTTCTTACTTTCATATAGTAACTACCAGAAGGAACTACCTTGTCATAGTGGGTTGTTCTTGTTTCGAGCCAAATACGGTTGCTTTGGGCATCTATTAACCAGCCTTGAGGGCTAATCTCATACATATAAGCCTTACATTTTACTTCACCTACACGAGGATGCAGGCACTTATTTATAGCAACTCGAGTTTGTTTTTTTGGATTTTCAGCTGTACTAGCTAACGTTATTTGGCCATAATCTCTAGCTTCTTTTGTTGCTTTATACGCTAAAACTTTTGTTTGCGTCGTTGTATAAGCACTTTGATTTGAAGAGTTAATTGATTGGTTGCTAGAGCTAGATACACTATTTACAGCACCGTTAATACCATCTTTAACTGCGCGAGTTATATCATTACTTTTACAGCCACTCAGTACTATTAGTGCAGGAACAAGAAGAGCAAGTTTATTCATTTTTAATCCTTAACGTTATTGTTTTATCCTAGGCTTTATTTCTTTAAATAAAGCGTATTACATCATGGGATCATACATTACAATAACCGTATTCATCCCTGATAAAGGTAAATAATGACTAAAATATACACTTTTATCAAGCCTAAATAACTAATCTTTGGAGTTGATTTAAATATAAAGTTGGTTCATTATCGCACGCTGTTTACGGTTTGCTTACTTTTTACATACAAGTAGGCTTTTATACATTAATAAAATAAATAGAAATTATGTACGAATATTCAAACAAATCGGAAAGGAAACTCATTGTTCGATTCTTCTCTTCAATAGGGTTTATAGCAACGTTTTCGATGGCTAGCTTAGCATTTATTAATAGCAGTTATTTATTAGCGTGTACCCTGGTTGTTTCTTCGTTTGTTTATTTATTGGCATTTAGCATAAGTAGGGGAGTAGAGAAGTCAGGCACTATAATTTTATACAACCTTTATGCACTAATGTTTTACCTAGTTCTCACTGGGGGAGCACAAGGAACAGGACCTATATGGATATTCATAGTGTCTCCTGTTACTTATTCAATACGCGGACTTAAACGAGGTACATTTGATATAATTTTGTTTTTATTAGCGATTGTTTTAGGCTTTTACTGTGCTGATATATTCAACATATATGACTATAGTCCGGAACAGTTTCCTATAAGAATAATAATTGCCTTTATGATTGTCGCGTCGCTGAGTGGCTACTACGAGTGTTCAAGAGAAAAATACAGCAATAAAATAATTGCTTTGAGTCAAAAGAATGAATTTTTAGCAACTATAGATCCACTCACCAACCTGCCAAACCGTCGCTATACCATGAATAAGCTTGTGGCTTTTAAAAGTGAGCTGAAAGATAATCATACTCCTTTTGTAATTTTATTAGCTGATGTAGATAATTTTAAAAAAATTAATGATCAATTCGGCCATGATTTTGGCGATGAAGCACTTATTCAGTTAGCTAAAACCTTTGATAAAAGTATTCCAAAAAATGCGATTGCATCACGTTGGGGCGGAGAGGAGTTTTTAATTGTTATTCCAGATGCAACAGTTGAGCAGGGGGAGCAAGTTGCAGAAAAAATCCACCACGCCCTTAAAGCTTCAGTTGTGAGCTTATTTTCAGATAGTACCAATATTACGCTAAGTATTGGTGTTATCTCTGCAAGTGCCGAACGCTCAATTGATCTTGATATCAAGCGTGCTGATGAACTACTTTATAAAGCAAAAGCGCAAGGTAAAAACAGAACGTGTTCTTCTTAAAGGTTTATCTACTTTAATCCATTGAAAACGAATCAAGTGATGGCTTTATTTTAGCCTTTCTGCGCTTTACGCTCATGTAACACATTGCATTGCAGGCAATCTGCATTGTAATTAATAGCCAATAACTTATCCCTAAGTTACTTAGGTTATTTACTTTTTCGCTAGTAAAGTAATAGGCTACAGCGATTATCTGAAGAACTAAAAAGCTATTTAAAAACCTCAGTAAACGCTGTTTAAAGTAAATATGCTTATATTTACTAAAAATAATTAAACAGCTGCTTAGCGCTAATAAAAACCAACTTAAAATGATACAAAAATTAACTAAAGTACTGTGCATTATTTAATCCTTCAAAGCTCTATTAACCAATATTAGGCATGGGCCATTATTAGTTCTTTAGCATTCGCTTTAGCTGTTTTACTGATATTATCACCACCAAGTAAGCGAGCTATTTCATTAATACGACCATCTTTATTCAAAGGCAGCATATGAGTGAACGTTTCGCCTTGTGCTATTTCTTTAGCTACAAAAAATTGTTGGTGTGCGCTACTAGCAACTTGTGGTAAATGGGTAACACAAATCACTTGAGTAGACTTACCTAACTGGCGCAATAGTTTGCCTACGGCTGATGCTGTAGGGCCAGAAATACCTACATCAACTTCATCAAAAATAAGCGTTGGGGTTGTTACTTTTTGGGCAATAATTACCTGTATAGCAAGGCTAATTCGCGAAAGCTCACCACCTGAGGCTACTTTAGCTAACGGCTGAAGTGGCTGCCCCGGATTAGTTGATACTAAAAACGACACATTATCGTACCCTAAGCTATTAGGTGCGCGGCTACTCTCTTGAGTTAAAGCTATTTCAAATACACCGTTTTCCATCGATAAATTAGCCATGCTTTCACTTATTAGTGTGTTAAGTGTATTAGCATACTCATAGCGACTTTTACTTAGTTCATCGGCAGCTTGCTTATAACTAAGTAACGCGCTTTCTATTTCTGATTCTAGTTGCTCCAGACGATTACTATTATTACTTATTGACTCAAGCTCCTGAGCAATCGATTGATGAAACTCAACTAGCTGCTGTGGTTTTATGTGATGCTTACGCGCTAAATCCATCGCACCGCTTAGTCTATTTTCTACTTCACCTAAACGAGCAGGGTCTAAATCTGCTTGCTCAGTATAATTTCGAACTTCACGGCTTGCTTCTTCAACTTGTACTGCGGCTTCACTAAGGAGGGCTGCTACGCCTGCTAAGCTTTCGTCGTATTGAGCCAGCTCAGCGAATTGTTGGGCACTGTGCTGCAGCATTGAACAAGCATTTTGTTCATCACTTTCATATAAATATTGTAATTCACGTTGACACGATTCTAATATTGTTTGGCTGTTACTAAGTTTGTAATGCTCGGCCTCAATTAAATCAAACTCACCTTCTTGTAAGGCAAACTCATCGAGTTCTGCAACTTGGTATTCTAACAATTGTTTTTGCGCTGCTTGTTGCTGCTGTTGTTGCTCTAAATGTTTAAATTCTTTTTGTAAGTTAGCAAACTGTTTATAGTTGTTATTTACATCATTTACTAAGTGGTGATGCCCTGCATAGGCATCTAAAAGCTGTAACTGATGCTCAGCTTTTAATAAGTGTTGGTGGGCATGTTGTCCATGAATAGATATTAAATATTGACCAAGTTCTTTTAATTGTGATGCGGTAACGGCACTGCCATTAATATAGCTTTTACTGCGTCCATTTTTGCAAACAACACGACGCAATAAACATTCATTATCGTCATTGTTTAGCATATGTTGCTCTAAAAACGATTGAGCTAGCGGTAAATCTGTTAGGTCAAATTGAGCGCATACTTCTGCTTTATCAGAGCTTGGGCGCACTGCTGACGCTTCAGCGCGCTCACCTAAACATAATGATAGCGCATCAATAGCAATAGATTTACCAGCACCTGTCTCGCCAGTGATCGCGGTCATACCGCTGCGCCATTCTGTGCTTAAATTACTAACAATTGCAAAATTTTTAACTTCTAAACCAATTAACATACTGTTTATCCATCCAGTCAATTAACTGTTAATTTATACAGTGTTTTGGTTTTTTGCAAATTAATTTTTTATTATTTATGCAACGCTTACATCTTGAGTAAATTGTGTATCAGAAGTTTTTGGGGAGGTATCAATTTGATCATCAACAATATCAGTAGCTTGTATAATGTCTTCGGTTTTAAGTAGTCCGATAAGTGGAGGTAAAGTATTTAGGTAAAAACTCTTATTGTATAAAATTCCTTGCTGAGGTAACTCAGATACAAAGTACTGTATATTATCAATCAATGGCTGGATTATATTCGTTTGATTAGTTTTAATTAACTCGTTGGACAACGTATTAATTAGTAGGTCAGCGGTATCTTCAAGTTGTTGCAAATTCTCGTCTGTATGCGATTGCACAACAAAAAAATTATTTACAATAGCTTGAATACGAGGAGCGTATTTTGGGCGAATTATTTTAGCATCAAGAAGATCATTAAGTTTTACTCTAAGGCGTGAATTTACATGCGAAACACGTTCATTAAATAGCTTTTTTCTAGCTTCGATTGCTTTTTTGCGATTACTCTCAATTTTGAGGTAACTGTATAAAAGTGTAATTAATAGCAGTAAAGCAAAGAATACTACATAAGTCATTGCCGTTTGTTCCTGAAATGTTTAATTTTTAGTTGTTACTAATATTTTGCTCTATCGTTTAACTTTTGGCAATAAAATTAGTACAAACGACTACCCCAATTTAGTTTTGTACGTAAAACGTTGTAGTACGAGTAATTTTTTGGATGAATTAAACGCAATTGTTTATCCGCTTTTTTAATTACTACCTCATCGCCGGGTAATACGGCAAGCACGACATGGCTGTCGCAACTTACCTGTAGGCTATCTGTATTTTCTAGGCTTAGCTTTAAACGAACTTCATTATCGGCATCGACAACTAAAGGTCTGCTAGATAAGGTATGAGGAAACATAGGTACTAACGATATTGCATTTAGCTCTGGCGTTAAAATTGGCCCGCCACCTGAAAGTGAATATGCCGTAGAGCCAGTAGGGGTTGATACTATTAAACCGTCAGAGCGCTGAGAAAACACAAAGTCATTATTTATAAAAGCTTCAAACTCAATCATATGCGCTACTTTATCGGCATGAAGTACCGCTTCGTTAACGGCTGAGTTTGCACTCTTTAATTCGTTGTGGCGATATACTTCTACTTCTAATAAAAAGCGTTTTTCTTCAAGGTACTCACCACTGAGGACTTGCTCTAAGCTCGCTTCAAACCCTTCAGGGTTTAAATCAGTTAAAAAGCCAAGGTTACCTCTATTTACACCAATAACAGCAATGTTAAAGCGCGCAAGCACGCGTGCAGCACCAAGCATGTTACCGTCACCGCCTACAACAATAGCTAAATCGGCTTGTTCTCCTAAGTCGACTAACTTAACAAGTTTGTCATGCGGGATATCGTCTAATTGACTCCCTGTGCGTTTTTCTACTATTACCTCAAAACCAAGCGCAAGTAAAAATGTATGTAAGCGCTGAAGGGTAGCAGCGGCTCCCGGGTGATTAGGTTTGCCAATTAGGCCTATGGTATTAAAAGGAGAGTCCATAATGTACGCACAAAAAGATTTAATAATTGTAGAGTAACTCAAAACAGAAGTGTTTGAAAATACAGATTATAGCAATATTATAAACCTTCAATTTTATTCGCAGTCAGTTAACTGCACGACTTGAAAAACAACTAAACGCCCCGATATCTCTTTCATGCAACAAGATGTAGATACCATGAAACTAAACTCACGAGATCAGCAAATTTTTTCAGCTGTTATGAACATGTACTGTAATGGTGAAGGCTTGCCTGTTCCATCAACAAAAATTGCCAAGCTCAAAGGCATGGCAGTATGCTCGGCTACGGTTCGTAATGCTATGGCTCGCTTAGAAAAAGTGGGGCTATTGTATTCACCTCATACATCTGCAGGACGAGTGCCCACAAATGAAGGGTTTGATTATTGGTTTGACGAGTTTTTTCCACTCGCTGACATTGCTAATTATTGGCAACCAGAGCAATCACAACTCGTTGAACTAGCACATGGTTTGAGCCAAAAATACCAAATATGTTGTTGTGTTGGTTTACCACAAGTCAGCTCGCAGCAAGTGTTTAGAGTAGAGGTGCTTGATTTTGATTCTACCGACTGGCTTATTCTATTAATAGACAGGGCTGGGCAGAGCCACAACATTTGTATTGATAAACCTCATGATTCGTCAGATTCTGTTCGTTATCAGTTTGCAACATGGTTGAATACCGTATTTAGCCAACAAACTCTTATGGAGGGTCTGTATCGTATGCAGGCGATGGCAAATACAGCGCCTCGAAATTGTCATGATTCGCTTAATCAATGGACGCGACAGCTAAGTCAAAAATTAGGCTCAGATAATAGTATTGTAGTTGGCGAAAATTACCTCTATAAACAAATCGATTGTGAGCAAAGTTTAAATATTGGTGTTTCGTTTTTAAATTATGTAGAAGATAAACTCGCTTTTAAAAACGGTGTATCGGTACTTAATAGCGAAAAATTGCCTTTTACTGAGTGTGATGAATTGATCGTAATAAGCGTGCCGTACTTTCAAAATCAAGAATACCAAAGCCGCTTTTGTATAATTTGCCCTAAATCAGCGCAAATCGAAGAAATAATTCGAGAATTTAAATTAATTGAGGCATCTAACTCTTGAATCTTTTTATTCAATCCCCATAATTACCGCAGTTGTAAAGAATTGGAGCACGTATTTTATGTCTGAGCAGACACAAAACCCTGAGCAAGAAGTAGAATTAAACGAAGAAATTTCTAAAATGCAGGCTGATGTAGAAGCAGCAGTAGAAGCCGCTGATCAACATGCAGAAGAAGAGCAAAGCCCTGAAGCAGAAATAGCTATGCTATATGCAGAGCTTGAAGCTGCTAAACAAACTATTGCTGATCAAAAAGATGGTGTTGTTCGTGCTGCAGCAGACGTAGACAACATTCGTCGTCGTGCAGCACAAGATGTAGAAAAAGCGCATAAGTTTGCACTAGAAAAATTTGCTAACGAATTACTACCTGTAATTGATAATCTTGAGCGTGCTATTGAGTTTTCTGATAAAGAAAATGAGACTTTAAAGCCGTTGCTTGAAGGTATCGATATGACAGTTAAAAGCTTTAACGATGCTGTTGCAAAGTTTGGTGTTGAAATTGTAAACCCACAAGGTGAGCAGTTTAATCCAGATTTTCATCAAGCAATGTCAATTCAACCAAGTAACGATGTAACACCTAATACAGTACTTGCTGTTATGCAAAAAGGTTACACATTGAATGGTCGTTTATTACGCCCTGCAATGGTTATGGTTTCTAAAGCTGCTGATGCTTAATTGAATTATTAGTTTTAAAAAATGCCTCATATTGAGGCATTTTTTTTGTCTTTTTTATAGTGAATTAACTGTACGAGCATAGTAAGCAAAACAGCGCTGAACATTAAACTTGAAAACGGCACTGCGCTTTTTGCATGCATAATAGCGAGTAGTGGGCCAACTAATGCGCCACTGCCAAAACGAAGTGTGCCAATTACGGCCGTTGCCGTGCCTGTGTTTTTTTCAAACTTCATTAATATTAGCGAGTCAGCATTACTTGCAGTGACGCCTAAGCTCATCATTAATGGCGCAATAGCAGCCACAATATAATAAAGTGATAAATGCAATAAGCTAAATGTTAACAAAGCCAGCCCCGATACAAATCCAAATGTAAGCCCAATATAGAGCATTTTTCGAGAGCCCAGCCTTGGTACAATTCGCGTATTTAAAAAGTTACCAAACATCAGCGCCATTACGTTAAAGGCAAATAACACACCAAATAACTGTTCTGACACTTCATATAAATCTAAATAAATAAATGGTACTGAGGTCAAAAAGCAAAAAAATCCAAACGATACAAACATAGAACTGAGTATGTCGGCACGTGCATCTTTATTACTGAGTACTGTTTTATAGCTATCAAAAAATAGAGCGAGACCCTTTTTTTCGTTTTTGTGAATAGGAATATCAATTAGATACACTTGCACAAACGCCAATATTAAAAAGCTATACCCAGCAAGAACCAAAAATATGGTTGACCAAACAGAAAATCCTAAAATAAACGAGCCAACAGAGGGGGCAACTAACGGCGCTACCATCATAATCATCGACACATACGACATTCCCTTAGCTGTATTTTGCTGATAAATATGGCGAATAATACCCGGTACTACTACCGTTGCTGCCGCTCCCGTAAATGCTTGCACTGCTCGAAGAGTCCAAAAAGCATGGATTTCGGTGGTAAATGCCAGTGCAAGTGAGCTTGCACCAAATAAGGTTAAGCCGATACGTGCAAGCTTACGGCGGCCAATTTGATCGGCAATGGGGCCAAAAAATAGCATCCCTAATGAATAGCCTGCTAAGTAAATACTCAACGATATTTGTACATTGGGCATATTAGTGTGTAAATCGTTTGCAATTACCAGCATGGCAGGTAAGTACATATCTATCGCCAATGGCGTAATCGCCACTATACTGGCTAATAAAGGCAATAAAATACGGGTATTAAAAGACGAGGCTGAGGCGTCCATGTGTAAACTCAACAATCACTAAAAACAAGGGTTATAGTGTAACAGGGCATTGTATTTGGATAAACTTAGTTTGCCCGCTAAGTTTATCGTCATATTGCTTTTTTTTTAATATAACGGTACATAAAGCAAATATTTTAAATTGGTACTGTGTTTGCTATTCTACAAGCAATAAAAAATTCATTACTTAAGAGAATTATCATGAAAAAACTAGTACTTGCAGTATTAGCGACAGCCGTTTTAGCCGGTTGTAAAACGTCACCAACAGGACGTACTCAAATAGCGCTTTACTCAGATCAACAAATGAGTGAAATGGGTACTGCTAGCTTTGCCGAAATGAAAGCATCTCAGCCAATAAATAAAGACGCTAAAACAAATTCTTATGTAAATTGTATTGCTGAAAAAGTAGTGGCTGTATTACCAAAAGAATACGCGTCGCAAAATTGGGAAGTAGTGGTATTTGAAGATGAATCTGCTAACGCTTTTGCATTACCTGGGGGTTACATTGGGGTTCATACGGGCTTATTAAAAATAGCCACCAATCAAGACCAATTAGCAACAGTACTAGGGCACGAAGTAGGGCACGTAATTGCTGAGCATTCTAATGAGCGTGTTTCACAAAGCTCTATTTTAGATACCGGTATGCAGCTTGGTAGTGCTGCACTTGAAATGGGTAATATTCAATACCGTAACGAAATTATGCAAGGCTTAGGTTTGGGCGCACAATATGGAGTTGTTTTACCATTTAGCCGCTCTCACGAATCAGAAGCCGATACTATAGGTCTGGATTTAATGGCACAGGCGGGGTTTAATCCACAAGAGTCGGTTACACTTTGGGAAAATATGAGTGCAGCGGGCAGCGGTACAACCCCTGAGTTTTTATCTACTCACCCAGCGCCAAGTAACCGTATTAAAAATCTACAAGCGCAAATGAGTAAAGCACTTAGCGAGCAAAGCACTGCTAAAGCACAGGGTAAAAACCCACAATGCACACTGTAGTTAAGCGCTTTACTATCTGAAGTAGTGTACGTTTAGTATTAATGCGTAATTAAAATAAAACCCCTGTAAGTATTTTACCTACAGGGGTTTTATTTTAGTTTTTAAGCGTGGTTATTCAGCAGCAAGTGCTTGTTTAAATACATTTTTAAAGCGTTCGAAATCTTCAATGTGCGGCAGGTGCCCTAAATTATCCAGTTCAAATAATTGTGCGTCAGGGATAAGTGTTGCAGCGTGTTTGCCTAATTTATCATATCGACCAAGCTCGTAATCAACACCGTCTTTTTTCCAGTTACGGCCAGGGCCGGTTCTATCGCGTGTACCAATAATTAATTTAACCGGTACTGCTAAATCTTTAAATTCGGTTATTACAGGTTGAGTGAAAATCATATCGTATGTTTTTGCATTTACCCATGCCATTTGTTCTTTATCTGGGCCTTGTATTTGCCCTGTTATAAAGTCGGTTAGGGCTGAATATGTGGTATTCCACTTACCATCGTAGTAATTTTTTTGTTGGTATTTTCTTACGCCTTCTGGCGTTTTTGAAAATTCGTTTTTATAGAAAAAATTTGTATCTTTGTAATCAACATACTGCAGGTAGTTTTCAAGCCCAATAGGGTTAAGTAAAATTAATTTACTAGTTGTGTTTGGGTACATTAGTGCAAAACGACTCGCTAGCATCCCACCCATAGAGTGCCCTAATACAATTGACTCTTTTATATTAAGTGAGTCCATTAACGCATGAGTATGATGAGCAAGAGCCGCAAATGAATACTGGTAATTAGTTGGTTTAGATGATTTTCCAAAACCAATTTGATCAGGAATTAATACGCCGTAGCCTAAAGATTGCAGGTATTGCGCAGTGGTAGTCCAGTAATCTGCATTAAAATTTTTGCCGTGCATAAGCGTCACTGTAGGCATGTCGGATTTGGTAGGCTTTAAGTAAATATACGCCATTTTAAGGGACTGTTTTTGTGACTCAATGTTAAAGTAATTTACTTTAAAGTCGTACTGATAACTGCTTAAAAGTGCATCATAAGAAAGTGAAGAGGTATCTTGCGTTGTGCTCGCTAATGCATTGTTTGTTAATAACAATAAAGTAGAAAAGCAAATAACTTTAATCGACGACATTTGGTTACTCCAATTAAGGACAAATAATATGAGCTCTAATATATAAAACTCAGAATAATTCATTATAGTAACCAAACATTAAGTACTATTCAATTGAGGCTTTGTCATGCTCAACGTTGTTTAATTTGGAGATGAAAAAAGCGAAGCTAAAAGAGAGCTTCGCTTATTAATGTAGAGTAAAACGAGTATCGTTAAAGCTTAAAACGTCCACTCAATATGGATTTGTGGCACTGACTCAGTGACTTCAGTACCTAGTTTATTGTGCCAGTATTGTAATTCCATACCCAACAGTAGTGTGTTTTCTTTCATTTGAAGAGCGTGGCCCATATCCCATACTAAAATAGGCTGTGCGAGTATCCACGCCTCTACATCGTTACCAAATTCATCTTCACGTTCTGCAATGTATTCAGCGTGGCCTTTAAAGCTAAATTTTTGTGAGCCAATAGTGAAAGGGTATTCAAAGGCAACATCAAGCATCCAGCTATTTGTTTCAATAGGAGCACCGCCTTTTGCTACACCTTCACTATCGTCAATGTAAGCTGTGAATAGCGTTTGAAAAAAGTTAAACCCAGGTACATCCCAGCTTAATTTAACACCAGGCAAGTATTTCATTACTTTAGCGTCGCCAGCAACGTTAATACCACCGGTAAGGCCCACATCTAATAATGCGCCTGCGCCAATTTTTTCGCCGCTAATGGCCGATAAGCTTACCGTTGAATACCACTCACCATAAAAATCAGCATCTTGGTAACCATCATCGGTATCGTCTTTACTGTAATCGATAAAAAAGAAGTTATCGCCGTAATCGTAACCCGATGCATGTTGAACCGAGTAAACAGTGGTGTTTGACTCTTGCTCAGTGAATGGGTTTTTTTGGTCGCCATTATTAATATGTAGTGCTGTGCTGCTCCAATTAGCCGCAAAAGCAGAAGACGATAAAGCAATTGATGTAAAAGTAACGAGAGGAAGTAATTTTTTAAATTTCATATCTGTATTTAACTATAATTTTAGTGACACGCGAAGGCGCGCATTATAGCAAAAGTGATTGATATGTAGAGTATTATTTTAACATATGTTGCAGCTTACTTATTAAGCTGCAACATAGTGTCGGTGTTTAAACTATGCTTTATTACGGCGTAAGCAAATAACTGCAATGGCTGTAAATGCTAAAATAAAGCAGTAATAAGAAGACGTTGATACTTCCCACGGGCTAATTTTAAACGTAGCACCTAATAACAATGCTTGGGCACCGTATGGCAATGAACCCTGTGTAACACAGGCAAATATATCAAGTAAACTGGCAGAGCGTTTACCGCTTATTTCACCGTCATCTGCTAGCTTTTTAGCAATAGGACCCGCGACAATAATAGACACTGTGTTATTAGCAATACATACATTACTTGTTAAAACTAATGCGGCAATACCTAATTGGTCAGCCACTTTACGGTGCCATTTTGCAATGATTTTAGTAATTGCTTGAATTTTTTGAGCAATGTAATCAAGACCACCGTTAATACGAATAAATTCAGATAAGCCACCAATAAACATAGAAAGTAAAAATATTTCCTGCATATCAGTAAAGCCTTTGTAAATGTCTTTTACAAAGCTTGCGCCTTCGTAACTACCGGTAAAGCCCATTAATGCGGCAAAAATAATACCGCTAAACAACACTACAAATACGTTCAAGCCAGCAACTGCTAACACTAAAATAAAGGCATAAGGAAGTACTAACCAAATATCATAATCTTTAGTTTCAACTACTTGTGCAGCAGGTGTTAAATAAAACAACAGGGCGATTGTTAGAATGGCTGCAGGGACTGCAATTTTAAGATTTTCTTTAAACTTGTCTTTCATTTCACAGCCCTGCGTGCGCGTAGCTGCAATAGTGGTGTCTGAAATAATAGATAAGTTATCGCCAAACATAGCGCCAGATACAATCGTACCGGCCATTAATGCTGGATCTATACCCGTTTTAATTGATACCGCATAAGCGATAGGGCCAATGGCGCCAATCGTACCCATTGACGTTCCCATTGCAGTAGAAACAACGGCCGCAATTAAAAACAAACCAGGGAGCAATAACGAAGGTGGAATAAGCGATAAGCCTGCATTTACTACCGCATCTACACCACCGGTTGCACTTGCCACAGCAGAAAAAGCACCTGCAAGTAAGTAGATTAAACACATGGTAATAATATTGTTGTGTCCGGCACCTTTAATAAAGGTCTCTACACATTGGTTTACCGTGCCTTTATTTAAAATAAACGCAAGCATGATGGCGGGCAATATAGCAACAGGTGCAGGTAGTTGGTAAAAAGCATAATCAACCCCTTGCGATTGCAAATACAAACCTGAGCCTAAAAATAGCGCTACAAAGGTAAGTAGGGGAAGTAAAGAAAGTATTGCTTTGTTTTTATTAAATGATGGCTGCATCATAATCCTCATAACCAGTAAAATTTATCACAGCCAAAACTCCTCTTTTAGCTGAATTTAGCAGTACAACTTTTTATTTTAAAAAGTTGTTAGCCGCAGCGTCCGCAAGCCAAAGACCAAATCGACGCGAAAGAGAAGTTTAAATGTATAGATGGCTAAAGTAAACTGGTATTGTTATTATTATTAAATTAAAAGGTCACCTGACTATTGCATGACTTTTAGATAATATCTATAAAGCAACGCGATTTTCAGCGATTAATATTTATCCAACTGCATAAAAATACCCACCTGCGTATTTTGTAATGCCCGGATATATGGCTAATAAACGGATTCAAATTAAATTAGGTAAAAACCATGACTACAAATCGAATAGGTGTTTTTGGTGCTAACGGCAGAATGGGCTTAGCCCTATTAGAAGCCGCGACAATTAAAGATCAAACACAACTTACAGGCGCATATGTTCGTAGTGGTTCATCGCTATTGGGCATTAATGTAAATCAAGTAAATAGCGCAGCCGATAACAGTGTTAGCTTTAGCGACGAAAGTACAATAGATAATGTAGATGTTTTAATCGACTTTACGCTGCCAGCGGGTATGAAAAACCATTTAAAAACAGCTGTTGCGCAAAAAATTCCTATGGTAATTGGCACAACAGGTTTAACAAATGATGATATGGCGCTATTACACGATGCCGCTAAACATATCCCTATTGTATTTGCACGAAATTACAGCGTAGGTGTCAATGTATTACTTAACCTTGTGCAAACTGCAGCGACTAAATTTGGTGACGATTTAGATATCGAAATATTTGAAGCGCATCACCGTCATAAAATAGATGCACCATCGGGTACTGCACTGGCAATAGGTGAGTCAATCGCGCAAGCGAAAGGCTGGGATCACGACCAGGTTGCGGTATATGACCGAAGCCAAGTAGAAACAGCGAAATCTCAAAATGAGATTGGTTATTCTGTGCTAAGAGGGGGCGATATAGTAGGTGAACATACCGCATACTTCGCTACAATGGGTGAAAGGCTTGAATTAACACATAAAGCAAGTTCGAGAATGACGTTCGCTCTAGGTGCTATAAGGGCTGCAAGCTGGTTAAAAAACAAACCTGCTGGACTTTATGATATGCAAGATGTGCTAGATCTTAAGTAGTTTAGTTACTATTTTAACTGTTTGGGTCTAATTTTACCTACAGTGACTTATTTGTAACAATTAACCAAATAATGTTAGACCTAAATAGCAACTTCATGTAATATGCAGCCAATTTGCCAAAAATTACTAAATGCGTGTTTCCAATTATACCCAAGTGGCTAGTAAATCCAGGGTTTCAGTGGGAATGAAAATAGTTTTAGGCAAGAAAAATGATTGAAGGTTGAATGCTTTACATCTGCATCATTTAAGACTGCGTAAAACAATTTAAGCTCACAAAAATCTGGTTTTGACGATCCCTCTGGGTATTGGCGGGGTGTTAAGCAATTGCTTACTCCCGTTTTTTACTGTTAGGAGGTTTAACTTGACTAAATCCGCTCTGTTAGTCCTAGAAGACGGCACAGTGTTTCGCGGTACTGCAATCGGCGCTGACGGCATGTCAGTCGGTGAAGTGGTATTCAATACGTCTATGACTGGTTATCAAGAAATTTTGACTGATCCATCATACGCGGAACAAATCGTAACTTTGACGTACCCACATATCGGTAATACGGGTACCAACAGCGAAGACGAAGAAGCGAATCAAATTTGGGCTAAAGGCCTAGTGATCCGTGATTTGCCACTGCTAGCAAGTAACTTTCGTAACGAGCAATCGTTAGATGATTACTTAAAAGAACGTAATATTTTAGGTATTGCGGACATCGACACCAGAAAGCTAACTCGAATTTTGCGTGATAAAGGCGCACAAAACGGGTGTATTGTTGCCGGTGACGAGCTAGACGAAAATAAAGCGTTACAAGCCGCGCAAGCCTTCCCAGGCTTAAAAGGTATGGATTTAGCAAAAGTTGTCTCAACCAAGGAAAATTTTGAGTGGCGCGAATCAAGCTGGACATTAGGTGAAGGATTTAAAACCCTTGACGCTGCTGATGAAAAGTTTCATGTTGTTGCCTACGACTTCGGTGTAAAACGTAATATTTTACGTATGCTTGTAGACCGTGGTTGTAAACTTACAGTAGTACCAGCGCAAACTTCTGCCGCTGACGTACTTGCTTTAAACCCTGATGGTATCTTCTTATCTAATGGCCCTGGTGATCCTGAGCCATGTACTTACGCTATTGAAGCCATTCAAGCCTTTTTAGAAACCGACACACCTATTTTTGGTATCTGTTTAGGTCATCAGTTATTAGCCCTTGCCTCAGGTGCTAAAACAGAAAAAATGAAATTTGGCCACCACGGTGGTAACCACCCAGTTAAAGACCTAGACCGTAATGTAGTTATGATCACAGCTCAAAACCATGGTTTTGCAGCTCAAGAATCAAGCCTACCAAGTACGCTTCGTGCCACGCATAAATCGTTATTTGATGGAACGCTTCAAGGTATTCATCGTACTGATAAGCCTGCGTTTAGCTTCCAGGGTCACCCTGAAGCAAGTCCAGGTCCACACGATGCAGCACCATTATTTGACCACTTCATCGATTTGATGCAAGCGCGTAAACACTAATTTAACTGGAGTAATAATGCCAAAACGTACCGACATAAAAAGCATTCTTATCTTAGGCGCAGGCCCAATTGTAATTGGTCAAGCTTGTGAATTTGACTACTCTGGTGCTCAAGCGTGTAAAGCACTTAGAGAAGAAGGCTATAGAGTTATATTAGTTAACTCAAACCCTGCAACTATCATGACCGATCCTGAAATGGCCGATGCTACCTACATCGAACCAATTCACTGGGAAGTGGTAGAAAAAATTATTGAAAAAGAAAAGCCAGATGCAGTACTGCCTACAATGGGTGGTCAAACAGCATTAAACTGTGCACTTGATTTAGACAAGCACGGTGTGTTGGCTAAGCACGGCGTTGAGCTAATTGGCGCAACGGCGGATGCAATCGACAAAGCAGAAAACCGTGAACGCTTTGACGTAGCAATGAAAAACATTGGCCTTGAATGTCCTCGTGCTGAAATTGCTCACTCAATGGAAGAAGCTAAAGATACAATGAGCCGAATTGGCTTACCATGTATCATTCGTCCTTCTTTCACCATGGGTGGCACCGGTGGCGGTGTTGCTTACAACATGGAAGAGTTTGAAGAAATTTGTGAGCGCGGTTTAGACTTATCGCCAACAAACGAATTATTGATTGATGAATCACTGATTGGTTGGAAAGAGTACGAAACAGAAGTTGTACGTGATAAAAACGATAACTGTATTATTGTTTGTACCATTGAAAACTTTGACCCTATGGGTGTTCACACTGGCGATTCAATCACCGTTGCACCAGCGCAAACGCTAACCGACAGAGAATACCAAATTATGCGTAACGCCTCTATGGCGGTATTACGTGAAATTGGTGTAGAAACTGGCGGTTCTAACGTGCAGTTTGGTATTAATCCTGAAGATGGCCGTATGGTTATCATTGAGATGAACCCACGCGTATCACGTTCATCTGCACTTGCATCAAAAGCAACGGGTTTCCCAATTGCTAAAATTGCTGCAAAGCTAGCAGTAGGTTACACGCTTGACGAGCTTCAAAACGATATTACTGGCGGTAAAACTCCAGCGTCTTTTGAGCCTTCAATCGATTACGTTGTAACAAAAATTCCTCGCTTTAACTTTGAAAAATTTGCCGGTGCTAACGATCGCTTAACTACGCAAATGAAATCGGTTGGCGAAGTAATGGCGATTGGTCGTAACCAACAAGAATCATTACACAAAGCATTACGTGGTCTTGAAGTGGGTGCAACAGGTTTTAACCCAATAGTTGCACTTGATGACCCTAAAGCGAAAGAAAAAATCATCCGCGAATTACGCGAGCCAGGTGCTGAGCGTATCTGGTACATTGCCGATGCAATGCGCCATGGTATGAGCGTTGATGATGTTTATGAGCTGACTAAAGTTAATCGCTGGTTCTTAGTACAAATAGAAGATATTTTAAAAGACGAAGCAAAAATTGGTGAAGTAGGTATGGCTGGTTTAAATGCCGACTTCCTACGTAAACTTAAACGCAAAGGTTTCGCAGATCCACGTATAGCTGAAATTGCTGGTGTATCTGAAGCTGAAATTCGTAAAAAACGTCACCTATTAAACATCGTGCCAGTATACAAGCGTGTTGATACGTGCGCCGCAGAATTTAGCTCAGACACAGCTTACATGTACTCATCTTACGATGAAGAGTGTGAAGCAAACCCAACAGATAAAGACAAAATCATGGTTATTGGTGGCGGTCCTAACCGTATCGGCCAAGGTATTGAATTTGATTACTGTTGTGTACATGCCTCGCTTGCGCTTCGCGAAGACGGTTATGAAACCATTATGGTTAACTGTAACCCTGAAACGGTCTCTACCGATTACGATACATCTGATAGACTATACTTTGAGCCAATTACACTTGAAGACGTACTCGAAATCGTACGTGTTGAAAAGCCAAAAGGCGTTATCGTGCAGTACGGTGGTCAAACACCACTTAAATTAGCACGTGAGCTTGAAGCGAATGGTGTGCCAGTAATTGGTACTTCACCTGATGCGATTGACCGTGCAGAAGACCGCGAACGTTTCCAACAACTTGTTGAGCGTTTGAACTTACTTCAGCCAGAAAATGCAACAGTAACTTCAACTGAAGAAGCACTACTTAAATCAGTCGAAATTGGTTTTCCACTCGTTGTACGTCCTTCGTATGTACTAGGTGGTCGTGCAATGGAAATTGTATATGATGAAGACGATTTACGTCGCTACATGACCGAAGCTGTATCTGCATCAAACGAAGCACCTGTATTACTTGACCGTTTCTTAGATAACGCAATTGAAGTTGACGTTGACGCAATTTGCGACGGCGAGCAAGTAATTATTGGCGGTATCATGGAGCACATTGAGCAAGCCGGTGTTCACTCTGGTGACTCAGCATGTTCATTACCAGCACATTCTTTATCGCAAGAAGTGCAAGATGTAATGCGCAAGCAAGTAACAGATATGGCGCTTGAGCTTGGTGTTGTTGGCTTAATGAATACACAGTTTGCTGTAAAAGATGGCAAAGTGTACTTAATTGAAGTTAACCCGCGTGCCGCACGTACTGTACCGTTTGTATCAAAAGCAACCGGTGTAGCGCTTGCAAAAGTGGCGGCTCGTTGTATGGCGGGTCAGTCTTTGGCAAGCCAAGGTATTACTAAAGAAGTGATCCCTCCTTATTACAGCGTTAAAGAAGTTGTTTTACCATTTGCTAAGTTTCAGGGTGTGGATCCAATTCGTGGCCCTGAGATGCGCTCAACGGGTGAAGTGATGGGTGTTGGTGATACTTTCGCCGAAGCATTCGCAAAAGCACAATTAGGTGCAAGCAACACTTTACCACGCGGTGGTCGCGCGTTATTATCTGTTCGTAATAGCGATAAGCCACGCATTGTTGAATTAGCCAAGATTATGACCGACTTAGGTTTTGAACTTGACGCAACGGGTGGCACGGCACAAGCTCTTGAAGAAGCTGGCATTGAAGTACGACGTGTAAACAAAGTATATGAAGGCCGCCCGCATATTCTTGATTATATCAAGAATAAAGAGTACAGCTATATCGTTAATACCACCGAAGGTCGCCAAGCGATCGAAGATTCGAAGGTGTTACGTCGTGGTGCATTGCAAAATAAAACCAACTATACGACAACCTTGAACGCGGCTTTTGCTAACTGTACTGCTAACAAAGCAGATGACCGTAGTAAAGTAACGTCAGTTCAAGAGCTACACCTGCGATTGAACTAAGGAAATGTGCCAAGGCCAACTAGGGCCTTGGTGTTAAGTGAGAAAAGTATGCAATCAATTCCGATGACAGTTCGTGGCGCAGATTTACTGCGCAAAGAGCTTAACGAATTAAAAACAGTTACCCGTCCAAAAATTATCGCCGACATTGCTGTTGCGCGTGAACACGGTGACTTAAAAGAAAACGCTGAGTACCACGCTGCACGTGAGCAACAGGGTTTTTGTGAAGGTCGTATTCAAGAAATTGAAGCTAAACTTTCAAATGTTCAGATAATCGACGTAACTAAAATGCCAAATACGGGCAAAGTTATTTTTGGTACCACAGTAACTATAGTAAATGTAGATACGGATGCTGAAGTAAAATATCGTATTGTAGGCGATGATGAAGCAGATATTAAAAACAACTTAATTTCTGTTAATTCACCGATTGCACGTGGCTTAATTGGTAAACAAGTAGACGATGCAGTGTCTATCCAAACGCCAAAAGGTATCGTTGAGTACGAAATCATTGAAGTTGAGTATCTTTAACGCATAACTCACTTTAACGTTTTAAATAAAAACCGATGTATTTACATCGGTTTTTTTATGCCTTAAATAAATCACTATACTGATAAGGGTGTTCATATTGCATAAAGAGTGAGCATGATGATATAGGTACATAATCACTTCATTAAAAGGAACACTCAATGGCTAATATACTTTACCCAGCGCCTTTAAAAGTAGGCTCTAAAATTGCTATTTGCTCGCTTTCATCTGGGCTAAAAGAAAAGTATCACGGACGCTTAGATATTGTTATAAATGGACTAAAACAACGAGGGTATAATGTTGTTGAAGGCGAGTTTTTACGTCAAAACAAACCACGCGAACAGCTTAATGCTAAAGCGCATGCTAAGCAGCTAATGGGTTTTTTATTAGATGATGAAATAGATGCGATTATGCCGCCAATGGGTGGTGAGCTGGCAATGGAAATACTGCCACTACTTGATTTTAACGCCATTAAAGAAGCAAAGCCTAAGTGGTTAGTTGGTTTTTCTGATGTGAGTACTATTGCATGTGCACTCACTGCTAAGTGCCAATGGGCAACCCTTCACAGCGCCAATCTTATGCAATTACATCCAGATGAAAAAAATCCGTATAGCTTACAAATATTTGAAACTCTGACCTACGAAGCCGGTAGTAAATTTGAGCAAGGTCCTTCTTCTTTATACCAAAAAAATAAGCCTAATTACGCGCAAAACCCGAACGAATTACTCAGCCCGAGTGAGCCCACAAACTGGCAATGTTTAAACTACACAGATAAACGTACCATAGAAATGTCTGGCCGGTTATTTGGTGGGTGTTTAGATACCGTAGGTTTATTGCTCGACTCGCCATTTTTAGCGCTGCATGAGTTTAAAAAGGACAGTGCGCCCGAAGGGCTTATTTTATACCTCGAAAACTCAGAACTTACACCAACAACCGTTGCACGATTTTTACTGTCATTAAAATTAGCCGGAATATTTGATGATATCAATGGATTGGTTTTAGGGAGAAGTGAAATAACACAAGGTCATTACGATGCCTTTGATTATCGCCATGCATTAGATGTAGCGCTAGGTGGGTGTTTATTTCCTGTAATTTTTGATGCCGATATAGGGCACGTTCAACCTAACTTAAATTTGGTCAATGGTGCTACCTGTACGTTAGTTGCTGATATAAACGAAGGTATAGTAGATCGCGCATCGTTAAATATTCAACTTTCGTAGTTTTTATTGTATTTAGTTTTGAAAAACAAATAAATACAAGCGTATAATATGCCTACAGTAAGTGCTAATACTTACTGTAAATTCTCAGGGCGGGGTGAAATTCCCCACCTGCGGTATGTTTAATGTTTTTTATGACTTAAACGAGCCCGCGAGCGCTTTATTTAACTTATTTTAGGTTAAGTAAAGGTCAAGCAGATCTGGTGAGATGCCAGAGCCGACGGTTACAGTCCGGATGAAAGAGAATATGGCTTATTATACTAAAACCAATTTTATTAAAGACATGATCCTTGTATCGCGTTAAGTGAGCTATTTTTCTTTGCGCTATAATTAGTCACTAATTTAATGTTATTGGTATAACAGTGTGCGCTGCTTTTTGCTGCGTGCTTTTTGTTATTTTATTTAAGCTATTTTGGTAGTGATCACTTTAAATTTAAGTGATGTATTACCGATCCTTTCACAGTCCTGAATCTATTATTTTTATTTGGAATATAATGATGATTCAGTCTCTACTTACTCAATTCGGCGAAAGCCATACCCGCGTACAAAGCGCAATCACTGCACTACAGCAAGGCCAAGGCGTACTTGTTGTTGATGATGAAAACCGTGAAAATGAAGGCGACTTTGTTTTTTCAGCTGAGCATTTAACGACTTCTCAAATGGCCGAAATGATCCGCGAAGGCAGCGGTATTGTTTGTTTATGCATGGGGGATGAGCGCATTAAACAGCTCGACTTACCGCAAATGGTAGCTAACAATACGAGTCAAAATAACACCGCTTATACAGTCACTATTGAAGCTAAGCATGGCGTAACAACAGGTGTGTCTGCTGCTGATAGAGTAACTACTATAAAAGCAGCGACAGCGGATAATGCAAAACCAAGTGATTTATCGCGCCCAGGGCATGTATTTGGTTTAAAGGCACAAACGGGTGGCGTATTAGTGCGTCGCGGTCATACCGAAGCATCCGTTGATTTAATGCAACTTGCCGGCTTAAAACCATTTGGCGTAATTTGCGAACTAACAAATCCTGATGGTTCAATGGCGCGCTTACCTGAGGTGAGTGATTATGCTAATAAACATAATATGACCGTGGTTTCTATTGAAGATTTAGTGCAATACATTCAGGCTGCACAGCGCAAAGTTGGCTAAATGACTTTGTGCTAGGGTCTGTTGAACTTTCAAGGTTAAATTTGCAGCAGTCTGTTTGGTATTTAGGCAAGGCAGAGCCTATGTAGTGTGGTTATTCCCCATAAATGGGCGATAACGTAGCATTAATGCCAAACAGGCGCTGCCCAAAGGGTTCTTCCTAGGGTCTGTTGATCTTTCAAGGTTAAATTTGCAGCAGTCTGTTTGGTATTTAGGCAAGGCAGAGCCTATGTAGTGTGGTTATTCCCCATAAATGGGCGATAACGTAGCATTAATGCTAAACAGGCGCTGCCCAAAGGGCTGACGAATCCCCAAAACGTGACAGGCACAGCAATTTATGATCTTATGTAAATCACCACAACCCACATAAGTCACAACTGCTATGCCTGAGACATCAGTTTGCCATAAGTACTTTAAACATGCAT
>NZ_JACJEC010000005.1:275997-297331 GCF_014163875.1 Pseudoalteromonas sp. SR43-3 | reverse complement strand
TATGTTCGTTAATCATAATGTGCCCTCAAACAAGATTTGAAGATCTGATCATGACATTGAGATTTAGTTCAAAAAAATCCCCGCTAATTTCTTAGCAGGGATTTGTGTATAAGAGACAGCTAAAATAGGTGACTTTTATCATGATACCGGGGAAGGAGGGCTTAGTGAGTATCATAAAAAGCATGGTGGCGACATTGTATGGGAGTTAGGCACTGGCTACTTTGGTTGTCGCGACGAGCACGGCAATTTTGATCCAAAGCAGTTTGCTGATACTGCACAAAGTGAACAAGTAAAAATGACTGAAATAAAACTCAGTCAAGGTGCTAAACCAGGCCATGGTGGCTTGTTACCAGGCTCTAAGGTAACTGAAGAAATAGCCCGCACCCGTAAAGTTCCCGCTCATGAAGATTGTTTGTCGCCCGCTGGGCACTCTGCTTTTTCAACACCCGTTGAATTACTTGAATTTGCACAACATATGCGTGAGCTTTCTGGCGGTAAGCCAGTAGGGTTAAAGCTGTGCGTTGGTATGCCCCACGAGGTTATGGCGTTGGGTAAAGCTATGCTTAGCACTGAAATTTACCCTGATTTTATTGTGGTCGATGGCGCAGAAGGCGGTACGGGCGCTGCACCTAATGAATTGTCGGATTGGGTTGGTATGCCTTTAGAGGATGGTTTAGTAATGATGCAAAATATGTTAGTGGGTACGGGGTTAAGGAAGCATATAAAGCTCGGTGCCAGTGGTAAAATTTATAATGGTATGGGCATGGCTAAGCATATTGCTTTAGGCGCTGATTGGTGTAATGCCGCGCGTGCGTTTATGTTTTCCATTGGCTGTGTGCAAGCTAAGCGTTGTGACAAAGGGACGTGCCCTACGGGGATCACCACCCAAGATCCACAGCGCCAACGCTCGTTAGATATAGAAATACAATCACAAAGAGCAGCGCTGTTTCATTCTAAAACGTTAGCTGCATTAGGTGAAATTGTGGGCTCCTGCGGTGGCGTTCATCCTAGTGAGTTAGATCCCCATCAAATTATAACGCGCATAGATGCAGCACAATCTAAGTCAATTATGGAAGTCCATCCATTTTTACCTCCTAACAGTTTGCTTGATACCCCTGGCGATACAGCGTATTGCGATTGGTGGGAAGCTGCTTCTAAAGATACATTTAAGCCAATTAAAAATTTAACCGATGCAATGGGAACAACGTTATTAGCACATAAAAGAGGACATTACTAATGAGTACAACAGTTTCACACGTTATAGCAGACACTCTCGTACAAGCGGGAGCAAAACGTTGTTATGGTATTGTTGGCGACACAATAAATCATTTTACTGATGCGATTAGGCACACCGATTTAAAGTGGGTCAATGTACGTCATGAAGAAGTAGGTGGCTTTGCCGCCGGTGCAGAAGCTTATATGACAGAGCAGCTTGCTGTTTGTGCTGGAACGTGTGGACCTGGCAGCTTACATTTTGTAAATGGTATTTTTGAAAGCCACCGTAATGGTGCCCCTGTTGTTTTAATAGCCTCCAACATTGATAGGGCGGAGGAAGGAATGGATTTTCCACAAGAGTTGGACCAAACCAAAATTTACGAGCAGTGCTCTGTATTTTGTAAGCGTATTAGCCACCCAGATCAAGCTCGGCGTATCGTAACCCAGGCAGCTCAAGCGGCATTGGCACACAAGGGGGTGGCGGTGGTTGTAGTTAATGGCGATGTATTTAAGGAGAAAATAGATGATGATTTGCCTTGGTCGGTTCACCAGCCTCAACCGGTTATTCGTCCAAGTGACGACGAACTCAAAAAGCTTGCTGGTATGATTCTCGATGCAAAGCGCATTACCATTTACGCAGGTATTGGCGCCCGAAAGGCGCATGATCAACTTATTACTTTGGCAAAAAAGTTAAACGCTCCGATAGCTCATAGTTCGCGAGCAAAAGAATTTGTAGAGCCTAATAACCCTTTTAACATTGGTATGACAGGGATTTTAGGAAATCTTGCAGGAGTGCAAGCAATGAGCGATTGCGATTTGTTAATTTGCTTAGGTTCTGACTTTGCCTATACCCAATTTTATCCTGAAAAAGCCCGTATTGTGCAAATCAATAAAGAGGCTAACCATTTAGGGCGCCGTTCGCCTATCGAACTTGGTTTAGTGGGTGATGTTAAAGATACTTTAGCTGCGTTAACCCCACTACTTGAACAAAAATCAGATAATAGACATTTGAATGAATCGCTTGAGCAGTGGAAAAAAGACACTCAGGGCTACAATAAAAAGGCAAAACGCGACTCTGACCTTATTCACCCGCAGTACCTGGCGCAGCTACTCAGTGAACAGGCCACTGATAATGCTATTTTTACCGCCGATGGAGGAAGTCCAATGGTTTGGTTATTAAGGCATTTAAAGGCTACAGGAGAGCGCCGTTTTTTAGCCAGTTTATTGCATGGTACTATGGCAAATGCGTATCCTCAGGCATTAGGAATTGCAAATGCATATCCTGATAGGCAAGTAATAGCAATGTGTGGCGATGGCGGGATCACCATGTTATTGGGAGATTTACTTACCTTAGTGCAAGAGAAAATAGCAGTTAAAATTTTAATTTTTAACAATGACTCACTCGGCTTTGTAGAAATGGAGCAAAGGGTAGAAGGCTTACTTGATAGTTACACAGGTCTCTCGAACCCTAATTTTGCTCTATTAGCACAGCAAATTGGCTTGCACAGTTGGCAAGTATCAGACCCTGATGAACTGCCTTCAACGATGCGCGCATGGCTAGATGCAAAAGGACCGGCTTTATTAGAAGTAAAAGTAAATAGAATGGAGTTAGTCATGCCGCCTAAAATAGAAGCCGGGCAGGTAGCCTCTACGGCTTTATTTGGCCTTAAAGCAGTACTAAATGGTCGTACTAACGAAGTAGTGTCGTTACTCAGAGATAACTTTATTAAATAATACAAATCTGCTTATATAGAGAGTCTATCTAACGTTAAGAAAATTGCGCTAGAACTAGGTGATGTTTTTATCTTTTTTGATTCGATTAACAATTAAGTGTAACAACTAAATTTTTTTGAGAGGTCAGCTTAAAAAAATACATAAAAAAGCCAAAACAGATGTTTTGGCTTTTGCTTAGCAAGTTTGTATGTGTGGTAAATAGGCTATGCGCCTGGGCCACATTCCATACATGAATTTACAATGTCTGGGCCAAATTTAAGTTTGGCGTTTAAGTCGCGAAGAGCGGTGCGTAACCCTTCTTCAATTACTGGGTGGTAAAATGGCATGTCAAGCATTTCTGGTACGGTCATTTTGTTTTGTACAGCCCATGCTAGCAAGTGAGCGATGTGCTCGGCTTGTGGGCCAATAAATTCTGCACCTAAAAATAAGCCTGTACCTTGCTCTGCATATACACGCATATGACCTTTGTTTTTAAGCATTACTCTGCTTCGGCCTTGGTTTTCAAAGCTGACTTCGCCTACTTCAAAACAACCGCATGGGCCTAAACGGTCGGTAATTTGCTTGTAGCTTTCGCCGACCATTGCTATTTGTGGGTCGCTAAATACGGCTGCAATTTTTGCTCTACGCAGACCTATTCGTACGTCTGGGAAGCGCCCTGCATTTTGACCTGCAATAGCACCTTGGTCTGATGCTTCGTGTAACAATGGGAGCATGTTACTCGCATCGCCTGCTATAAATATGTTTGACTCACCACACTGCATTGTATGTGTGTCTGCGTGCGGTACGCCGCGTTCATCAAGTTCAATGCCTGTGTTTTCAAGGCCTAGTTTATCTACGTTAGGTACTCGGCCTGTGGCTGCAAGTACGTAGTCAAACTGTTCGGTGTGTTTTTCACCTTGTTTGTCGGTGTAAGTTAGCTGTGCTTTGCCGCCAACTTGCATCATGTCAGATACGTTTGAGTCGGTATCTACAAAAAATTCTTCAGCAAAAACAGTATTTGCGTAGTCTTTTACTACTGGATCTGTAAGTGGGCCAATTGCGCCGCCTACACCAAATAGTTTTACATTTACGCCTAGTCGGCTAAGTGCTTGGCCAATTTCAAGACCTATTACACCAGGGCCAAATACAGCGACTGATTCTGGTAGGTCATCCCAATCAAATACGTCGTCGTTTATAATAAGTTTGTCACCAAAGTTATTAAATACGCCAGGGTATGAAGGGCGTGAACCGGTGGCAATTACAAAGCGTTTTGCTGTAATAATTGTATGGTCGTCTATTTGTACGCGGTTTGCGTCTAAAAATTTAGCGTAACCACGAATTTTATCACCCTCTGGTAATTCATCTACGGCTTCTACTACGAATCCTGCAAAACGATCTCGTTCACTTTTAACGCGTGCCATAACTGCTTTGCCATCAATGACAGGCTTTGAGCTATGAACACCAAATGCAGGTGCCATTTCAATTGCGTGTGCGGCTTCGGCGGCTGCAATCAATAACTTGCTTGGCATACAACCAACACGTGCACATGTGGTACCGTATGGGCCTGATTCGATCATTAATACATTTTGTGTGAACTGTTTAGCATTACGATAAGCACTTAAACCAGCAGTGCCAGCGCCTATAACAACAACATCGGTTTGCAATTCTTTCATAGTGGTATCCTTTATTATTTTCAATCTAAGCGATGAGATTGATATAGAGGGGCGCGTACGCCCCTGCTATTTTTTACTTAATTAAGCAAAGTATTTTTCTAAGTCGTCTGAACCACCGATGTGCTTACCACCAATGAATATTTGTGGAACAGTGTCACGACCAGATACAGCTTTTAGACTTGTTAGTGATGCGCCTGCACCCATAACAATCTCTTCATATGCGAAGCCTTTTTCTGCAAGAAGCTCTTTTGCTTTTTTACAAAAAGGACAGCCAGGTTTAGTAAAGATGCTTACAGGTTCTGGTTTAGCTTGCTTAGGGTTGATGTAATCAAGCATTGTGTCTGCGTCAGATACTTCAAACGGGTCACCTGGTAAATCTGGTTCGATGAACATTTTGTCAACCACGCCATCTTTAACAAGCATAGAGTATCTCCAGCTGCGCTTACCAAAGCCTAGGTCGTTTTTGTCTACTAACATGCCCATGCCGTCAGTAAATTCGCCGTTGCCGTCTGGTAATAAAGTAATGTTTTGCGCTTCTTGATGCTCAGCCCATGCGTTCATTACAAAGGTATCGTTTACTGATAAACATACAATTTCGTCAACGCCGTTTTGCTTAAGTACGCCTGCTAATTCGTTGTAACGTGGTAAGTGAGTTGATGAACATGTTGGTGTGAATGCACCAGGTAGTGAAAACACTACAACCGTTTTACCTTTAAAAATTTCATCTGTTGTTACTGATTTCCATTCGTTATTTTGACGAGTTGCAAATGTAACACTTGGGACTGTTTGACCTTCGATATTGTTTAACATAGTTTTTTATTCCTCTTGATTTGTTGATAGCCATTATGGCGAACAATTAAATATAGTTCCAATCGTTTGTTTGTATTAAACTGATAGTTATAAACTATCATGTGGAGCTGAATATGAACTTAAAAGATTTTGAATATGTAAAAGCAATAGCGCAATACAAGCACTTTCGCAAAGCTGCCAATGCATGTTTTGTAAGTCAGCCTACATTAAGTGGCCAAGTAAAAAAACTCGAACATGAGCTTGGCGTTACTTTATTTGACCGCTCAACTAAACAAGTTACGTTAACAGCAAAAGGTGAACGTTTGTTGACGCAAATAGAGATTATTTTAGAACAAACGCAAATACTCAAAGAACTTGCTGCTACTTCTAACGAGCCTCTACAAGGTAAATTAACTATTGGTATTATTCCTACCATTGCGCCTTACTTGTTGCCTGCGTTATTAACATCAATGAAAGCGGCATTTATTGATAGTCAGTTTTCGTTTATTGAGATGCAAACAGCAACAATTTTAGAAGCTTTAAATAATGGCGAACTCGACTTTGCTATTTTAGCCGATGTGCCAGAGCTTATTAATTACCATACTGTTGCTTTATACAAAGAAGATTTTTTAGTGGCGGTATCACAAGATAACGCGCTTTCTAAGCATAAAAAAGTGGCGTTGAGCGACCTTCAAGGGTGCAGCCTACTAATGTTAAGTGATGGTCATTGCTTTAAAGATCAAGCCCAAAAGTTTTGTTTTTCTGCGGGAGTCGATGTATCTAACCAGTATAAAGGTAATAGTTTAGAAACATTATTAGCGTTAGTGGCCATGGATGACGGTATTACATTTGTACCAAAACTGGCATGTACCGACCGTGTAGGGATTGATTACTTGCCTATATTCCCTAATCAGCAGCGTAACGTGGTGTTTGCATGCAGAAAGCATTATCCGCATTTATCTGGTGTAGAACAATTGGGCGAGTGGTTATCGGCTCACCCTAATTTAAAAGCTAAATTAACTAAAGATCTTGGCTGATTATTTCTACTACATCGTTAATTTGCACGCCAGGTAGTGGTTTGTCATCAATACTGACAGCTACTGCAGTTTGCTGATAAAGCTGCTCAACGCGAATTTTATTAAGCGTGGTGATGGTGTGTGGCATAACATTACCCGCTGCGTCGGTTAAATAGTTATGGTGCGCAATGCTTAGCATCTGGCCTTTTTTTAACCCATGAGCTTTACCTAAATTAATAACGATTTTGCTATTTTCCATGTGCATTATTTTGCCTTGAGTTGGCAAACACGCCATGGCTGCTTGAATGTCATAACTTACTGCTTGGTTGATATCGGTTATGCTTTGCCCATAAGGCGATTGCCAAAACCTATCACTATTGACGTCAACTATGGTTGTTTTTTCAAATGGCCAAATTGCTTGAGTATGGTAACTATTTTGCCAAAGTTGCTCATAGGTAGTGCCATCAAATAATACAAATTCAATGTTGTAACTGCGCTCATACGCCTCGTCTTGCCAAAATGCATAATCGTTATTGAGTTTGTCGCTAGTCGAAAGGCTGGTTATTTGGCTAAGCAATACATATTGAGCGTTACTGCGCGAAGATATTTCTTCTAATTGAGCGTTTGAATAGTCGTGCTGCTGCGAAAAGTATTTATCAACGCTTATTGCATTATTATAGTAAGCAATAGGTACTGCGCTCATTTTTGATTTTTGCAGTGAGGTAAAAATGTTTTTGCTAATCGCTTTACTTACGTCAAATATTTGACCCATTTTAGCGTGTTCACGATGAACAAGTTGGCTTTGTGTAACGGCCACAAACTTATTAAAGCTATTTTGTGGGCATTGCTCTGTTTGAGAAAAAATATCGAGTCGTAATGTAATAGCAAATTTATTGTCGTATTTATTTTCGCTGACCAGTTCAATTTTTTGAATTTCGCCGTGGCTGCTAATTTTTAGCTGATCTTGCATTAACACGCCATCTACCAAGGTTTGCACCGAGCTAACCCGTGCGCCAGAGAACACTAACGCTTGTGTAATCGCATCTTTTATAGCGGCAGATTTGGCAGCGCTCGTATCACCATTTTGAACGTTCGCATGGCCAGTTGATTCATACCACTGCGCTTTAGTAAAAGGGGAGAACGTTAATAATGCCGTTGCACTTAACCCTGCAAATGCCAATGATAAAAACGACTTCATACTTTTACTCCAATTAAACGTTAGCTATTAACTAGGTAGAGCAAGGACTGTACCAATGTTATTTGGTAATACTATAAATGGCATTAAACGTGCATATGTACTGCTAATTACTATACAAGGGCTAGATGCTATGCGAGCGATTTCATTACTTATTACACTTGGGTGTTTAACCTTAGGTGGTTGTAGCAGCGTTTTTGATAAGCATGTTGAATATAAATATGTAGAGCCAAATAATTACCCAGTTTTAAAAGCGATAGGGTATGCACCTATTAGCTTACAAAAAGGCGCTAACTTGTCGCAAAAGCAACTTATGGCCATTAAGGCTTCTAAGCTTGAAGCTTACCGCGAGCTTACTGAGCAAGTCTATGGGCAAAAAATTACCGCAGGAACAACGGTGGAAGGCTCAATTGCTCAAGACGATTACTTAGAAAGTAAAGTGCAGGGGCTTATTAAAGGTGCACAAATAATTAAAACTTACGCAGTAGATGATACTTACGTGACCGAGCTTGAGCTTAATATGAAGCGTGTGCACGATTTATACATAGGTGAAGTAAAACCACGCGAAGTTAAAAAAGTAACGTACTACTAAAAAAGTTATTCAAAATATCTCATCCTCTTATATTGAGTGCTATGCTGTTGTTAGGATTAATTTTAAGCAGATTGCGTAGTGCTCAACAGATGTATTTTATTGCCACTTATATTAACAGTGGCTCTGTAAATGGCGATTAAGCCAAGTCATTTAAATCCTCAATTATTTATATGGTGCAAAGCCAATTTGCGCTACCTATTGCTGTTTTTTGTACTCTCCAGTGGTGTGCTTGCAAGCCGACTAACTATTCAATTTAATACCTTTATAGAGCTTATGGGTCAAAAATATGGACCTGCGCGAGCGGCGGTTGCACGCAACTGGCAAAGCATGTTGGTGCAAACTCAAAACAAGCCAGAGCAACAACAAATTCTTATTGTTAATGATTTTTTTGCGCGTAATTTACGCTACCAGACAGATACTTTGCTATGGAAACAAAACGATTATTGGGCAACCCCTTTAGAAACATTAGGCAGAGGCCTCGGTGATTGTGAAGATTACGCAATAGCAAAATATATCAGCTTAAGAGCGTTAGGTGTGAGCGACGACAAGTTACGCCTTATTTATGTAAAAGCAAAAATTGCGGGCACTAACAAAACGCAAGCGCATATGGTGTTAGGTTATTTTGCTACACCAAACGCTCAGCCACTTATTTTAGACAGTTTAATAACAAAGGTTTTACCTGCTGCAAAACGTGTAGATTTAAGCCCTGTTTTTAGCTTTAACAGCCAAGGTTTATGGGCTAATAATTCAACCAAAAGTGTAGCCAGCCCAACAGCAAGACTTTCACGCTGGCGTAAAATTTTGGAGCAGACAACCAAAGAAGGAGTTATGTGGTAATGGCATCATTTTCCTTATCTAAGTATCTTAAAAAACGAAAAATAACACTCAGGCAAGAGCTATGGATTGCATTATTAATTGTTATTTTTGTGGGCTTTATAAGTAGTGTTTTAATTAGTACTAATTCGGCTAAAAATTATTTTTCGACCCAGCTGTACTTAAAAAATGTAGATAACGCCAGCTCACTTGCGTTGATGATCAGTCAATTAGACAAAGACCCCGTTGAGCTTGAATTATTAGTTTCAGCCACATTTGATACCGGTCACTATAAGCGAATAGAGCTACAAAACCCGAATGGTGAGGTGATTGTTAAACGCACATTTACCGATGAGCTTAAAGCGACGGCTCCTAAGTGGTTTAGGGCAATGTATGGGTTAAATGTTCAACCAGGGGTTGGGCAAGTAAATAATGGTTGGCAGCAATTTGGAACTTTGTTTATAGAAAGCCATAGTCAATATGCTGAGCAAGCCTTATGGGAAAGTGCGCTTAAACTATTTTTCAGTTTTTTAATTGTTGCTTTTTTTGCTTGTATAGTTAGTGCTTACTTTTTAAGTAGGATATTAAAACCACTAGATGATGTTGTGTATCAGGCTAATGCATTTGGTGAAAAACGTTTTATTAAATCGAGCGTTCCTCGCACTTTTGAGTTTGCCCGTTTAGTGCAATCAATGAACCAATTATCTACTCGTTTTAGCCGTATTATTAAAGAAGATAATAAACGTTTAGAAGAGCTTAGATTTAAATCGCAACACGATGAGCTAACTGGTTTAGCAAATAGAGAATACTTTGGTGCAACGCTTGAGGCCCACTTACAAAAATCGAAAGATCATGCCCATGGCGCCTTGTTTTTATTTCGGGTTGTAAACCTAGATAAAATGAGCGAACAAATTAGCCGTGTAGAAATGGTTAATTTCTTACGTCGTTTTTCGCAGGTTTTAATCGAGTTTTTAGAATCAAATGAAGCACACTTTTCAGAAAACTACATAGCCCGAATATCGCATAATGACTTTACTGTACTGTTTAGTGATACTGATGATATTGAGGTATTGAGTAAAAAAGTAGTTAGGCTTCATGAATCTTTTATTGAAGAGTATAAAAATATTGAATTAGCTATACCGCATAGTTGCACTTACATACAAAAGAATGACACGCGGTTTGATGTATTAAAACGAGCCGATGAACTTTTAAAATCAGCCGATAATAAACCAGGTGTTCAAGCAAAAGTAAGTGATAATAAACAAAAAAGCGAGTTATTTGATGATGCAACGAGTTGGCAAAATGCAATAGAAGAAGCTCTAGATAACAAAGCGCTAGAAATTAACACATACCCAGTAACGAGTTTTACGGGGCAGTTGATGCAAAATCAATTAGGACTGAGCCTAGAGCTTGGCGGGCAAATATATCGGGCAAGTTATTATTACCAATGGGCTAATCGCTTAAAGTTATTAGCGCGTTTAGATTGGGGATTAATTAAGGCGTTGGTTGCTCAGTATAGTATTGAGCCACCAAGTGAGCTGATTTCGGTTGAGTTATCTGCCCAAACATTACTTGATGATGCTGCGCTTGCTTCAATTCTTACCTATCTATCGGCATTTCCTGATTTAGCCTCTAAAATTTGCTTTGATATACGAGAAAGTATTGCCGTCAGCGAAATTAAAATATTTAAAGGCTTTTGTGAAGATGTAAGGTGTATGGGCGCTAAGGTGGCGTTAAAACGTGTAGGTCCTGAATTTACTAAAATTGAAAAAATTCAGGAGTTTGGGCTTGAAATGATTAAGATTGATAGTGTTTATGGGCATAATATTAGTTACAGCCAAGATAACCAAACATTCCTGCGAGGGGTTTGTACGTTAGCGCACTCTATTGGTATTAAAGTGGTCGCACAAGGTGTTACCAGTCAAGATGACCTCGATACACTTATTAACTTAGGCTTTGATGGGGTTATTAAAGAGTAAAAGGGCATTAACCGTGCGGTTAATGCCCTTTTACAACTAACATTAATTGGATGCGGTCGCGTACTTTTAGCTTATTAAATATAGAACCCATATGCTCTTTAATCGTACGCTCTGTAATATTTAAAGACTCTGCAGCCTGTTTATTAGTAGCACCAGTTACAACAATATCAACTACTTGGCGTTCTCTTTTGGTGAGTAAATCAAGCTCGCACGTCCTCGCATATTTAAATGGTGTATTTGATAAAGCTCCCACTAAATTAGATAGTAATTGTCCTGGTAACCATATTCCGCCAGAACAAATTGTCTCAAGTACTTGTTCAATAATTACTTTGGTGGCGAGTGCTTCTACGTATCCTTTAGCTCCTGCTTCAAGCGCACTCCTAAGTTGATTTATTTCAAGTTCGTTGGTCATAACAATAACGAGTAAACGTTGTTGCGAATATTTTTTAACGAGCTCAAGCCAGTTCGGTGTACCGGCTAAAACCCAAATAATACTTGATGCCGTTACTCTGTTTGGTTCTTTTGTGCATATTAAACAATCAGGAAACGCTGCTCGCCAGTGCTTCGATTCAAATTCAGGCTGTGTAATAAAAATACTTTGGCGCATTATTTCTCCATTTATTAAATGCTTAACGCTCTGTCATTGCTTGCGATGTAGCTCTAAGAACTGGTTTTAAAAGATACTCAAGTACGGTTTTTTTACCGGTAATAATATCCACTTGAGTGGTCATACCTGGAATAATAGTCAGCTCTTTTGAAAAGTTATTTTTGGTGGTTTTTAGTTGCACCAAATAAAAGGTATTCTCACGGTCATCTGTAATGGTATCGGCGCTAATATGTAAAACCTCTGCCTCAAGGCCTCCATATACGGCAAAGTCGTAGGCACTAAATTTTATCATCGCAGATTGCCCAGGCCGTAAAAATGCAATGTCTTTAGGCGGAATTTTTGCCTCTACTACAAGTTGATCGTCAAGCGGGACAATTTCCATAACATCGCTACCGGGCTGTAAAATACCGCCAACAGTATTAACTAATAATCGCTGTACAGTGCCTTTAACAGGAGAACGTATTTCAGTTTGAGTTACTTTATCGGCCAAGCCAGATTCAGTTTCTTTAATTGAATCTAGTCTAAGTAGCGCTTCGGATAGTTCATTGTTCCAACGGTTAATCATAACGAGTTCAACTTCGGTTACTTTATTTTTAGCTTCGTTAATGGCCGAGAGGCTCCTATTTATCACTGCCTTGGTTCTGTTTATCTCGCCGTTTAGATCAACTATTTGGCGCTCTAAACGAATAATATCTATATCTGAGATAGCGCCCGTGCGTAACAATGGGCGAGTAACAGAGAGCTCTCTGTTTGTTAAGCGCAGCGCACTCGTATGCTGTTCAAGTGCCGCTTTGGCTTCAATATAATCTTGGTGTCGCTGCTCTAGTTGGCGTTTGTGAATACTTACTTGTTGCTCTAATTCTTGGCTGTTACTCAAATAAAGAGAACGCTCATGTTGCACAACTCTAGGCGCATTTTTAATAACAGACTCGCTAAATACGAGCTCCTTTTTTTGAGTGAGTGCTCTGAGCCTCGCTACTTTTGCGCTTAACGACTCAACTTTGGATTGGTTTTCTCTAAAGCTAGAAATAAAGCGGGTAGGGTCTATTTTAATGAGTACATCACCCTCATTTACTATTTGCCCCTCTTTTACATTTATTTTTTCGACCATACCACCATCATAAGATTGAATAAGTTGTAATTTATTGGAGGGAATAACACGCCCTTCACCACGAGCAACTTCATCTAAATTAGCAAAACCAGACCACACAATAAGGCATATAAACGTTAAACAAATTAAATAGAGCAATAACCTAGCGCTTGCTGGCTCCTGTTGCATTTTTTCCCACTGAGCATCTACTACCCAGTCTTGGCTGTTAGGCGGAGAAATCCATCCTTTAAATAGTTTATTAATTACTGATGGCTTGCCTTGTTTTCTTGCTTCTATTGCTCTGCTAACAGATTCAAAGGAGCGCTGTTCAAGTGGTTTTTTATTGTCACTCATGAGGCTTGCTCCACTGTCTTATTATTTAACGCTGCAATTACTTTTTGTTTTGGTCCATCAGCAACTACTTTTCCGTTATCTAAAACTATAATTCGGTCAACAAGCTCAAGTAATGATGAGCGGTGAGTCACCACGATTAAGGTTTTATCTTTAGAATAACCCTTTAAATTGTTAATAATTTTACTTTCACTATTATGATCTAGCGATGAGGTTGGCTCATCTAGTAATAGTATTGGAGGGTCGTTAATTATGGCTCTTGCCATACCTACAGCTTGGCGCTGGCCACCTGATAATTGACGACCTTGCTCGCCTACTTGTAAATCAAATCCGTCTGGGTGCGAATTAATTAAATCAAATAATTGGCTTCGCTCACAGGCTTCAATAATTTGCTCGTCTTTGGCATGCCAAGCACTCATGGTGAGGTTGTCTTTCAAGGTTCCATAAAACAGGGCAACGGTTTGTGGTAGGTAGCCAATATTATGACGAAGCTCAGCTGGGTCAATTTGATGTATATCATTATTGTCTATCAAAATTGATCCTGAACAGGGTTCGTATAGTCCTAAAATAAGCTTTTCTAATGTACTTTTACCTGAGCCATTACGTCCTAAAATGGCGACTTTTTCACCGGCTTTAATTTTAAAACTAACGCCGTTGAGCGCATTATGAGATTCGTCAGAGTATTTAAAACATACATCTTTAAATTCTATATCGCCCTTTAAAATAGGGTGGCTTAACCAATGCTTACCAGGTGGACGCTCGACCTCTTTTTCCATAATCTCGTTCAGTGATTGCATTGCTATTGCGGCATGATGATATTGTGCTAAAACAGCGGCCGACTGCCCGATTGGGCCCATAGCACGAGACGATAATAGGTAAGCTGCAATTAACCCGCCTTGAGTTAGCTCACCTTCAATAACGAGGTGTACGCCTATTATCATTATTATTACGCCTACGCATTGCTGTATCCATGATGCTGTATTTGATATAGAGCTAGAAACGAGTCGGCTATGTGCGTTTACTTGTGCAATGTAAATGGTCGACTTTTCCCATACAGACTGTGTTTTACACTCTGAGTGAAAGCTCTTTACATCTTCAATATTGGTTAAGCTTTCGACTAATACAGCATTTCGCATTGAGCTTGCTTTCATTGTTTGTTCTGAAAGAGCCTCAAGTTTGCGGTGTGCGGCTATAGCGTAAGCTAATAATATAAGTGCGCCCGCGATAATAGGTAAACTTAGAGGTACGCCAATAATGGCAATAACAATTAAATACAAAACTACGAATGGTAAGTCGACTAATGCGACAAGTGTTATGGAGCTAAAAAAGTTACGTACAGCTTCAAATGATTGAATGTTGCTAGCAAAGGAGCCTGCGGATGATGGGCGGTTTTTTAGTTTCATACCTAATACCCGCTCCATTATTACAGCCGATACTTTGACATCTATTCTACTGGCAGCAAGCTCTACAAAGTAGCCTCTTACTAAGCGCAAAACAAAGTCAGCAGTGAGTGCTATTAAAATGCCAATGGCAAGTACCCATAAGGTTTCTGTTGCGTGGTTGGGCACTACGCGGTCATATACGTTCATTACAAATAAAGGCATAGCAACCGACAAAAAGCCCAAAGCAACAGCCGAAATAATTACGTCCTTATAAAGTGAGCGGCATTCTTTAATTACTCCCCAAAACCATCCGTCTTTTGATAGTTTTTCAAGTACAGGTGTTCGCTCATCAAATGCAAACTCTGGTTGAGCATAAATAACTAAACCTACACTGTTAGCAGCTAACTCATCAATGCTTTGTTCGATAACTGATTCTGTAAGTTCTGGGTAAATTACACTCACCAACTGTTTATCGTAATCAATAGAATTAATAACACAGGCTTGGTTATCTTTTAAAATTAAGATGGCAGGTAGCAGTGCTGTATTAATTTTTTGTAATGGCTTATTAACTACTTTTGATTTAAAGCCGATGCGCTTTGCTGCGCGCGAAAAACCTGATGGAGTAAGATTTCCATCAGTTAGAGGAAGTCCATTTAATAGTGCTTCTCTTGAAAACTCTTTACCATGATGACGACATAAAACTGCTAGGCAGTCAACGAGGATGCCACCATGATCAAGTACATCGTTTAATTCCATACACCATCCAATGTTATGTAGAACTGCATGCGGTTGTTACTACTAAACCTAAACTCGAGAAATAAATTTAACTAAAATATTTCAAGTCGAGTTTAGGTTATTTACATAACGTTAATTGACTTAGATATCAGTAATTACAGCTTCGATACGTCGATTCGCAGCATTTGCTCTTACTGATATTTCGTTTACACGTGGTTGATCGATGCCATACCCGAACGATTTAACACGTTTAGGTTCTACATCGAATTGCTTAATCAGAATTTCAGCTACGGCAAACGCACGTTTTTCTGATAGTTTACGGTTATATTTACGGTCTCCATCTAAAGAGGCATGACCTTGTATTTCAACCTGTTTAGTTGGGTTCTCTTTTAAAAAATCTGCAAGCCGACTAATTTCTTGAATATATTGAGACCTTACATCGCTTGAGTCAGCAGAAAAAGGAATACCAATTTCTATATTTGAGGTTGATGCGCTATAAATTGTGCAACCAGATAAATCTACATTTGTACTCAAAGGTGTGCTTGGGCAAGTGTCTTGCTCATTTGGTACGCCGTCACCATCATCATCGGTAAAGCTATCTGCTGTCGTGTTGGTTTCCAGCGGTATATCTAAGTACCTTGGCATAGCCGTTACACTCATGTATGCATTATCTTGCTTAGCTTTTTTTTGAAGAAATGCCTTGCGGCTAAAGGTGGTTGCTACATCGTAACTCGGACAGATATTTTGTGCGTTATGAACAATAGGGTCGTCAGTTAGCTCTTTTAATGTAGGGTATTTATCTGACATCACGTTAAGTGCTGGCAGTAATTTCCCCATTTCTTTTAGCATAGTTAAAATAGCTGATTGACGGTCGTAAAGCGCCACTATGTATGAACGTGTTGATTGAAATGACTCGTTTTCGGCATCAAGTACGTCTAGTAGAGTTCGTTGGCCTATATCGAATTGATCCTTATATGCAATTTTAACTTTAGTTGATGATTCGCGGTGTTGATCAAGCGCCGGTAACTTTTGCTCTAATATAGTGACGTTGTAATAAGCAATTTGCAGACTCTGACGAATATCAATACAAGACTGATCGCGTTGATATTTTGCAATGTTTATATCCTGATAGGCTTGTTCTAAATTAGCATTATCAAGACCACCATTATATAAATTATAGCTAATATCGATGCCGACTCGCGCTTCTGTTCTGGTTTCATTTTGACCAAGTTCATCTCTATCTTGGCTACCGTAGCGGGCAGATAAATCTACGTTAGGATGAAACGCTGCTTTTTGTGCTTTTGCGTTCGCTTTTTGTGCTTCAATATTATACAAAGAGGCGTAAAATGAAGGGCTATTTTTGTAAGCGACGTCTAGCGCTTGATTAACTGAAATTGGTATATTTTTTTCATCAAGGTCAGCTTGCTTTATATCGTTCATAGGAAGCTCTCCTACAACCCTTAAGTAGCGAGCGCTTACATCATGTAAATTTGAGTACTCCGTTAATACGTTAGATTGTGCTAAAGATAAGCGCCCACTAATTTGTTCTAGATCGGCAGCGCGCGCTACACCAGCTCCTACACTTTGTTCTATTTGTTGATATACAGACTCGTGCTCTTGTAAATTTGCTTCTGCAAGTTGTACTAACTCTTTGAATTTTTGTACGTCGAGCAGGGCTATTGAGGCTTCAAGTGCTGTTTGTTCTGTTTGAGAAATAAGCTCAAAGTACCTAATGAGTTGAATGCGTTTAAAGCGATCAACCGTATTCGAGGTCCTAAAACCGTCGTAAAGCATTTGAGTAACACTTAACTCGGCTGTATTACGGTTATATTCTTCTTCAACACCGTAATTTCTTCTTTCATAGCCCGCGCTTGCTGATACATCAACACTTGGTAAATAACCTGAGCGGGCAGCATCTACTCCATAAATCGAAGATTTAAAAGCATGCCATGCTTCTTGTACTTCAGGATTGTTTTCAATCGCTTTACTTGAGACATAGGTAAGTGGCATTGCTGATTGTTCATTTGCATGCACATAGTTTAGTAGAGTTGCGGCTGTAATCGTTAGTCCGATTAACATAGTCTCTTGATGTTTCTTAAAAGTGTTTTTTGTAATCATTTCTTCCTCTTAGATCCTGTTAAGACCGTAAATACTCCCTTAAGTATTTAGTAAAGGAATACTATTTTTGCAAGTAATCGTTTTGGTTAGCATAAAAAAAATTTTCTACCACTTTCTTGTTGATTTTTTATTTTTGAATTTTTCTTTTAAACCTGTACTTGAGTACAGTATCTATGTGGCTTTTTTGTCCTACCTTTAACTTATTAGATTGTTATTTTAAAAAGTTTGAGGGTACCAAAATGGAAGCAAATCAACTGGTAGTTATTGATATTCAAGGTTCGGCAGGTGTGGTGCTGGATGATGGGTCAATAAGAGCATTAAATGTTGGTGACATTATCACCGTGGGTGATTTAGTTGTTACTGCTATTAAATCGTCTTTACAAATTGATGTGCAAGGTGAAACCTTATCTATACCCGCAAATCAAAAGGTAAAAATAACACCAGACTTATTAGCGAAAGAAGCCAGAGATTCTAGCGAAACAACTGTTTTTGATGAAAGTTTAGATGAAGCAATTGCAAGCTTAGATTTAGGGGCAGAGCAAGACCCATCAACAGCGGCTAATTCTGATGTAACAGATTTTTTAGATGCGTTAGAAGGTGATGGGGACATTCTAGATAATTTAGAGGCAACAGCCGCTGGTGGGGGTAACGCTGCGGGTGCAGATGGAGGCAGTTCGTTTGTACAGCTAACCCGAATTTCTGAAAGTGTTGATCCTAGTAGTGTTACTTTTGATTCATCTTTTGAGCAAGGCGCTACTGAAGCTTTTAATTTAAGAGATACCTCTGACGGTATTGTGCCTGATTCAACTACTGCATCTATTTCACTTAATGAGCTAGGTATTACTAACTCATCACAACCCACAATCACCGGTACGAGCGAAAACTTAATCGGCGAAACGGTTAATGTAACGGTAACTGATGTTGATGGAAACTCTCAAGTAGTTAGTGTTGTAATTGGCCCTGATGGTACCTTTGAAATAACCCTACCAACACCAATTGCTGATGGCCCTGTAACGGTTGTTGTTGAAGCGACGGATCCTGTTGGTAATCCTATAAACGACACTATTTCAATTGAGGTTGATACAACACCTCCACTTATTGCTATTGATCCTGTTGCCGATTCTGCTTCGCAAACAGTGACAGTGACAGGGACAGTATCTGGTTTGAATACTGGGGATAATGTATCAGTCACGTTAACGGATAGTGCAGGTACGGTACAAACAATAGTTACTCAGGTTGATGCTCAAGGAAATTGGGTAATTACTACCACCTCACCTTTATCTGAAGGGGAGTTTAACGTAAGCGCTGTTGCGATTGATGCAGCTGGAAATCAAGCTATAGACCAAGCTTTAGCGAATGTAGATTTAACTGCTCCGGTAATCACCGTAAATGTAACTGATGAAACAAATAACTCAACACCACCACTTGTTGGAACAACAAATGGTGTTCCTGAGGGCACTCAAGTAACAATTACTGTTACAGATAGTGCAGGACAAATACAAACATTAACTGCAGTTACCCAAGCCGATGGAAGCTGGAGTGTAGAAGTAGGGACTCCTTTACCTGAAGGTGATTTTACTGTTGATGCACAAGTAAGCGACAGTGTAGGAAACTTAGCATTAGCAAGTGATTCAGGAGTAATTGATTTAACGGCGCCTTCGGTACAAATTAATAATATTAACGACACTCAAGACACCACGCCAACGATTACAGGTAACGCGCAAGATGTACCTGCAGGCTCTATTATTAGTGTGGTTATTACCGATTTTGATGGTCAAACTCAAACATTATTAACCCAAACTAACGCTGATGGGGATTGGTCTATCGACGTAACTACGCCATTGGCTGAAGGGCAGTTTGAGGTTGATGCAAGTGTAAGTGATGCTGCAGGTAATCAAGCCCAAGCAAATAACCAAGGTGTTGTTGATTTAACAAACCCTGATATTACCGTTACTGCAATTGCTGATACTAACGATACTACACCAACATTTGTAGGTAGGGTGGAAGACGCTCCTGCGGGCTCTGTTATTACAGTATTAGTAACCGATATTAACGGTAACGTACAAACTTTAACTACTTTATTAAATGAAGATGGCACATGGAGTGTTGATGCTAGTGAAATCTTGCCAGGTGGTGAATTTACCGCAACTGCGTCAGTAACCGATGCTGCGGGTAATGAGGCATCTGCTCAAACAAACGGTGAAATAACGTTTGCTCCTATCTCAATTCAAATCGATGCAATTGCTAATACTAACGATACCACTCCATTTTTAAGTGGTAACACCGGTAATGTGCCTGCTGGTACAACCATTACTTTAACTATTACTGCAAGCGATGGCAGCACATTTACATTACTAGCAGTGACGCAAGAAGATGGTTCGTGGTCTGCACAAGTAACAACCCCTCTGCCTGAGGGCGACTTTACTGTAGTTGCAGCGGTTATAGATGACTCGGGCAATGAGGCGCAAGCAAGTGCAGTAGGTAATGTTGATTTAACTGTAAGTATTAATTTTATTATTGATACTAACGATACAACACCAACAGTTAGCGGCTCTACCCAAGACGTAGATCCTGGTGCGGTAGTAACCGTTACATTTACAGGAAGCGATGGCGTAGCAGAAACCGTGCAAGTAGTTACTGGTGCTGACGGAAGCTGGTCAGTTGAGGCAAGTAATGAATTAGTTGAAGGCCAGTTTAGTGTGGTTGCAACTGTAACTGATGCTGCGGGTAATACAGCTTCTGCAAGTGAAACTGGAGAAATTGATTTAACAGATCCTGCAATCACGATTAATCCTATTGAGGATACGAATGATGTAACCCCATCTGTAAGCGGTAATGTAATTGATGTACCTGCAGGGACCGAAGTTACATTAGTAATAACTGACAGTGAAGGTAATGAACAAACACTTACAACAACTACAAATACAGATGGTACATATACAGCGGATATTATTGCAGATCTCAGTGAAGGAGATTTCACAGTAACAGCGAGTGTTAGCGACACTGCAGGCAATAGCAGTACGGCAACTGTTACAGGTACGGTTGATTTAACCGCACCAAGTGTGACTATTAACAATATCGCAGATACAAACGATACAACACCTACGCTTACAGGCTCTACCCAAGGATTAGCATCGGGCAGTGAAGTAACTTTAATTGTTACCGATAGTCTAGGAGCAGAGCAACAGTTAGTGACTACTATAAGTGCTGATGGTACTTGGAGTATTGAGATTCCAACTGCTTTAAGTGAGGGGGATTTTACAGTAACAGCTAATGTATCGGATAATGCGGGTAACGCAGCTCAAGATTCACAATTAGGCTCAGTTGATACCACCCCTCCTTTAGTTGCAATAAATGATTTTGCTGATTCAAACGACACAACGCCTACATTTAGCGGAACAACGAGTGATGTAGCACCGGGTAGCCTTGTTAGTGTTTTAGTTACTGATGCAAATGGTGAGTCTCAAACATTGACGGCGGTTGTGTCAGAAGATGGAACTTGGCAAGTAGGTGCAACTCAAGCGGTTGCTGAAGGCGATTTTACAATTACAGCAACAGTAACAGACGCTGCGGGTAATGAAGCAAGCGATACTGTTAGTGGAACAATTGATTTATCAGCTCCAATTATAGCAATTAATACAATCCCAGATAGCGACGATACTACTCCAACAATTTCAGGTTCTGTACAAAATGTACCAGCCGGAACAACTGTTACGTTAATCGTTACAGATGCTGGTGGTAATACACAAACAATTACAACACAAACGCTAGCTGATGGTAGCTGGACAGCCGATACTAATGAGTTAGTTGAAGGTGACTTTAGTGTTAATGCCATCGTTAGTGATGAAGCAGGTAACCAAAGTGAAGCTTCTGCACAGGGAACTATTGATAATACCGCACCAAATATTACGATTGATGCACTGGCGGATAGTAACGATACAACACCAACTATTTCAGGCACCGCGACGGGTGAGCCGGAGGGCACGGTTGTTACTATTACAGTAACTGATGACGCTGGTAACCCACAAATAATCACCACTGAAGTACAAGCCGATGGCACTTTTAG
>NZ_JACJEC010000005.1:275124-275897 GCF_014163875.1 Pseudoalteromonas sp. SR43-3 | reverse complement strand
GTTGAAGTATCGGTTACCGATACAGCAGGTAATGAAACTACCGCAACAACAACAGGCGAAGTTGATACTGCCGCGCCAACAGTTATTATTGACCCCGTAGGTGATACTAACGACACCACCCCAACCATTTCAGGCACCGCGACGGGTGAGCCAGAAGGCACGGTTGTTACTATTACCGTAACTGATGAAGCAGGTAACCCACAAACTATCACCACTGAAGTACAAGCCGATGGCACTTTTAGTGTTGATGTACCGAACGAATTAAGTGAAGGCGAATTTACTGTTGAAGTATCAGTTACCGATACTGCAGGTAATGAAACTACCGCAACAACAACAGGCGAAGTTGATACTGCCGCGCCAACAGTTATTATTGACCCAGTAGGTGATAGTAACGACACCACACCAACTATTTCAGGCACCGCGACGGGTGAGCCGGAGGGCACGGTTGTTACTATTACAGTAACTGATGACGCTGGTAACCCACAAATAATCACCACTGAAGTACAAGCCGATGGCACTTTTAGTGTTGATGTACCAAATGAATTAAGTGAGGGTGAGTTTACGGTTGAAGTATCGGTTACCGATACAGCAGGTAATGAAACTACCGCAACAACAACAGGCGAAGTTGATACTGCCGCGCCAACAGTTATTATTGACCCCGTAGGTGATACTAACGACACCACCCCAACTATTTCAGGCACCGCAACCGGTGAGCCAGAGGGCACGGTTGTTACTATTACAGTTACTGATGAAGCTGGTAATCCACAAACTAT
>NZ_JACJEC010000005.1:272890-275024 GCF_014163875.1 Pseudoalteromonas sp. SR43-3 | reverse complement strand
CACCACTGAAGTACAAGCTGATGGTACCTTTAGTGTTGATGTACCAAATGAATTAAGTGAGGGTGAGTTTACGGTTGAAGTATCGGTTACCGATACAGCAGGTAATGAAACTACCGCAACAACAACGGGAGAAGTCGATACTGCCGCGCCAACAGTTATTATTGACCCAGTAGGTGATACTAACGACACCACCCCAACCATTTCAGGCACCGCGACGGGTGAGCCAGAGGGCACGGTTGTTACTATTACAGTAACTGATGAAGCTGGTAATCCACAAACTATCACCACTGAAGTACAAGCTGATGGTACCTTTAGTGTTGATGTACCAAATGAATTAAGTGAGGGTGAGTTTACGGTTGAAGTATCGGTTACCGATACAGCAGGTAATGAAACTACCGCAACAACAATAGGCGAAGTCGATACTGCCGCGCCAACAGTTATTATTGACCCAGTAGGTGATACTAACAACACCACCCCAACTATTTCAGGCACCGCAACCGGTGAGCCAGAGGGCACGGTTGTTACTATTACAGTTACTGATGAAGCAGGTAATCCACAAACTATTACCACAGAAGTACAAGCCGATGGCACCTTTAGTGTTGATGTACCGAACGAATTAAGTGAAGGCGAATTTACTGTTGAAGTATCGGTTACCGATAACGCAGGTAATGAAACCACAGCCACAACAACGGGAGAAGTTGATACCACAGCGCCAATAGTTACTATTAATGCACTAGGCGATACGAGTGATACAACACCGACCATTTCAGGCACGGTTAGCGGGGAGCCTGCTGGTTCAACCATAACTTTAACAGTGACCGATGCTAATGGTGCAGTACAAACAATTTCAGCACAAGTAATTGCAGACGGAAGTTGGACAGTAGAAGTACCTGCGGCTTTAGCTGAAGGGGCCTACTCTGTAGATGCAAGTATTAGCGATAGCGCTGGTAATGAAGGCACAGCAAGTGCTTCAGGCACAATTGATACAAGCGCATTGACTATTACCATTGATGTTATTGGCGAAACTAACGATCAAACACCTCAAATAAATGGTGATACTTTTAATGCACAAGTTGGCTCTCAAGTTGAAGTTCAGATCACTGACTCAGCGGGTGGAATAATTACTTTAACTACGGTTGTTGATGAAAACGGACTCTGGAGTGTTACTCCGCCAGCCGATTTGGCTGAAGGCACCATTTTAATTAGTGCGACAGTAACAGACATAGGTGGTGGAAGCGCAAATGCAGAGCTTGATGCTGTAATTGATATTACGCCTCCAACCATACAAGTAAATGAACTAGAAACAAGTAATGATACAACACCGGTTATTTCTGGTAACACAACTGACGTAGTTGCAGGCACAGTTATAAATTTAACGGTTACTGATTCTCAAGGGGTTGTTCGCACATTTAGCACAACAACAGATACAGATGGTAATTGGAGTGTTGAACTTTCCCAAGAGTTGGCCTCGGGCGATTATTCTGTAGAAGCTGAAGTATCTGATGCTGCTGGAAATAGTGCTTCAGATACTGCTACAGGCATTATAGATACATCAGGGCCTAGCTTAACCGTAAACTTTGATACTGTAACTAACGACTCAACACCTACCATTTCAGGCACTAGTGATGCAGACGTTGGTACCAGCATCACGGTTGTTATTACTGATGATAACGGGGTTGAACAAACACTTACCACCACAGTAGATGCAAATGGTAACTGGGAAGTAACTCCACAAACAGATTTAAATGAAGGTGATAACACCATCGAAGTGAGTGTATCTGACGAAGCAGGAAATACGACAACAGTTACAGATACAATTACGTTAGACACGCAAGCGCCAATACTCACCATTCAAAACGTAGGCGATGTCAGCGACTTAACACCAGAGCTTCAGGGCACCAGTAATGAAATTGGTGGCACTGTTACACTCACCATCACCGACAGCGCAGGCGCTGTGCAAACCATTGAGACCCTAGTTGGCAGCGATGGCCACTGGAACATTGAGATTCCAGGTGCCCTTGCACAAGGTGACTTTACTGTAAGCGCGAGTATTACTGATGCGGCAGGCAACGAGAGCACCGCAAACAGCAGTGGTAATGTGGATACTATTACGCCAATCGTCACCGTTGATGCA
>NZ_JACJEC010000005.1:249089-272790 GCF_014163875.1 Pseudoalteromonas sp. SR43-3 | reverse complement strand
ACAGATGCAGCAAATGCCACTCAAAGCATTGATGTACAAACCGATGCCAATGGTAACTGGAGTGCGACACCAACAGGCACATTAGCCGAAGGGAATTATAGCGTTAGCGCCAGCATCACTGATGCAGCGGGCAACACAGGTACAGGTACAGACAGTGGCGAAGTAGACGTAACTCCACCGGCACTTGCCTTTACACCAACGTTTGAACTTGGTTTATTGGTTACCCTAAGTGGTACCTCTGACTTGCCAGCAGGCAGTGAAATTACCATTACCGAGCAACTGGTTGGCGGTGGCATTGGTGCCACCTACACCACCACAACTGATGCCGATGGTAATTGGTCATTAGTCGGATTAGATGTATCGTTACTTGATGTTGGCTCAGTGATCGCCACAGCGACCGATGCCGCAGGTAATACCCGTACAATTAGCTCAGATGACTTTGATAACACACCGCCAACACTCACGGTTGATGTTGCAGCACAAAGCGACAGCAACACGCCAATCATAAGCGGCACAAGTGATGCGGGCGAAGGGGCACAAGTGACGATAGTCGTTACCGACAGCAACGGCAACCCACAAACCATCACCGCCCTTGTTGATGCGGATGGTAATTGGAGTGCCACTCCAACCACACCATTAAGTGAAGGTCAAAGCACCATCGAAGTAAGTGTACGCGACAGTGTCGGCAATGAAACCACCGTGAGTGATACCAGTACCATCGACACGCAAGCGCCAACGCTCACCATTCAAAACGTAGGCGATGTTAGCGACTTAACACCAGAGCTGCAGGGCACCAGTAATGAAATTGGTGGCACTGTTACACTCACCATCACCGACAGCGCAGGCGCTGTGCAAACCATTGAGACCCTAGTTGGCAGCGATGGCCACTGGAACATTGAGATTTCAGGTGCCCTTGCACAAGGTGACTTTACTGTAAGCGCGAGTATTACTGATGCGGCAGGCAACGAGAGCACCGCAAACAGCAGTGGTAATGTGGATACTATTACGCCAATCGTCACCGTTGATGCACTGGGCTTGGGTAACGACAGCACCCCAGTGATTAGTGGTACTTCAACAGAGCCTGAAGGCACCGTTGTAAACATTGTTATTACTGACAGTAACGGTGATGAACACCCAATCACCGCCACCGTGGATGCAAACGGTGATTGGCAAGCAACCAGCCCTGAATTACCGGATGGAAGCTACACCGTGCAAGCCAGTATCACCGATGATGCAGGCAACACCGGTGGTGCAACACAAACAGGCAACTTAGATACCTTAGCGCCGACACTGACGTTAGACACAGTCGGCGCAACCAACGACAGCACGCCGACAATCAGCGGAAGCAGCAATGCGCCAGCGGGCACAGTGATAAACATCAGTGTAAGCGACGGCACCACAACAGAAACGTTTACTGCAACAGTACAAGCCGATGGCAGCTGGTCAGCAGATGTACCGAACGCGTTAACTGATGGTCCACTCACTATTGAAGCAAGCGTTAGTGATAACGCCGGTAATACCACTACATTAAGTGAAACCGCAACACTCAACACCACGGCCCCAAGCATTAGTATTAATGCACTGGTTGACACCAACGACACCACCCCAACCATTAATGGTACAAGCGATGCGGCAGATAACACTACCATTAGCTTAACGTTTGAAGACAGTGCAGGGAATATTACGACTGTTGATACAACCGTAACGGGTGGAGTATGGAGTGTCGATGCACCAACTGATTTAGCCGAAGGCGAATATACTGTCACCGCACAGGTAGATGATGGTCTAGGTAATATCGGCAGCGCCACCGAGACAGGTCAGATAGACCTTACTGGCCCGAGCCTTGTTATTACAGACAACGGTGTAGGGAACGACACCACGCCAACGATTGCAGGTACCAGCGATGCACCGCAAGGCAGTGAAGTAACCATTGTTGTCACCGACAGCAGCGGCGCAGCGCAAACAATGAGCGCCACCGTACTAGCCAATGGCACGTGGTCAATCCCTGTACCGGTAGCACTTGCAGAAGGTGGATATACCATCAGCGCAAGCGTGAGCGATGCAGCAGGCAACGACACCACCGCCACAGGCGCAGGTGAAATAGATACCACTGCACCGACACTTGTACTTACCAGCCCAGGCTCAAGTAGTGACATTACTCCGACACTCAGTGGCACAAGTGATGCCGTTGAAGGTACGGTTATTAACTTCACCGTGGTGGACGATCAAGGCAATACACAAACGTTCACTACCACTGTGGATGCCGATGGCAACTTCTCTGTAGAAGTACCGACTGCACTGGCAGAGGGACCATATAGCATCGAAGCAAGTATTAGCGATGTGGCAGGTAACAGCACCGATATTACCGGCAACGGCACCATTGATACCACCGCGCCAAGTGTGAGTGTGGATGCGCCAATACTCACTAACGACAGCACGCCCACAGTGACAGGCACCAGTGATGCACCTAACAGCACCATCACGGTGACCTTTACAGATGCAGCAAATGCCACTCAAAGCATTGATGTACAAACCGATGCCAATGGTAACTGGAGTGCGACACCAACAGGCACATTAGCCGAAGGGAATTATAGCGTTAGCGCCAGCATCACTGATGCCGCAGGCAATACAGGTACTGGCACAGATAATGGTGAACTAGATGTAACCGCTCCGGATCTTGAAATTATTCCATCGTTTTTATTAGGCAATTTGGTTTCTCTTTCGGGGGATTCTGATTTACCAGGAGGCTCTGTGATCACTATTACAGAGTACCTAGTTGGTGGGTTAATTGGCGCAACTTACACCGCAACAACAAATCCTGATGGTACGTGGGGGCTTGCAAACATAACAGTACCTTTACTAAGTCTAGCCTATGTAACTGCCAGTGCAACGGATGCCGCTGGTAATGTTAGAACAATCAATACACTTGATTTTGATAACGTAGCGCCAGAACTAACCGTTAGTGTTGATGCTTTATCTAATGACAGTACGCCAGTAATTAGCGGAACCACCGATATGGGGCAAGGCACTGTAATTGATGTGACTGTCACCGATAGTGCAGGGCAAAGCCAAGAGTTTACTGCGATTGTTCAAGCCGGTGGCGACTGGTCTGTTGCTGTACCTGCAGAGCTAGCGCAAGGTCAATACACTGTTGTTGCAGAGGTTAGAGACAGTGTCGGTAATTTAACAACGCAGCAGGCTCAAGGTGAAATAGATAGCGTTGCTCCTACATTAATTGTGAACGAAGTTAACGCGACAATAGATACAACCCCTACAATTTCAGGCACGAGTAATGAGATTGGTGCTGATGTAACCATCCTTATCGGCGGTCAAACACTAACAGCAACAGTGGGTACTGATGGCAATTGGCAAGTAGATGTCCCCGTAGCACTTGTTGATGGTGATTATACGGCTCAAGTAAGTGTTACCGATGATGCTAATAATACCAGCAGCACGGCTATTGATTTAACAATTGATACCCAATTACCTGTTATTGTACTTAATGACATAACTGTATTTAACACTGAGACACCAGTTATAAATGGTACTTCAACTGAACCACAGGATACGGTGGTCGATATAGTTATTACAGATAGCAACGGTGATATACATACCTTAACCGCAATAGTTGATGCTAACGGCGATTGGCAAGTTACGGCGCCAAGCTTGCCAAATGGCAATTATGATGTAGAGGTAAGTATTACCGATGATGCTGGCAATCAAGGAGTGGATACAGGCTCGAGCTTTATTGATACTCAAGCACCAAGTATTACTATAAACGCATTAGGTACAATTAATGACAGCACGCCAACTATTTCAGGCACATCCAATGAACCTGAAAACACGAGTATTACAGTAACTGTGACCGATGGAGATAGTACCGAGACTTACACAACTGTTGTTGGTGCAGGTGGTGCTTGGACTGTAGATATTACAGATGCACTGACTGATGGTGAAGTTGCAGTTTCTGCAAGTGTTACTGATGCCGCAGGGAATGAATCAGTTGCAAATAGTACCGCAATGCTAAATACCAATGCGCCTACAATTAATATTAATACAATTGTTGATACAAACGATCAAACACCAGCAATATCAGGCACAAGTAGTGCGGCAGATAACACAGAAATCACGGTTGTTATAACTGACGTTAATAACGTTTCACATACTGTAACTACAACTGTGGTAGGTGGGAACTGGAGTGTTGATGCGACAGATATTCTACCTGAAGGTGAATTTACTGTTTCGGCAAGTGTAACTGAAGGAGGCTTAACGAGTAATACAACAGGTAGCGGTGTTATCGATTTAACTCCACCAGCACTTAATATTACACCGCTTACAATTTCAAATGATACAACGCCAACAATTTCAGGCACAACTACAGCTCCACAAGGCGCCATAGTCGCTATTTTAATTACAGATAGCTTAGGTGTAGAGCAAACGGTTAATGCTACTGTTGGTGCAAATGGCACATGGTCAGTCGCTGCAAGTACTGAGTTGAGCGAGGGCACTTACACGGTTTTAGCTTCAACAACAGATACTGCAGGTAATCCTGTAAACACAAGTATTACAGGGGAAGTTGATATAACAGCACCTGTTGTGACTATTAACGATATTGTTGGAAGTACCGATCTAACTCCAAGTATTTCAGGGAGCGTGACAGGTGCCATGGTAGGTGATGCAGTCGCTGTGGTATTTACCGATGCACTCGGGAATAAGCATACTGTAAATACAACTGTTCAAACGGGTGGTATATGGTCTGTAGAGGCAAGTAATTCTCTTTCACAAGGAGATTATTCAGTTGAAGTATTTGTTACTGACAGCGCGGGTAATACCGGGGACGCAACAAATACAGCAACCATTGATACAATTGCTCCCGAAATTAGTATTAATCAAAGTTCATTAATACTTACCCAAGACAGCACGCCATTAATTAATGGCACATCAAACGAGCCAAATACAAACGTTTTAGTTACGTTTACGGACTCAGCTGGTGCATCGCATCAAATGACCGTTCAAACCGATGTGAATGGAGACTGGCAAGCGGCTGCTGATAATATTTTAGCAGAGGGGGTTTACAGTGTTAGTGCAACTATTAGCGATGCTGCGGGCAATACTTCGGTCGACAATAAAACCGGTGGTGAGGTTGATACTGTGGGACCAGAGCTAACAATTGTGCCTTCCTTCCTATTAGGTCAGTTGGTTTCTTTATCTGGTACATCTGATTTGGGCGAAGGTAAAACCGTTACGGTTACTCTAGAGCTTGCAGGTGATTTACTCGATTTAACATACGATGTAACCACAGATGCAAATGGTGATTGGGAGCTATTAGGCCTAGCAGTTAATGTTATTGGCTTATCGGTTGTTGAAGCTTCTGCAACTGATGATGCTGGTAATACAACCACTATAACTACGGCTGATGTAGACGCTTCAACCCCAGTACTTAATGCGGTGGTTGACTTTGTAACTGGAGAGGGAGATTTACCAATAATTAGTGGTACGACCGACCAAGCACCAGGCACTGAAGTGCTAGTTAGAGTGGTGGATAGCGAAAATGTAGTACAAGAGCTTACTGCAATAGTACAAGATGACAATACGTGGGTAGTACAGGTACCTCAATCATTGGCTGAAGGTACATTTAGCATAACAGTTGACGTATTAAGTGAGGTCGGCATTACTACCACGCAACTACTTACCGCAGTGGTGGATACAATATCGCCAACACTTGGCTTACAGGTTATTGGTACAACATCGGATTCAACGCCAATTATCCAAGGTACCAGTGATTTAATTAATGGTGTTGTTGAAATACAACTTGATGGTGGTTCAGTTTTAACCACTACGGTTAATGCAGCTGGATTATTTTCACTCGAGGTAGATGCACTAACTGAAGGGCAACATGTTGCTAATGTAAGCATTACAGATGAAGCAGGAAACGTAGTTACTGATACGCTTGAATTCGTCGTTGATACGCTAGTACCAGTGGTTGGAATTTTACCACTGAGCATTAGCGATACCGATTTATTAACTATTTCAGGCACATCGGAAGAAGCACCAGGTACAGATATTGACGTAACAGTTATTGGTAGCAATGGTGATGAAACAGTATTTGATGCTGTAGTTGGGAGTGATGGCACTTGGTCTTTAGTAACAACTAGCCTATCAGATGGTGTTTATGATGTGTATGCGAGTATTACTGATGCCGCAGGTAATATTGGGCAGTCAGCCATTGAACAAGTAACTATAGACACCATTCCACCAGCGTTAGAGATAGATGCGTTTGGAGTACTTAATACTCTAACACCAACAATTACAGGCTCCAGCGATGAGGAAGTAGGAAGTTCAATTACAGTAAATATCACTGACTCAACAGCCGCAGTACAAACAGTTACTGCTACTGTTTTAGGCGATGGTACTTGGTCTGCCATTGCTCCTTTATTACCTGAAGGAGAAATTACAGTTGAGGCCATAAGTACCGATAGCGCTGGTAATACAACCACTGTAAATCAAATAGGTACTGTCAGTACAACCCTGCCAAGTTTGTTGATAAACCCAATAATTGATACAAGCGATACAACCCCTACTATTAGTGGTACTACCGATGTAATAAACGGTAATGTAGAAGTCGTTATTACTGACAGTGACGGTACCGCTACCACTTATAATACAACGGCTATAGCAGGTATGTGGACTCTAATACCTACAACACCATTAGCTGAAGGCGCCTTTACTGTAAGTGCTACAGTTGAAGACTTAGGGCTTTCAAGCTCTACAAGTCTTGGTGGAATAATTGATTTAACACCACCAACAGTTGAAGTTGATCAATTATCTGTAACCAATAACCCACTACCGACTATAACAGGTATAAGTGATGCACCAGCAGGTACAAATGTGAGTGTTGTTATTACTGATGATAATAACGATTCACAAACTATTACCGCTCAAGTTGCAGGCAATGGCACATGGTCAGTCACAGCTACCACCGCGCTTAGTGAAGGTAGTTTTAGCGCTACTGCGACAGTGAGTGATGCTGCGGGTAACTCATCAAGCGATACAATGGTGTCAAGCACAGACTACACTGCACCAACTATAGTGATAGACCCAATTACAGTAGGGCAAGATACAACGCCTACTGTTACGGGGTCAGTAACCGGAAGTTTTGCAGGTGCACCGGTTATAGTTACATTTACCGATTCTGCAGGCGCCACTCACAATGTTGAAACAACCGTTGGGCCTGATGGAACTTGGAGTGTGACCTCTGCAGAAGTACTTTCTGAGGGTAACTACAGCGTAGATGTAAGCATTGCTGATGGTGCAGGTAATACCGGTACGCAATCATCAAGTAGCGCAATTGACTCAGGTATTACAATTGACTCAGGGTTAGTACTAACAGCAGAGCAAACACCTCTTGTTACGGGGACTGCCGCTCCAGGTGAGTCTGTAACTGTTACTTTTAGTGGTCCAACTGAAAGTATTGTATTAATAAAAACTGTTAATGCATCGGGTGTATGGAGTGCTACAGCTAATACTGACTTAGCTGATGGTGAGTACACAGTAACAGCTGTAGCAACTGATACATCAGGTAATACAACTTCAAGCGGTAGTATATCTGGATTGGTTATTGATACCACGCCAATAGGTTTCGAGGTTACTGATTTTAGTTCAGCATTAGGTCTTTTACTCCCATCAGTTGAAGGAACAACAGAACCAGATACTGAAGTGTATATTATTGGCTCTTCATTATTGGGTGTTAATTTACTCGGTCTAGATTTAGATGTACTAGATAATGCAGGAAGTTTTACTTCTGATAGCAATGGAAATTGGGGAGGCTTTCTAAATTTACTCAATCTAAACATAGGTGGAGGAGAGCAATTCTACTTTGTAACTGTAGATGAAGTTGGAAACTACTTAATCAAAAATACTGACAACGCAATAGAAGGTACGGGAAATATTTACGATAATGGAGCAAGCGCTGCTTCTGGCGATACAATCCCTGCATCATTTAGTGAAGAATCTTCATTAGGCGATACAACCCCTAATGAGGTTTCAAGCAGCAACGTATTAAGCACTGAAACGATTGATTTAGGTAACTTGAGTGGTCTATCAACACCTGAGCAAACGGTGCAAATGAGTTCGGCAGAACCACTTAATATTAATGACGTAATCATTGATGAAGATGCAGAGCAGCTTATAGCGCTAAATACACTGGTTGAGGATGAAGGCTCTGCAATTGCTTATACTCCAGCTCAAAGTGGAGGAAGCATTGATGCAGCAGCACCTGCGGTTGATGTACAAAATCAATCGGAAGAGATGATTAAACACTTAATTGAAAGTAGCAATAATCAAACGGATATTTAATATCAATAAAGCCCTCTTAATTATTTTTTAAGGGGGCTTACATTATTAAGCAAATTGATATTATTTGACTTGGTCATAATAAATCCTAAATGTGTAAACACATTTCAGGACGAGACAAGGACATTAAAAAAGCCTTATTGATAAATCAATAAGGCTTTTTTAATGTCAAATTTTGGGCTTACGCTTTTAAATTACGAACCAGTTTACTCTCGGTATTTACAGATTTACCGGCTTGGTCGTAGGTCATTGACGTTGGTGCGCCAATTAATATCTCTTTTAATTGTTTAACACTAAGTTGCGCTTGACGGGCAGCATGAGCATTAACATTATTTTGTTTTTGGCATTGCGCAAGTTGAGTTTTAACTTGGCTTATTAGCTCAGATATTTCAGGATTTTGTGTATCGTTACTGGCAATTAGCTTACTTAGCTCTTTATCTAGAGTGCTTAGCTTAGTTAAAAAAGACATTTTTTGTTGGGCAATTTCTTTTAAACCAGCACCACGTCGTGAGGCAATAGCAGTAAGCTCATCGTTTAATAGCGTGTGTAAAGAGTCTAAACAACTTACTTGTTGGTTTAGCTTTACGCTAATTAAACTATTATGATCAGCCATACACGTTAAACTCAAAATCAGCTAAGTTTTTAGCAAGCTTTTCACTGTCCACTTGGTATTTACCTTCAGTTATTGCTTTTTTTAGCTCAGCAACTTTATCGCTGTCAAAGCCAGGCGATTGCTGTGCTTTATCTTGAAGCGTTTTTAATTGCTGCGCTTGCGGCGTTAAACTTACAGAATCACTTGCAGCTTTAGGCGAAGGGGCCTGAGCAGCTTGTGTATTTGCGTTATCTTTTTTTAAATCAACTTGTTGCTGCTTTGCATTTGTTAACGCATTAGCTTGTTGATTACTGCCATTAACTTGATTAACCATAATAATAAACCCGTATATTACCCAACTTATGCCATGTTATCGGCATATACGTAGGATACTTTAGTATAAATCTAAATTAAATATTCACCTGAACAGACTCTACACCATCTACTCGCGCATTTAAAACTTTACCTGATTTTTTGTTTTTTATTTGTATCTGTTCGCCCAAAGTACCGTCTTCTAAAGCAATACCTGTGGTTTTAATTCTAAGGCCCCTCAGGTTTGCGTAAATATTAACAGAGTCACCTTTACACACCATGCAAATTTGGTTTAGTAATACTGGCATACCACTTCTAATATTTCGTTTACTTCTACTACCTATTAGCATTGTGGGATCATCTAAGTACTGAATTCGTACAAAGTGAGTTGGTTTCATTTCAATACTTAAATGCGATTTAGTTATTACTTCACCACGAGTTAAATTAGCAGTGGCAACAACAACTGGAGCCATTTCAACAACTCTTACATGAACGTATTGAGCCCACGTTTGCACATCATTGCACTTGGCTTGTAAGGTTACTTGGCGGTTAAATGGTGGCTCATCGGATGTTGATAATTCAAGCTCTGTATTACAGACACGATCAGGAATGCGACTGTCTAAAGGCAGAGCACTTAATTGAGTATTAGTATTTTGTAATGTACCAATTTGCTTAGCTATGTAAGCAACGGCCATGTCTTGTAATAAATCTTTACTAAACACTTTAGCTTGCAAAGGGAATACAAAGCACAAGCTAGTAACAAAATAAAAAACACTGTATCTTCTGACTTTTTTTAACAAACTCATAATGTTTCGACTATGCTTATGGTTTCAAACAGGGTATAAATATTTTGCGTCAAAAAGTAGACGCACCCGCGATGTTATGTAGCTTTATAAATAGAAAGCAATTATCGTTCCGTATTATTTGTTTTCTTTAGGAGATTTGAATGGCAGGCATTTTAGACTCAGTAAACCAACGCACACAGTTGGTTGGGCAGAACCGCCTAGAATTACTTTTATTTAAGCTCAGAGGGCGTCAGCGTTTTGGTATTAATGTATTTAAAGTGAGAGAAGTGCTGCAATGCCCTCCACTAACAAGCATGCCAAAATCTAATCCGTATATTCGTGGTGTTGCACATATTCGTGGTCAAACCATTTCGGTTATTGATTTATCAATGGCTGTAGGTGGGCGCCCAATCGACAACATTAAAGACAGCTTTATAATCATTGCTGAATACAATCGCTCTGTGCAAGGGTTTTTAGTGGGCGGAGTTGAACGTATTGTAAATATGAATTGGGAAAAAATAATGCCACCGCCATCAGGCGCCGGACGTTATTCATATTTAACAGCAGTGACCGAAATCGAAAATGAATTAGTCGAGATTCTCGATGTAGAAAAAATTCTCAACGAAATTTGTCCAGTAAACACAGAAGTAAGTGCTGAAGTTGCACAAAGTGGCGATATTCAAAGAGATTTAGGCGAACGTATCGTATTTATTGCAGATGACTCTGCTGTTGCCCGTAATCAAGTTAAACGAGCCTTAGAGCCGCTAGGTGTTCAAACAGAGCTTGCTAAAAATGGTAAGGAAGCTTTAATTAGGCTTAAAGAAATAGCAGAGCTTGATTGTAAAAATGATATTACAGAGCGAGTAGCATTACTTATCTCAGACGTTGAAATGCCTGAAATGGACGGCTATACCTTAACAGCTGAAATAAAAGCAGATCCCAAACTTGCACCTTTGCATGTTATTTTGCATACCTCTTTGAGTGGTGTTTTTAACCAAGCGATGATTGAAAAAGTAGGGGCAGATGACTTTATTGCTAAATTTAACCCAGATGAATTAGCAACAGCGGTTAAAAAGTGGGTTCATTGTGATTAACAAAAATAGGTGCTACTAACTTGAATAATAAAGATTTGCAGCAAAGTGAATACGACCAGTTTCGTTCGTTTTTAGAGCAGCAATGCGGCATTGTTTTAGGTGAAAATAAACAGTATTTAGTTAAAAGCCGACTTGCTCCGTTAATGACTCGATTTAATGTGGGATCTTTATCGGAATTGGTTAGTAAAACTCTCGGGCCTCACGAGCGGCAATTAAGAGCCGCTGTGGTTGATGCAATGACCACCAACGAAACTTTGTGGTTTAGAGATCAATACCCATTTGAGTTGCTCCAAAACAAGCTTTTCCCTGAATTTAAAGATTTAAGAAGACCTTTAAAAATTTGGTCTGCTGCCAGTTCGTCAGGCCAAGAACCTTATTCAATAGCTATGTCGGTTGCTGAATTTAGTGCTAAGCAACCAGGTGTGCTTCGTATGGGGGCACAAATTATTGGTACCGACATATCTAATACCATGCTTGATATGTGTAAAAATGCAGAGTATGACGCGCTGGCACTTGCCAGAGGGTTATCTGCAGAGCGTCGTAAAAAGTTTTTTAAAGACAGCGGCAACGGTATGGCACAAGTAAACGATACAATAAAAAAACAAGTTAGTTTTAGGCATTTAAATCTGCTTGATTCTTACGCGTTAATGGGCAAGTTTGATATTATTTTTTGCCGAAATGTACTAATTTATTTTGCACCTGAAATAAAAGCTAAAATTATTAACCAGTTTGCACAAGCGTTAAATCCAAACGGTTACCTATTTTTAGGCGCGTCAGAGTCCCTAACTGGCCTAAGTACTGAGTTTGATATGGTTAGGTGCAACCCTGGTATTATTTACCAAAAGAAGTAATTAAGCTAACTTCTTTCCCTAAAACGACGCACCTAGCGTCGTTTTTCTATTTAGATACATAGCCTTATAAAAATATCGCACGCCCTAATATTAATGGCTTATTTTTTGCTTTATTAATGGGTAAGTCAATTTTTTGGAGAAGGTTATGGCTATCAGTTTTGATAAAGCATTAGGTGTGCATCCGCAAGCCATGTTGATCCGTTCACAGCGAGCAGAATTAATTGCAACTAATATAGCTAACGCTGATACGCCTGGCTATAAAGCAAAAGATATTGATTTTGCCTCTGCATTAAAAGCGGCAAGGTCAACTCAACAAAGCGGCAATACTATGGTAAGAACTAATGATAAACACATTGGTGGAGGCACTCATAGTATGGGCAGTTCAGAATCATTTCGTATGCCAAATCAATCAGATACAGGTGATGGTAACTCGGTTGATATACAGGTGGAACGAAACTTGTATACACAGAATGCTATGGAGTATCAGGCCAGCTTGCAGTTCTTAAGCGGCAAATTTAAAGGCCTGAATAAAGCTCTCGGTAGTCAAGGATAAAAATTATGAGTTTATATAATGTTTTCGATATTGCAGGTTCGGGTATGAGCGCACAAAACGTTCGCTTAAATACGACAGCTAGTAATATTTCTAATGCTAATACCATTAGTTCATCTCAAGACAAAACGTACCGGGCGCGCCAACCTGTATTTGCGGCTGAGCTAACAAAGGCTTCAGCATCAGTAAGTAACCAGCATGGCTCCGCAGTTGGTGTTAAAGTTTTGGGCATTGTTGAAAGCGATGCGCCATTGCAAATTGAATATAACCCAAACCATCCAAGTGCGGATGAAAATGGCTATATCTATAAACCCAACGTTAATGTTGTAGAGGAGATGGCAAATATGATTTCTGCCTCTCGTTCTTACCAAACAAACGTGCAAGTTGCTGATGCAGCTAAGCAAATGCTAAGTAAAACACTGTTGCTAGGGCAGCGGTAACCGAGGGTAGGTTATGAGTAACGATATTAGTACATCTTCATCCTATTTAGACTCTTTGCGTTGGCAAGAATCGCAAGTAGCGACCAGCGACAATGAGAGTGATGCGTTAACGCAAGAAGACTTTTTTTCTTTGTTAACTCAGCAATTATCGTATCAAGATCCCAGTAACCCTGCGGATAACGATCAAATGATTGCGCAAATGACTAGCTTTACGATGGCGCAAGGTATCAGTGATTTGAATTCAAATTTTGATACGTTGGCTACTTCGATGACATCAAACTCAGCCCTGCAAGCTTCAACGCTTGTTGGCAAGCAGGCTTTACTAGAGTCAAATACTGTTGATTTAAATGAATCAGGTGATGCTAAAGGGTCTATCGTTGCTGAAAGTGCAGTTGAAAGCTTAACACTTAGTGTAACTGATGCTTCAGGACAGCTAGTGAGAACAATTGATATGGGTTCTCAGCCTGCGGGCGCGGTTCGCTTCGCTTGGGATGGTAATAATGAAAGCGGTGAGCGTTTACCTGAAGGGGAATACACATTATCGGCACAAGGTAGTACCAATGGCCAGTTTTCTAGCTTGCCTATTGCAACTTTCAAAAATATTGAAAGTGTAAACATTAACGGCTCAAGCGGCATCATTGTGAACACTAAAGAAGGTGCGGTTAGGTTAACCGACATTGCAGAAATCGCGTAACAAATTTAATATTTCTTGCCTGCCAGCAGGCCACAGATTAACAGGTTAGAGGTGAATTATGAGCTTCAATATTGCATTAACCGGCCTAGCTGCCGCACAAAAAGATTTAGACGTAACTGCAAATAACATTGCAAACGTTAATACAACAGGCTTTAAAGAGTCGCGCGCTGAGTTTGCCGATGTTTACGCTTCATCAGTATTTAGCTCTGGTAAGACTAAAAATGGTGATGGTGTACAAGCGACAATGGTTGCACAACAGTTTCATCAAGGCTCACTACAATTTACAAATAACTCACTTGATTTAGCAATCACTGGTGAAGGTTATTTTGCGATGACAGACGATTTATCTTCGCAAGATTTAACATATACACGTGCAGGTGCATTTAAGTTAAACCAAGATAATTTCATAGTTGATGCTAAAGGTAATTTTTTACAAGGTTTCCCCGTTGACGAAGCAACAGGTAATACAACGTCAGTAAGCTTAAGTACTTCATCGGCCTTGCAAATACCTGACTCTTCAGGTTCACCACGCGCAACAACAAGTGTGTATAGCTCATTTAATTTAGATTCGCGAGTTGAGTCCCCAACGCTCCCATTTAATCCAGATGAAAGTGCTACTTACAATAGCTCTACATCTACTACAGTTTATGACTCACTAGGTGAGCCACATGTTTTACAGTTGTTTTTTGTGAAACGTGATGACACCGCAACTGCGACTGACGCAAATAAGTGGGATGTTTATACTACCCTTGATGGTGACAGTTTTGGAGAAAATGGCGTGCTTCAAGATGGGACTACGCCTTATGTACCTTTAACAACCCTAGGCTTTGACTCGAGTGGCGTACCGTCAACAACAGGTGATCCAGTCGTAAATAATGTAGCGAATACTTTTAATCCTATTTCGATAATTGGAGGTGATGCAGCCTCCGGTACAGCAGGCCTTTCTGATTTATTAACGAATGGTGCAAGCTTTCCTGCAGATATCGAAGTTAATTGGCGTGATGAAGCAGGTACAGCGAATAAAGTCCCTACTCAATATGCTAGTAATTTTGAGGTGAAAGCGCTTGAGCAAGATGGAGCAACGGTTGGCCGTTTAGCCGGCATTGATATTGGTACTGATGGTAAAATTGTAGCGTCATACAGTAATGGTGATACATCATTTTTAGGCCAAGTCGCTATGGTACGTTTTTCAAACTCACAGGGGCTGCAGCAAGTTGGCGATACTGCGTGGAAAAAAAGCTTAACGTCGGGTGAGCCTATTGCAGGCGAGCCAGGGTCAGGTACTTTAGGATCGATCAATTCCTCTGCACTTGAGCAATCAAACACCAATTTAACCACTGAGCTTGTAGACTTAATTACTGCACAGCGTAATTACCAAGCAAACTCACGTGCGCTTGAAGTTAACTCAACTATTCAGCAAAGTATTTTGCAGATTCGATAAGCTAAACCTCATTAAATATATTAGGCTGCATTTTTGCAGCCTTTTTTATAAGTCCTCTTTGTAAGCCCTTCTAAATACCTCTCAATTTTGTGTCAAATTTAATCTGGCACCTATTTTGCATTTGTAAGTTCAGAGATTTTTTATGTGAGTCGATACTATGGACAAAATGGTCTACATTGCGGCCTCTGGCGCTAAGCAAAGCCTACAAGGGCTTGCGCTTAAAGCCAATAATTTGGCGAATGCAAATACAACAGGATTTAAAGCCGACTTTGCGCAAGCGCGTTCTATGCAAGCGTTTGGCGAAGGTTTGCCTACACGTGTATTTTCAATGCAAGAGCGTCCGGGTTCTAACATGGTATCGGGTGGCATTGTTCAAACCGGGCGAGACTTAGATATCGCAATGAGCGATAACGCATGGCTTGCTGTGCAAGATGCCTCCGGTAATGAAGCTTACACAAAAGTGGGTACGTTAAACATTACAGCTCAAGGTATGCTCGTAACCAGCCATGGTCGTCAAGTTATTGGCGAAGGGGGACCTGTTATTTTACCCGTCCCAGTCGAAAAAATAGGGTTTAGCCAAGATGGCGCTATTCAAGTTCGACCACAAGGCGCTCCTGCTAACTTTTTAGAAGAAATCGACACGCTTAGAGTGGTAGAAGCAAATAGCTCACAGCTCGAAAAAGGTAACGACGGTTTATTTAGACCAAAAGCAAATGTAACAGTAGATACCTCTGCCAATGTAAAAGTTTTAAGTGGTTCGCTTGAAATGTCGAATGTGAATCCGGTTCACGAAATGGTCGACATGATAAGCCACCAGCGCCAATTTGAATTACAAGTGAAATTAATGAAAACAGCTGAAGAAATTGACGAGCGTCAAGATCAGTTATTACGCATAGTTTAACTTTAAAGTGAGGACACGATTATGAATCCAGCATTGTGGATCAGTAAAACGGGGCTAGACGCTCAACAAACCGATATATCGGTTATCTCAAATAATTTAGCGAATGCCAGTACCGTAGGTTACAAAAAAAGCCGCGCTATATTTGAAGATTTACTTTATCAAAATATTAATCAACCAGGTGGTCGTTCATCGCAAGATACCGAAATGCCGTCGGGCTTAATGTTAGGTGCGGGTGCTAAAGTTGTAGCTAACCAAAAAGAGTTTACGCAAGGCAACATGTTGACCACCGAAAACTCACTAGATTGGATGATTTCTGGCGAAGGTTTTTTTGAAGTACTGCAACCAGATGGCAATATTGCTTACTCGCGCAATGGTCAGTTTACTACCGATGGCGATGGACGAATTGTAACATCGGGCGCTGGTTACGTTATTCAGCCAGAAATGAATGTACCTGATGACGCGCAATCAATTACGGTTTCGCAAGACGGCGAAGTATCTGTACGTGTTGCAGGCCAAGCCGATAACGTTGTAATTGGTCAGCTGACTATTAGTGACTTTATTAATCCATCGGGTCTTGAGCCAATTGGTCAAAACCTTTATACCGAAACCGCTGTAAGTGGTGCACCGGTACAAGGTAACCCGGGTGTTGAAGGGTTAGGTAGCATTATTCAAGGCTCACTTGAAACTTCAAACGTAAATGTAACCGAAGAGCTAGTAAATCTAATCGAAACTCAGCGTATTTACGAAATGAACTCAAAAGTAATTTCGGCCGTTGACGAAATGATGAGTTACATCAATCAACAGCTTTAATAGAGTAGGGGGAATTATGCGTAATATTATTTTATTTGCAGCGGGCACATTATTTTTAAGTGGCTGTATGTCTACGCAAAATAGTGAAGTAGTGCAGGACGACCCTTACTACGCACCTATGTACCCCGAGCCTATTTTAGAGCCGCTGGTAGCCACAGGTTCATTGTTTAATACTCATACATCAAACGACTTATATTCTGATAAAAAAGCGCTACGTACTGGCGATATAATTACAGTTAAATTGCAAGAGTCTACTCAAGCAACAAAAGCCGCTAAAACAGAAACAGACAAAGAAACCGACGCAAGCTTAGACCCAGTGATTGGCTTAGGTGGTCTACCTGTAAATATAGGTGGCGATAGTATTCAGTTTGGCATTGGTAGCGATTCGTCGTTTACGGGCGATTCAAAATCAAACCAGTCAAACAGCTTAGTAGGCGATATTTCGGTTAATGTAATGCGCGTTTTACCTAACGGTAACTTAGTTATACGCGGCGAAAAATGGCTAACGCTTAATACCGGCGAAGAGTTTATTCGTTTAGAAGGGCTAGTACGCCCTCAAGACGTAAGCGCCGATAATACGGTTGAATCAAACCGCATTGCTAATGCACGTATTCAATACTCAGGTAAAGGGCAAACGCAAGAGGCGCAAAGTCCTGGTTGGCTTACACGTTTCTTTAGCAGTTCGCTGTTTCCATTTTAGAGGGTAACAACATGAATAGCCTTAAAGCTTTATGTTTAGTTGTGTTATTAGGTTGGCAGTTTACTGCCAGTGCTGAGCGCATAAAAGATGTGTCTATGGTTGAAGGCGTACGCTCTAACCAATTAGTCGGTTATGGCTTAGTGGTTGGTTTACCAGGCACTGGCGAGCAAAACTCATACACACAACAAAGTTTTAGAGGCATGTTGAACAGCTTTGGTATTACGCTACCTTCAACTCAAAGTCCTAAAATTAAAAATGTTGCCGCTGTTGCTGTACATGCAGAATTACCTGCATTTAGAAAACCCGGGCAAACAATAGATATAACGGTTTCTTCTATTGGTAGTGCAGGCAGTTTACGTGGCGGTACTTTACTACAAACTTTTTTAAAGGGTGTAGACGGTAACGTGTACGCTATTGCACAAGGTAGTTTAATTGTTGGTGGCTTAGGCGCACAAGGTCTTGATGGTAGTAAGGTTGTAATTAACACGCCTACAGTTGGTCGTATACCAAATGGCGCAACAGTTGAACGCACCGTAGAAAGCCCATTTATGCAAGGCGATTACATTACTTTTAATTTAAACCGCCCAGACTTTACAACGGCAAAACGCCTAGAAAAAACAATTAATGACCTAGTTGGCCCAAATAGCGCACAAGCAATAGATTCTGTTTCTATTCGTGTTATAGCACCACGCGATGCATCCCAGCGTGTATCGTACTTATCAACACTCGAAAACTTAGAATTTAAACCAGCTGACATGGCCGCTAAAATTATAGTTAACTCGCGCACGGGTACAATTGTGATTGGCAAAAACGTTAAGCTTCAGCCTGCGGCTATAACTCACGGTGGCTTAACAGTAACAATTGCAGAACAACAAAACGTGTCACAACCAAATCCGCTAGCAAACGGTGATACAGTTGTCACGCAGCAAAGTATTATTGATGTAAATCAAGATGACTCGCGCGCCTTTGTATTTAATCCAGGTGTAAGCCTTGACGATTTAGTTCGCGCAATTAACGAAGTAGGCGCAGCGCCTGGTGACTTAATGGCTATTTTAGAAGCACTAAAAGAAGCTGGCGCAATTAACGGACAGTTAGTTGTTATATAAATAACCCAGGCCAATAAATAACGTATTACTTAAGCCCTATATTTTTTAAATTAGGGCTTTTTATTTACAGCAACTTAAGTTTATTATTTTTATCTTCCTCGTTTTATCGGGAGTGGCTCAATTTTTGCATTTTTAACTGCATTATTCATTTTGTGTCAAAAAGCCGATGGAAACTAATCACCTCGATAAACAAAACTTTTTTGATTTAGGCAACTTAGATTCACTTCGTAAAGAAGCCTTAACGAGCGGCGATGCATCAACTGATGCCTCTAAAGCTGCGCTCAAAAAAGCGGCCGCACAATTTGAAGCTATTTTTACGCAAATGTTGCTCAAAGGAATGCGCAAAGCTAACGAAGCATTTGAAGATAAAGACAGTCCATTTAATTCAAGTGGCGTAAAGTTTTTTGAAGAAATGCACGACCAGCAACTTTCAACAGAGCTTTCTTCAAATGGCTCGTTAGGCCTTGCCGATTTAATTGTTCAGCAGTTATCGCCTGAGTCTAAAAACTTTATGCCAGGCTCGGTGCTTAGAACAACCAACGATATTTTCAGCGATACACAAGTGGGATCTGCTCTTCCTCATGAGCAAAAAAATAAGCAACCCGATCTTATCGTTAAGAGTACTAAAGCCGATATTGCTGAGCCTAAAGTTGATACTACAGAGACTAAAGCTGATAGCCCAACATTTAAAAATGCAGAAGAGTTTGTAAGTTCAGTGTGGGAACACGCTAAAACTGCAGCGCAAAAAATTGGTTTAAATCCTGCGGTAATGGTTGCACAAGCGGCACTTGAAACCGGTTGGGGTAAGCACATTATTAATAAAAATGACGGTGGCAGCTCAAATAACTTATTTAATATTAAGTCAGATAAAAGCTGGGAAGGCGATAAAGCAAGCAAAATAACGCTTGAGTTTGAGCAAGGTACACCCGTTAAAAAACAAGCCAGCTTTAGAGCCTACGATTCAATTAAAGACAGCGTGAACGACTTCGTTGATTTTTTAACGCAAAACCCACGCTACAAAGAAGCATTACAAAATACAGCAAAACCAAATGACTTTTTAGATTCATTACAAAAAGCAGGTTATGCAACCGATCCAAATTATGCCAGCAAAATAAAACAAGTGCTCAATAGCAGTCAGCTAAAAGACATTGCGGCAAACGTGATCCGCCAAGGAGTAGAGTAACATGTCGTTTAATTTATTAAACATTGCCAGTTCTGGGGTTAGAGCAAGCTCGGAGCTACTGCAAACGACAAGTAAAAATATCGCCAATGTTAATACAGAAGGCTATGTTCGTGAGCGTACAGAGTTTACTACTATGGTTGATAACCAAGTAGGGCGAGGCGAAACATACCGATTATTAAACGAGTTTGCTCAGTCACAGCTAAATCGTGACACCTCTAATAAATCGTTTTTCGATCAGTTTATTACTGAGGCTAATCGAGTTGATACTATTTTTTCTGAAGAGTCGAACAACCTTTCGACTGGTATTAACTCTTTATTTAATAATGTGCAAGAAGCGCTAAATCAGCCCTCATCTACCGTTGCTCGCTCATTAGTAATGACAGATGCGCAAAGCTTAATTGATCAAATGGATAGGCTTTCTGGCATCGTGCTTGATCAAAAAAGTATAGTGAACGAGCAGCTCGAAATATTTTCAGATGAAGCAAACTCACTCATTCAAAGTATTAGCACGCTAAATCAAAATATTGCAGCCGTTAATGGCACTAATAACGCCGCAGATGCAAGCTCTACCTATAACGAACGCGATAAAGCAATACGCGACTTATCAGAGCTAATAGACATAGAAACGCTTGATGGTCCAAATGGCGAAAAACTCGTTTTTATGGGCACAGGCGAAGCGGTTGTTATGCAAAATGGCGCATTTAACTTATTTTCGATGACGGGGGATCCTGATCCTAATTTTAAAGAATTCACGCTTGATGTTAACGGTGGCAAAGCAGTGCCGCTTGAAGTTGATGTAAGCAAGCTTAAAGGTAAAATTGGCGGTTTACTTGCTTTTAGAGATGACATATTAGTCCCTGCTCAAAACCAAATTGGCCAAATGGGCTTAGCGATAGCTGATGCATTTAACGAACAAAACAAATTGGGTATGGATGCAACAGGCCAGCTAGGTGGTAATATTTTTAATATACCTACCGTTGGCGCTTATGCGTATCAAGCGAATACTGGTGATGCTGGTATGACTGCAACTGTAGAGCCCGGTAAAGGCAGTGAATTACCTGCCAGTGACTTTATTATTACTTATACGAGTGCTGCATCGGTTTCTATTCAACCAGTAGATAATAAAGGCGAGCCGCTAGGTGACCCATCAGTTGCAGATATCCCAGCTGATGGGATCATAAATGCAGACGATATTCGAAATGCAGTCCCTTATCAAGCGGCAACAGCTACAACACCAGAAGTATTAGCAACGGTAAAAGACTCCTTCGGACTACAATTAAATATAGATACAACCAAAACAGGTAACGTGGGTGATCAGTTTCAAATTAAACTTAATTCTGACTCGGCTTCTAGCATAACGCTTGCAACCGGGCGCGCAGAAGATTTAGCATTAGCTTCACCTATCCGTACTGCTAACAGTATAGATAATATAGGCACCGCTACTATTTCAGCGGGAGAAGTAACAAGCGTGACATCGGGTGGTTTTACCACCGCTCCCGGTTTGACCAATGGCGGTATTACCCTAGTTAAAACAGGCACTGCAAACGAATATCAAATTTCTGATGAAAATAATACGGCAACAACAATTATTATTCCACCGCCAGGTAATAATGTTTTATCTCAAGCAGGAACGCCATACAGCGATTATGGTTTTGATTTTGACATAGAAGGTACACCAGCAACAGGCGACACCTTTACACTTGAGTTTAACGAAGGCGGCTTTGACGATAACCGTAATGGTTTAAAATTAGCTGACTTACAGAATGGCGAGTTAGTCCGTTTAAATGTAGAAACAACAGCAACGGCCGACAATCATAAAACGTTCAACCAAGCTTATTCAGGATTAGTGAGTGATATAGGTGTTATAACTGGCCAAGCAATCACAAGTGGGGCTGCATTTGACGCTCTAGCACAGCAATCTGAGGCATGGTACGAGTCTTTATCTGGAGTAAACCTAGATGAAGAGGCCGCAAATTTACTGCGTTTTCAGCAATCATACTCAGCATCAGCACAAGTTTTAGCAGCAGCTCAAGAAATTTTTGACACCTTATTAAATGCGGCGAGGTAATTATGCGTTTATCAAATAATTTAATGTACCAAAACAACATAAATAAAATACTCGACAACCAACAAGGTGTTGCAAATGCTCAAGAGCGAGTAACAACAGGTGAAAAGTATTTAACCACCTCAGAAGCACCAGCTGCTATTTCGCAAGCTATGCTGTATTCAAATAAAATACAAACTAATGAGCAATACACTAAAAATATCAATCAGCTAAATGGCCGCCTAGAAACAGAAGAAAGCGTATTACAAAGCATAAATAGTAATATTCAACAAGCGCAAGAACTCACTATTCAAGCTGGTAATGGTGCGTACACTAAAGATGATTTAAAGACGTTTGCATCAGAGCTTAGTGGCATTCAACAAACGCTAGCCAACTTAATGAACACCCGATCAGAAGACGGAAAATTCATATTTTCAGGATATCAAGACAGCACGCAGCCGTATCAGTTTGATTCTGCGGCGGGTGAGTACACCTATAATGGCGACCAGGGCCAGCACCAGATAACTATAGCTGAAGGTGTTTCAATTAAGGCAAGTGATAACGGCTTTGATACGTTTGAAAAAACAGATGCCAGATTAAATGTACTCGATAATAAAGCAGACATACCAACAACAACACCGACCAATAATATTACTAATGGCACTGTTTATGTTGATGGCCAAGCCGAGTTCGATAAGTTTCATCAAGCAAATTACAATGCCGATCCAACGACTCCAGTTTCACCTACAGCAAATACTTTTAGTGTAGTTACAACCGCAGGTGTGACAGTAAACGATCCTGATACATACGAAATTTTACAAGATGGTATGTCGCTTACCCCTCCTCAAACTGGTGAAGTTACAGATGATACAATTGAATTTGCAGGTATGAAAATTCAATTTGAGGGCAATGCTCCAGGCCAACTCGATTTTAGTCTTGAAAAACCACATAAAGAAAACGTACTTAATACATTGCAAGCACTTATTACCGGCCTTAATGATGGCACACTTGAAGGTGAAGACTTTCAGCAAGTACTTGCTGATGGCTTAGTGCAATTACAAAATGCCAGTGAGCAAGTGGTGTTTACCCAAGCAAGTTTAGGTGGCCGTATGAACGCACTTGAAAGAGTAAGCGATTCTAACTTAGCACTCGACATTCAAAATAAAAGTAATCGCTCTAACTTAGTTGAAGTTGATATGGCAGAAGCTATTAGCGAACTAACCAAACAAGAAACGGCACTGCAAGCATCGCAAGCCACTTTTGGCCGTTTAACTAACCTTTCATTATTCGATTACTTATAAGCAAGTTATAAGCAGAAATACCTTGCCGCTTTACCCACTTTAAAGCGGCAATAACTATCTATAAACTCGCGGCAAAAACTGGCTACAAAATTGCGGCAAAAAAATGTCACTTCTACCTAAATAACTTCACTCTTTATTTACAATTCAATAAATTATATATTTTCATTAAAAAACAACAACTTAAAAATAAATTAAAGTTGGCACAGTAAATGCTTTCTTATTATAAGAAATTATCGAACAGTGGTTCCTGTTAAATCGTGTTGAACCACACTCTGTTTAAACCTAGGAGATGGTAAAATGGCATTAACAGTAAATACTAATGTGTCGTCACTAAACGCACAACGTAACTTAACTAAATCTGGCGAAGGCTTAGCAACCTCAATGGAGCGCTTAGCCTCTGGTATGCGTATTAATAGCGCTAAAGATGATGCGGCTGGCTTGCAGATTTCGAATCGTATGACATCGCAAATTAATGGTTTAGCTGTAGCGCAACGAAATGCTAACGATGGTATTTCAATGGCGCAAACAGCCGAGGGGGCGATGCA
>NZ_JACJEC010000005.1:0-248989 GCF_014163875.1 Pseudoalteromonas sp. SR43-3 | reverse complement strand
AAAGATGATGCGGCTGGCTTGCAGATTTCGAATCGTATGACATCGCAAATTAATGGTTTAGCTGTAGCGCAACGAAATGCTAACGATGGTATTTCAATGGCGCAAACAGCCGAGGGGGCGATGCAGTCATCTACAGATATTCTTCAGCGTATGCGTGAACTAGCATTACAATCTTCAAATGGCTCAAATTCAGATAAAGATCGCCAGTCATTAAATAAAGAAGTGACTGCATTAAAATCAGAATTAACGCGCATTGCCGAAACAACGTCTTTTGGTGGGCAGAATTTATTGGATGGTAGCTTCGGTACTAAGGCATTTCAAGTTGGGGCTAATGCAAATGAATCAATTTCAATATCGTTGGGTAATATCGACGCAAAATCACTAGGAAGTAATGATTTAGCACTATACGCAGGAGGCACTGCTGGTTTAGGGTCTGTTGTTGCAGGTACTTCGTTAGCTACTGGTAATGGAACTACAGGTAGTTTTACTATTGAAGGGGTTGAATCTAAGACAATCACAGTTACAAATGGCGATTCCGCCTTGGATATAGCTAAGGCAGTCAACCTTCAGTCAGGTACTACAGGGGTTTCTGCTGACTCTAAAACAGGCGTTAAAATAACGGCATCAACAATAGATACTGGTACTATTGGTTTTTCTTTAAATGGTCAAACAATTAGCTCTACAGCTTCAGCTACAGATGTAAGTGGGTTAGCTACAGCTATAAACGATAAGTCATCTACGACAGGTGTAAGCGCGTCGATAGATGATTCAGGCGATTTAATATTATCAAATAGCACTGGCGAAGATATAACACTTGCAGCTTTTACTAGCTCGGCAGGAGCTACTGATTCAATAGACATTACTTCATTAAAATATGATGGCACGGCTGGTCAAGCTAGCGCTTTGACGGAAGGTGGTGATGTTACTGCTCGAATAGCGGGTACTGTGAATTTAACTTCTGATAATACATTCAAAACATCGACCTCAGATACTACAATAGGAACGGCTGCTGACTCAGCATTAACCAGTATTGATAAGGTAGACTTAACGAGTGTTGATGGCTCTCAAAACGCCTTATCTATTATTGATGCAGCACTGTCTAAAATAGACAGCAATCGCGCAGATTTAGGTGCAATTCAAAATCGCTTTGGTTACACAATTAACAATTTAGCGAATATTGAGGAGAATTTATCAGCATCACGTAGCCGTATTCAGGATACTGATTTTGCAACTGAAACTGCTGAAATGACGAAAAACCAAATACTACAACAAGCGGGTACGTCAATCTTGTCTCAAGCGAACCAGTTACCACAAACAGCACTTAGCTTATTAGGTTAATAAGTTAAGTTAGTAGCTTAATAGTTAGCTAACTAATACATAAAGTCAGTATTAGTATTTTAAAAAAGGAGGTGGCTTTAGCTACCTCCTTTTGTGTTTTAAGAATATAAACTAAGCTATTGTTGGTTTAATTAAGTGAAAAATAGGAATCTGTTATGAATACAATTACTTCAAACGCAGAGGTTACAACATTACCGACTCCTGCTGCTGGTGATGATAAGCAAGTAGGGCAAGCTGCTAGTTCGCTAACTGAACGCGCTGTTGACGATGTAAAGCAAGCTGATACACAAAATCAACAACGATTACAGCAAAACCAATACAAAAATAACAATCAAGATGAAAAAGCTCAGCCGTTAGAGCGCGAACAGTTAGAGAAAATGGCGCAACAATTGCAGGACTTTATGGGCGAAATGAACCGTAGTTTGCAATTTAAAGTTGATGAAGATTCAGGTCGTGATGTGATTAAAGTGCTCGATAAAGACAGCGGCGAAGTTATCAAGCAGTATCCTTCTGAAGAAGTATTAAGTTTGGTGTCTAAACTGTCTGAATCTGCCGGTATTTTAATTGACCAAACAGTGTAGCAATCAGCTCAAAATATTCACTTTCAAGTGTTAATTATTAAGAGTTAAGTTAGTTTTTATGTATTTAAGAGGTGTAGCATGGCGATTTCGTTTACTGGTTTAGGTTCTGGGTTAGCAGTATCAGATATTGTCGATGCACTAGTTAATGCTGAACAAGCCCCCGCTGAAGCTCGGTTAAATAATACCGAAGGTAAATTAACAACAGATATTTCTGCTGTTGGTGCGTTAAAGTCGGCGCTCGAAAAAGTACAAACGTCAATGGATGCATTGGGTGATGTTGATAGTTATCAACAGCGCAGTGTCTCAGGTAGCGATGATTTTATATCTATCAGTTCAGATAAAGATGCTCAACCAGGTAGTTATAATGTGAAAGTAGATGCATTAGCACAAGCTCATAAGTTATCATCCCCTGCATTTGCTGCGGATGAAGCAATTGGAGCTGGCGTAATTACAATAGGCTCTGGTGCAAATAGTTTTTCTACTGTTTTATCGGCTACAAATACATTAGAAGATTTACGAGACCAAATTAATAACGGCCCTTTTACTGGCAGCGATAGCAATGATTCGGTTGTCGCCACTATAATAACCAGTGATACCGGTCAGCATTTAGTACTTACAAGTAAAGAAACGGGTGAAGATAACGCAATTACAATAACCGTACAAGACGATGACGGTAATAATACCGATACAGGCGGGTTATCTCGATTAACTTATGATGTATCAGACGCAGACCCTGCTAACCACACAACTAATTTAACGCAAGTTAATGCTGCTCAAAATGCACAAATAACAATTGATGGCACGTTGACTGTATCAAGCAATACTAATGAGTTTAGTAATGTGATTGATGGCGTGGATATTACAGCTAAAAAACCCCATGATACAGACGATGATGTGAGCGATATAGCTGTTACCGAAAATAATAATAATATACGAGCAGGTTTAAATAGTTTTATCAGTAGCTACAATGAGCTGTTAGAGCTTAGTAATAACTTGGGTGCCTCAAGTGAAGCTGGCGCTGGAGTTATGGCTGGGGATTCATTACTTCGTGGTGTTATGTCAAAACTACGTAGTGAAATCACTGAATCAGTTGATTTAGGTGATGGTAACTCATTGTCACTTTCGCAATTAGGTGTTGAAACAGATAGATACGGTGTTTTAACACTAAATACTGAAACATTGGATGAGCAAATAGATGCAGATGTAAATTTAGTGCAACAGTTTTTTGTAGGTGATGACGATGATGGCTTTGCACAATCGTTTGATGAGCTAATGAGCTTTTATACAGACTCCGACGGTATTATCCAAAACAGAATCGACAGTAAAACGAATCAACTAGATGATTTAGATGATCAGCGTTTGAGCCTTACTAGTAAAATGGAGTCACTATCGTCTCGACTATATGCTCAATATAATGCGATGGATTTATTAGTAGCGAGCCTTAATAACACCAGTAGTTATGTTCAAGCTCAATTAGAGAACATGCCAGGCGTAGTTAGGCAATCAAATTAAGAGCTGAGTTAAAGGTATTACGAATCAATAAAAAACCGCTAAGTTTAAATTTAGCGGTTTTTTGTGTATTATTCTTTGATTCAAATAGTAAGCTATAGCCATGTATTTAGTTAGAATAAAGGCAGTTTATTAAACCCATTTACTAAATGGCTTTGTAAGCTTTTATCGCCTTTCCTGACTTTTTATGTTTAATAATAGCTTTAGATGATTCGTTTTTTGCACTATTCGCTTTTACTAAAATAGTATTTATACGAAGCTGAATTAATTCTAATTGCTCTGTACTTGGGCCTTCGCTACTTTCGCACCATTGCTTTAGTTCAGTATTTAAAGTGTCTAGAAAAGGCTGAGCTTCGTCTGCGTTATCATCATTTACTAACACTTCAATTTTACTAAGCAACGTTTGTATATGCTCTGCATGGCTTGTTAGTTTCTCTGAAGATGCTGGCGCGTCCATAATTAAAGTTAAACCGCAGGGCTGCGTTGATCTAGCGGGATGTTATCCCAACCTTCTTTAATTTCTTTAACAATACTTGATACTTCAATAATTGCTTCAATATCGTTGTTTATGTTCGCTTGTGTTAAACGGCGTTGGCAGTAATCGTAAAGTGCCAATAAATTGTTAGAAATACTAGGGTCTTGTTCTACTTCTAAATTGAGTGCGTCTTGCAGTGCACCAAATAATAAAACACAGGCCGAAATATTTTCACCTTTTTTTTGTATTTCTTTGCGCTCGATAAACCCTTTAGTTGCTGCTAAGCGACCGATAATATTACTGAATATAAGGTTTATTTGTTCGTAAGGGGCCATTTCGGCAATACTACTGGCACGAACTTGACCGTATTTTTTTACTGAGACATGAGCCATGGGAAGATCCTAAAATTTAAAACAATAAAATTATGTGAAAGCTAATATAAAAAACTCTATATAAAACTGATATGAAAATTTAATAAAGCTTTTATATTTTTATAAGAATAAAGCAATATTAATGCCAAGCATTTTCACTTATTTATGTATCGGCATTTGTAACTTCAACTTAAATTTATAATTGAGTTTATTTACTAACAATAGCATTTTTATTGCAGAGTAAATTAATTTTTAGGGCTAAGTTATAGTTAGGTAATAGTTAAGTAATGGCTAAGTTAAAACTATAACCCATACTTAATGATTAACTATTAAGTATGGTTGACTTAACTAGCCCGCCTGTTTTTTGGCGTTTATGTCAAAAAACTGCCGCTATCACTTGCATCCATGCTGAACTGGCTTACAATTTAACTAATTATACAAATTAGTGAAAGTACGGCTCGCTAAATATGATCTTGATTTTAGATAATAATAACAACCGCGCAATAGGATTAAATGCTTCACTTGGCTTTATTGGTGAAGCTGTTCAACTATTAAGCGAAGACTGCTTTGAACAAGAATGCAAAAAATATCAGCAGCAAGAATGCATGATCATTTTAGGAGCATTGCAATCACTTGACCACGAAAGCTTAATTAAACGCTATCCAACATTACCCTTTTTGTTAATTGGCGAAACGCTAAAACCACTATTAAGTATAGCTAATGTAGTGGGGCTTATTTGCGAGCCGTTTAATCACGAAGTAACAACTCAGTTACTTCACGACTGCCAGCAGTATCAGCGTATGCTGCCTAATGAGCATAAGCATTCTAAACCACATAAAACTTTTGATGGACTTGTTGGTGAAACAGAGGCAGTCAAAGATGTTCGCTTTTTAATTGAACAAGTGGCAAAAACTGATGCTAATGTTTTAATTTTAGGCGAATCAGGCACAGGTAAAGAAGTGGTTGCCCGTAATGTACACCTGCTTTCAAAGCGTATTAATGGACCATTTGTACCAGTTAACTGTGGTGCTATACCGGCTGAGCTGCTCGAAAGTGAACTATTTGGCCACGAAAAAGGCGCGTTCACTGGTGCTATATCGGCTCGTAAAGGGCGCTTTGAACTAGCTCAAGGTGGAACGCTATTTTTAGATGAAATAGGCGATATGCCACTGCAAATGCAAGTTAAGTTGCTGCGAGTATTGCAAGAACGCAGCTACGAGCGTGTTGGTGGTACAAAGGCTATCCAAGCTGATGTACGCGTTATTGCGGCCACGCATCGTAATCTTGAAATAATGATTGAAGAGGGCAGTTTTAGGGAAGATTTATATTACCGCTTAAATGTATTTCCTATCGAAAACCCATCGCTTAGTGAACGTGCTGATGATATACCGCTGCTTTTAAAAGAGTTAATGCGCCGTGTTAACGACCAGACTGGTTCTACCGCTAAGTTTACAGAGCGCGCAGTTGAGAGCTTAAAAGAACATGCTTGGCCTGGTAATATTCGTGAGCTTGCTAATTTGGTGGAGCGTATGGTTATTATGTTCCCTGACAAAGTGGTTGATATTCCTGATTTACCTAACAAATATCGTTACATTGAAGTTGAAGCCTACGAGCCAGAATACCCTGAAGAGTTAATGGAAAAAGACGCCTTTAACGACATATTTAGCACAGGCTTTAGTGATTACGAAAGTGAGCCTGACGCTAAGTTTAGCCAAGCGGGTAGTGGGCTATTGCCAGATGATGGTATTGAACTTAAAGATTATTTAGCCGAACTTGAAATAAGCTTAATTACCCAAGCGTTAGAGCGCTATGATTACGTTGTAGCTCGCGCTGCAGAGATATTAGGGGTTCGCAGAACAACACTCGTTGAGAAAATGAAAAAGTATAATCTTTCACGAGATTAGAAGTAAGAAAATGGTGAAATACTTTTCGTTATTTATTATTCATTTGTGATCAATCACTTTAGGGGCTTTGCCCGTCACGCAAGCAAGCTTGGCGTCTACAAGATAACCCAAACTTAAACCTTGGCGGTAGACGCTGAGCTTGCTCGCGTGAAAAGCGTAGCTTTTAATCATTTAAATAAAACGTTATTTCACAAAGAGAAAAACGAAGCTAAATGAGAAACCATAGTCAACTTACGCTTTACTTCTCTAAAGCGCAGCGTCTCTTAACCTCTTTGTGAACTAATCACTTACTCACTAAAGGTCTTAATAATTTCTTCTTTTCTAAAACAATCATTACTGTGATCGTTAACCATACCGCAGGCCTGCATATGCGCATATACCGTTGTAGGGCCTAAAAACTTAAAACCCCGTTTTTTTAAATCTTTAGCAAATGCAGTTGATGCCTCTGTAATTGCTGGGTAGTCCTCAGCGTTATTTAAATTACTTATAATCGGTTTATTATCGACAAACTGCCATTGGTAGTTACTAAAACTTCCAAATTCTTTTTGTATTTCTATAAAGCACTTTGCGTTGTTAACAGTTGCCGCAATTTTTAAGCGATTGCGCACAATACCCTCATCAAGCATTAATCTCTCAATGTCATCTTGTGTGAATTGTGCCACTTTATCTACATCAAAATTAGCAAATGCTTTTTTATAACCGCTGCGCTTTTTTAAAATTGTGTACCAGCTTAAGCCGGCTTGCGCTGATTCAAGAGTGATAAATTCAAACAGCTTTGTATCATCATAAAGAGGGACGCCCCATTCTTCATCATGGTAAATAACGTAGTCGGGTTTAGTGGTGTCGAGCCACGGGCAACGGCACTTTTTTTGCTCACTCATTATTATTCCTTTTTGTGTGCGTCATTTTTATGTCGCTCAAATTATTGATGTAACTTAATGATAAGTATGTAAATAAATTTTGGTATAAATCGTGCATTTAGACATGTATCTACATCAATTCGAGATTTGATTATGGCCCTTGCTAGCGTGCTAAAACCACAGTTTTTTTCTGCAAATCAGTATAACCCATGTTTACTTCAAGAGGAGTACATTGGTGAATTAAGCGATCTGCGCAAGCAAGCAAGTTGGCTTTCGCACTTGGTTGATACCATGCCAGCAGGTGTGGTTGTACTTGATGGCAAAGGGTTGGTTGCAAAAGCGAATCAAATAGCGATTGATATGCTTGGCGAGCCACTTGAAGGCGAACGCTGGTTTAATGTTATTCAGCGCTCTTTTAGGCCGCATCAAGACGATGGTCACGAAGTGTCTTTAAAAGACGGGCGCCTAATAAAACTTGATATTACTGCTTTAGCACCAGAGCCTGGGCAACTTATTTTAATGACGGATTTAACCGAAACTCGCCGCTTACAAAAACGTGTTGCACATATGCAGCGATTAAGCGCGCTGGGCAAAATGGTTGCATCATTAGCGCATCAAGTCCGTACGCCGCTCTCAGCCGCTATGCTTTATGCTGCTAATTTAGGGTCAAAGCGCTTACCCGAAGCATCTCGCGATAACTTTCAAACAAAGTTAATGTCGCGTTTAAAAGATTTAGAAACTCAAGTAAACGACATGCTGTTATTTGCTAAAAGTGGCGATCAGCAAGTTGTTGAGCAAGTTTCAATGCAGCAGCTTTTAACCGAAGTTAAAGCAGGTGCTGATGCGATGGTCGCACTTAATGAAAGTGAACTGGATGTAAGCTTACCAGAACCCGATATACAAATAGTTGGTAATAAAACGGCATTGGCCAGTGCTATTCAAAATCTAGTGCACAATAGTATTCAAGTTATTGGCGGCGGCGCAAAAGTAAAAATTAGCGCACAAAGAGATTTAAAAGATTTAGATATGGTTCGTATTAGTGTGAGCGACAATGGCCCTGGTGTTGATTTAAGCCAAAGCGATAAAATTTTTGAACCATTTTTTACTACAAAAAGTCAGGGCACAGGTTTAGGGCTTGCTGTAGTGAGTTCGGTGGCTAGTGCGCACCAAGGCCGTGTTGATGTGACTAATAATACGCAGGGTGGTGCCTGCTTTAGCTTGTTACTGCCTATTAAGGCAACATCTAAATTAGAGGGGTCATTATGAGTAACACTATTTTAGTTGTCGAAGATGACGCAGGGCTTCGTGAAGCCTTAATAGATACCCTTGAAATGTCGGGTATTGAATGTGTTGCAGCGAGCAGTGCTGAGCAAGCAATGTTACTGCTTAAAAAAGATCAATTTTCGCTTGTTGTAAGCGACGTGCAAATGGGCGCAATGAGTGGACTTGATTTACTACGCAGTATTAAATTAAACCACCCTGATTTACCTGTATTGATGATGACGGCGTATGCCACAATTGACGATGCGGTAGAGGCCATGCGCCTAGGTGCAATTGACTACATGGCAAAACCATTTGCACCTGAAGTGCTGTTAAATATGGTGAGCCGTTATTTGCCTGAAAAAGAAAAAGAAACCGACGGCCCCATTGTTGCTGACCCAACTAGTATTCAATTATTGGAGCTTGCAAGTAAAGTAGCACGCTCTGATGCAAGTGTAATGGTACTTGGCCCAAGTGGTTCAGGTAAGGAAGTACTTGCGCGTTATATTCATGATAAGTCGAGCCGATGTAATGAGCCATTTGTAGCGATTAACTGCGCGGCTATTCCTGAAAATATGCTCGAAGCCACGTTATTTGGTTACGAAAAAGGGGCTTTTACGGGCGCGATTCAAGCATGTCCGGGTAAGTTTGAGCAAGCACAAGGCGGCACTATTTTACTTGATGAAATTACTGAAATGGACTTAGGGCTACAAGCTAAACTTTTACGCGTACTGCAAGAACGTGAAGTAGAGCGTTTAGGGGGGCGTAAAACAATTCAGCTCGATGTACGTATTTTGGCAACCAGTAATCGTGATTTAAAAGAAGCTGTGTCTGAAAATCAGTTTAGAGAAGATTTATATTACAGGCTTAATGTTTTTCCACTTATGTGGCGACCATTGTGCCAACGCCCTGGCGATATTATTGTATTGGCTAAGCATTTAATTGAGCGCCATATAAGTAAAAGCAAAGAGCCTATGGCGTATTTAGATAAAGCTGCTGAGCAAAAGTTACTGGCTCACGCGTGGCCTGGTAATGTACGCGAGCTTGATAATGTTATACAGCGTGCGCTTATACTGCGCACGGGTAACACAATAAACGAGCATGCTATTTTTATCGAAAACTTAGTATCTAATAACTTTGTTATGGAGCCTTCATTGGCACCGGCGCAAACCGTATCGCCAACAGAATTAGCTCATGCAGATAAAGGTGTTGATAAAAGCACGTTAAGCTCTGCATATTATGATGAAAAATCGCATGCCGAGGATGAGCCTAATCAAGGTTTGCTAGCGGCAGATACCGGTAGCTATAAAGATGAGCTTAAAGACAAAGAGCATCGTATTATTTTAGAAACCCTTGCACGTTGCCAAGGTAAGCGTAAAGACGTTGCTGAAACGTTGGGTATAAGCCCACGAACTTTACGTTATAAACTAGCGCAAATGCGCGATTTAGGTATTTCACTTCCTGCATAACCTCCTATAAACCCTAAGTTTGCGCTGCGAGCTTAGGGTTGTCAAAACTCTGACTCACACAAATTAAAGTTAACCTACTGTATTTTAATGATTAATTATTTGGCATGCTTTGTGCTTTATTACTTATAAGAGTTCACTGCGTGTCAGAGATAAATTATGAAAATTCAAAACAGTGCTGTATTTCAAGAAATGCAATCAATGGCTTTAGAAGCCGGCCGTAATAATCAAACTAATAAACTGCCAACTCAGGTGCAGACTACTTCTACAGCACAATTTGGCGACATGCTAAGTGATGCAATAAATTCAGTGCACGGGTTACAACAAGATGCCGCGCAAAAAGTAACAGCAGTTGAGATGGGGGATCGAAGTGTATCTCTTGCTGAGGCGATGATTGCTTCTCAAAAATCGTCAGTTGCTTTTGAGGCTACAGTACAGGTTCGTAATAAACTTGTTGAAGCTTATAAAGAAATCATGAACATGCCTGTTTAATTAGGTAGTGGAGAATTATTGTGGCGCAATCTAACCAATCTACAGACCTAGCACTTGCTGGTGGCGGTATTGACCAAAGTGGTGGTGATGATCAACAAGAACAAAAGTCAGGCTACTTAAGTGCTTTAAATGGTGTTGATGTATTGCGCCAAGTAACATTGGTTATAGCATTGGCTATTTGTTTAGCTATCGCGATTTTTATTATTATTTGGGCTCGTCAGCCAGATATGCGCCCGTTAGGCAAAATGCAAACAGAAGAACTTATTCAAACATTAGACTTTTTAGATGCGCAAAAAATTGAATACCAACTAGATGGCAATGTTGTATCGGTTGATGAAAGCGAATACCAAAACATTAAATTGCTAATGACCCGCGAAGGGTTAGAGCAAGGCCCTGCATCTGGCTCCGACATAATTATGCAAGATATGGGCTTTGGTGTAAGCCAACGCTTGGAGCGTGAACGTTTAAAACATGGTCGTGAACAGCAATTAGCACGCACCATTGAAGAGCTAAATAACATTACTCGCGCCAAAGTATTGTTAGCCATCCCTAAAGAAAACGTATTTGCCCGCAGAGAGAAAAAACCATCCGCTACTGTTGTATTAACACTTAAGCGTGGCCGCTCACTTGACCGTGAAGAAGTAGACTCTGTTGTTGATATGATTGCTTCTGCAGTACAAGGCTTAGAGCCTGCACGTGTTACAGTCACTGACCAAAATGGTCGATTATTAAATTCAGGTTCGCAAAGCTCATTAGCAGCACGCTCTCGTAAAGAATACGATTTAGAACGTAAGCGCGAACAAGAGTATCTTGAAAAAATAGACAGTATTTTAATACCGGTTGTTGGGCTTGCAAACTATACAGCTCAAGTTGATTTGAGCATGGACTTTAGCTCAGTTGAGGAAACTCAAAAGCGTTATAACCCAGACCTACCAGCGGTTAGAAGCGAAACCACATTTGAAGAAAATAACATTGGTGGTTTAGCTGTTGGTATTCCTGGTGCGCTTACAAATCAACCACCGCTAAACTCAAACATCCCTGAAGTTGCAGGACAAGGCGGCGCAGGCACAGCTACGTCACCAACACGTAGCCACAAAGAAGCAACACGTAATTATGAACTCGATACAACTATTTCTCACAAGCGCCAGCAAAGTGGTGTAATACGCAGAATAAGTGTGTCAGTTGCTGTTGACTATGTCCCTAAAGTGGGAGAAAACGGCGAAACAACTATGGCCCCGCGCTCGGTAGAGGCATTGTCAAATATTCGTCGCTTACTACAAGGTGGTGTAGGTTTTGATATGCAACGTGGTGATGCACTTGAAGTAGTAACAGTGCCGTTTGTACGTGAAGCAACAAATTTAGCAATAGAAGTGCCACTGTGGGAACAAGACTGGTTTATGAAAATAGCCCGCCTTGTACTAGGCGCCTTAGTTATAATTGTATTGATAATGGCAGTAGTAAAACCAATGCTTAAGCGCTTAATTTACCCAGACGATACACTAGAAGAATACGACGAAGATGCATTAAGTTCAGGCGTAGATATTGGCGACAATACACTTGATATGCTAAATAAAGACTTTGATTCTGCTTCGGTTGGTTTCTCAAGTGATGGTACACTGCAGTTACCGGATTTACATGGCGACGAAGATTTACTCAAAGCAATTCGTGCCCTTGTAGCTAACGAACCAGAACTATCATCACAAGTAGTGAAAGCGTGGTTAACAGAAGATGACTGATCAAGAACAAAAACAACTCCCGCCAGCCTTTGATGTTGATAAGCTAGATGGGGTAGATAAAGCCGCTATATTACTTTTGAGTTTATCAGAAGAAGATGCCGCGCAAATTCTTAAACACTTAGAACCTAAACAGGTGCAAAAAGTGGGTATGGCGATGGCTGGGCTACAGGATTTATCTCAAGCTAAAATTAGCGCTGTACACAACTTGTTTATAGAACAAATTCAAAGCTTTAGTACCATTGGTTTTCAGTCAGAAGACTTTATTAAAAAAGCGCTTACAGCAGCACTTGGTGAAGACAAAGCCGCTAGCCTTATTGACCAAATTGTTATGGGCTCAGGTGCTAAAGGCTTGGATTCATTAAAATGGATGGACTCTAAGCAGGTAGCAAACATTATTCGTAATGAGCATCCGCAAATTCAAACTATTGTATTATCGTATTTAGAGCCAGAACAGTCAGCTGAGATTATTGCTCAGTTCCCTGAAAAAGTGCGTTTAGATTTAACAATGCGTATTGCAAACCTTGAAGAAGTTCAGCCAGCAGCACTGCAAGAGCTAAACGAAATTATGGAAAAACAATTTGCCGGCCAAGCAGGTGCACAAGCCGCTAAAATGGGCGGCTTAAAAGCAGCTGCAGATATTATGAACTACCTAGATACCAATGTAGAAGGGCAGTTAATGGACTCTATTCGTGAGCATGACGAAGAGATGTCGCAGCAAATTCAAGACTTAATGTTTGTGTTTGAAAACTTAATGGATGTTGAAGACCGTGGTATTCAAGCAATCCTACGAGAAGTACAACAAGACGTATTAATGAAAGCAATTAAAGGCACCGACGATGCCCTTAAAGATAAGATACTGGGCAATATGTCTAAGCGTGCAGCCGAAATGCTTGCTGATGATTTAGAAGCTATGGCACCTGTTCGTATAAGTGAAGTAGAAGCGGCGCAAAAAGAGATTTTATCAACAGCGCGTCGTTTATCTGACTCAGGTGAAATTCAGCTGGGCGGCGGCGGCGGCGAGGAGTTCTTGTAAACCATGAGCAAACTCAAAGGGCGCACACTTCGGGCTGATGAAGCAGATGAATTATTAAAAAACTGGGCTATTCCAGATGTAGCACCAGATGAGAGCAGCTTTGGCAATCGCTCTACAGCTTACGGTACACCGCTTATTGATCTGTATAAAAAAGAATTAGCTGAAGAAATGCCAATTGATGAGCCACAAGAACCAGAATTGCCTGCGCTTACTATGGTTGAGCTTGAACGCATTAGGCAAGACGCCTACGAAGAAGGCCTCAAGCAAGGTCATGAGCAAGGCTACATAGACGGTTTTGAAAAAGGCGTTGGCGAAGGCAAAGAGGCTGGCTACAAAGAAGGCTTAGAGCAAGGTAAAACCAAAGGCCTTGATGACGTAAAACCATTAATTGAAGAGCAGTTAACAAGTTTAAAAACTATTTTAGAGGGACTTACTGCACCGCTAGATAAAGTCGATGAACAAGCTGAAAAGCAATTAGTACAACTTGCTAGTATGTTAGCGGAAGCTGTTATTTATCAAGAAGTAAAAACATCGCCAGATGTGATCTTACATACGTTAAAGCAAAGTATAGATTCTCTTAATGCCGAGCAAGAAAAAGTACGAATTCATTTAAACCCCGAAGATTTAGAGCTCATAAAAGAGAGTTACGGTGAACAAACCATTATTGATAATAACTGGCAATTAATGGCAGAGCCCACTCTTGAGCGCGGTGGCTGTGAAGTTAAAACAGCGCAATCATCACTCGATATGACCCTTAAAACACGTGTCAAAGAAACGTTGGATAGTTTTTTGCATAATAGTGGTATCTAACTATTTTATTGGCGTGTTATGTCAACTCAACGTGCACCTTTAAGCGAACGCTTATCTCAATATCAACAACATATAAAAACCCCAGCGCCTGCTGTGGCAGGTATTTTAACGCGTGTTGTTGGCCTTACCCTTGAGGCTAGAGGTTTACGTGCTCCCGTTGGTAGCCAATGTAAAATAGAAACTATGAACGGCTTTGTAGACGCCGAAATAGTCGGTTTTAACGATCAAACTTTGTACTTAATGCCTAATGATCATATCTCTGGTGTACTTCCTGGTGCGCGTGTAATTCCTCAAGTTAATAACTTAGGTTTACCTGTAGGGATGAGTTTACTAGGGCGCGTGGTTGATGGATTAGGGCGACCGCTAGATGGCCTTGGTAAAATTAATGCTGAGCATCATTTAAAGTTTGCACAAAATACTATAAACCCGCTTTCAAGAAGACCAATCACTAAGCCTATGGATGTAGGTGTGCGTGCTATTAACTCGGTTATTACAGTAGGGCAAGGCCAGCGCATGGGCTTGTTTGCAGGCTCTGGTGTGGGTAAATCAGTACTTCTCGGTATGATGACCCGAGGTAGCGAAGCCGATGTCATTGTTGTTGGCTTAGTGGGGGAGCGTGGTCGCGAAGTAAAAGAATTTATTGAAGAAATACTCGGTGTAGAGGGGCGCAAACGTTCAGTTGTTGTCGCAGCGCCCGCTGATTCATCACCGCTTATGCGTTTAAAAGGCTGTGAGAGCGCCGTAACTATTGCAGAGTATTTTAGAGATCAGGGTTTAAACGTATTATTGTTACTCGATTCGGTAACGCGTTATGCAATGGCGCAACGTGAAATTGCACTTGCTGTAGGCGAGCCGCCTGCTACAAAGGGTTATCCGCCTTCGGTGTTTGCTAAATTACCTGCGCTGGTGGAACGTGCTGGTAATGGCGGTGAAGGGCAAGGTTCAATTACCGCCTTTTTTACGGTGTTGAGTGAAGGCGATGATATGCAAGACCCTATTGCTGATGCAGCGCGAGCTATTTTAGATGGCCACATTGTATTATCGCGTGATTTAGCCGACAGCGGGCACTATCCCGCTATAGATATAGAAAAATCGATTTCGCGTGTTATGCCTCAAGTCGTTTCTGAACCACACATGCAACAAGCCCGTGTACTTAAGCAAGTTTATTCAATGTATCAACAAAACAAAGATATGATTACTTTAGGTGCTTATCAAAAAGGGACCGATCAAATGCTCGACCAAGCCATAAATATGATGCCAAGAGTAAATGCATTTTTACAACAAGGTATGCGAGATGTCATTAGTTACGATGATGGTCTGCAAGGTCTTGCTCAGTTACTAGGACAAGCATAATGGCTAAAAATAAACTCGATTTATTGCTCAAAATTGAAAATGATAAAGAAGAAAATTTGCGCATGAGTTACTTACAAGCCAATCAAAATTTGCAAGCAAATCAACAAAAGCTGCAAGGCTTAAATAACTTTAGACTTGAATATTCTCAACAGTTACACCTAAAAGGTAAGTCGGGTTTATCTAGTGCAGGGTTTGGTCAGTACCATGCTTTTATAGCTAAAATTGAAGAGGCAATTCGCCAACAAGCAAGTACAGTAAATACCGCTAAGCAAGTTGTTACTCAACGTAAAACGCTATGGCTTAAGCAGCAAATTAAAGCTAAAGCAGTTGCCAAATTAATCGAGAATCAAAAACTCAAAGCAAATGCATTAATGGCTAAAAACGAGCAAAAAATGTTAGATGAGTTTTCAGCTAATCAGTTTTTTCAACGTCGGAAAGCTTTGTAATTCAGGCACGTTAATTGCTTTGTTACTTAGTGGTATTTAACTTTTGGCGGTATGCGGTGGCATATTGCCGTAATGGTATTAGGTGATTTATGGCGATGAATAACATTTCGTTTTTAGTTTCTTCTGAAAAAGATTCACTGTTAGCTTTTAAAGACAATAGCTTAGCTAATGGCGAAGGAAATTTAGGCGAGGAATTTTTAAGCCAGCTAAACGAAGCGCATAACTCTATGGGGCCTTTGCTTAAGGGCAATAAAAATCCTGATGCCGAAAACTCGATTGCCATAACTAAGCATAAACAGCCAGAAGAAAATGAAAATCTGAGCGTAAAGCTAGATGAAATAACAACAGACGAAGTTACTTTTGTATCGGTTGAGATGCTTGATCAAATTAATTCAGCACAAGCAATGAGCACCTCGATTAATAAGCCGTTCGATGCAACTAAAAGTATAGAATCAGAAAATGCAGAGTTAGAAGCTACACAAGCAGAGAATACAGACATAGAAAACACAGAAATAGAGAATTCAGAATTACAAAGCACACGAGTAATTGCATCCACTAATACAAGTGATGAAGTATCGCCTGAAGAAGCGAATACAGCCAGTGTAGTGCAAAATCTAATTGCCACTAATGTAGACTCTAAAACGGCTAAATTAACTGATTCAAAAAGTGATAGCTTAAGCTCAGCATCTTTGAATTCATTACCATTAAATGAAGGCAAGCATCGTAAAAGTGATGTTGCCAAAGCTATTGAAAGCCCATTAAATTCTATAAATAAAAAGCCCGATGACAGTCTAGGCCCTATAGTTGATGACACTGAATTAGTTTCAATGGATATAAAGGATCAATTAGCTCAAGATATACCTGTCAGTAAAAGTGCAAAGAATATAGTGCTGCCAACAGCAATACTTACAGAAGCTCCATCTGTATCGCCACCTCCTTTAACTGAATCACAAACGACACAAGCAAGTTCACAGACATCTGAGAGTGAAAAAGGTGTAGCAATAGATACTCTAATGACGAAAGATGCGAGCTTAATTAAAGCTAATAGCGTTATTGCTAGTTTAACGCCTGAGCAACGCTCACAACTTAACGCGCAAGTTAAGGTATTAGAGAATACTGATTCAACAAATAGCGCAGCTAGTAGTACTTCAAATCTTAAGCAAATGCTTGCACAATTTATTACTGATAACGAAAAAGCGCAAAGCACGGTAACAAAACATCCTTTTAGCGCAGAAATCAATTCACTTAATACAACTGAAAAACAAAGCTTATTAACGCAATTAAACGCTTATATTAAAACAGAGCAGCCTAAAGGCGAGCAATTGGCAGTGCTTAAGCAAACAGTTAATGAATTAAAAGCTTCAATTGAAATAGGACTTGCCGATACCGCTAAGACAGACTCAAAAACGTTTGTGGCGTCAGAGACTCCTAATACAGTATATAATCCACAAAAGTTAAGCTTAAAGGCATCGACAAACGAAGGGGCTGATTTAAATAAAGCTGTAACAACCTCAACTAAGCGTGATGATTTATTAAAATCACTTGAAGAGTTACAAAAAGATGGGCTTAGAAAAATAACGGCAGAACAAACTCCTGCACGCGTAGCACAAGTATTTACGCAAATTACAGCAGCTTTAAATACTCAGCAAACGAGCACATTAAGCCAATACGACTCATTAAGTTACGAGCAGAGCTTACTTGATACCCAAATAATACAAACTCAACAATTACAAAGTACATCACAAGTTAAGCAAGTAAGTATTGATCCAGGTGTAATGCAGGCAATTAATATTGTTAAAAGTGATGCAGCTAAATTACTGCAAGAGCGCGTTAGCTCAATGCTGAGCATTAATAATAAAGAAGCAGAAATTCGCCTCGATCCTCCAGAAATGGGCAGCATGCAAATACGTATTCGTAGCGATGCAGAACAAGCACATATAAACTTTGTTGTACAAAACCAGCAAGCAAAAGAAGCACTTGAGCAATCAATGCCGCGCTTACGTGAAATGTTAGCGCAACAAGGGCTAGAGCTTGGTGAAAGCACTATTTCTTATGGGCAATCAGGTGGTGAAACAGCTGAGCAAAGTGAGAGTGGAGCCCAAGGTAATTTGGCTAATAATAAGTCAGTTAATGATGAAAACGACGAGCAAGCAAATGACACTGCACAAAGTTCTCGACAACAAACTTCATCATCAATAGATTACTATGCCTAAGTACTGCTATTATAATAGTTAAAACAAGCAAGTACCTTTGCGATTAAAGGAATCATGATGGCTGAAGAAGCAAGTTTAGAAATCGAAGAAACCGGTAAAAGTAAAAAGAAACTAATAATAATCATATTAGCTGTACTAGTTATTGTAGGTGGTGCTGCGGGTTACTTTTTTATGTCAGGTTCGGGTGCGTCAGTTGAAAGCTTAGATGAAGAGACTGCAATATCAACAGATGCTGCTTCAGCTGAGCCTACTGATTCAGCTGAAATTGGTAGTGCTTTATATGTGGCTATGCCACGCCCATTTGTATTTAATGTGCCAGGTTCAAGTCGCGATAGAATTGTACAAATTAAAGTGCAGTTATTAGTGCGTGGTGAAGTAAACGAGGAAACAGCCAAAAAACATATTCCACTGATAGAAGGTACGCTATTGAGTGTATTTTCTACTACAACAGCTGATGAGTTAAGTACGAGTACGGGTAAAGAAACACTTCGTTTTTCTGCACTTGAAAAAGTCCAAGCGGCTTTAAATGATGTTGAAGGCAGCAAAGTAATTGAGCGGGTCTTGTTTACCGGCTTTGTGATGCAATAAGGGGTTAGCGTGAGCGATTTATTATCCCAAGACGAAATTGATGCGCTATTACATGGCGTTGATGACGTTGAAGAGGAAGATATACACGAAGGTGAAGATGGCGGGGGAAGTACGCTTCAGTACGATTTTTCTTCGCAAGATCGGATCGTACGTGGTCGTATGCCGACGCTGGAAATTGTTAACGAACGCTTTGCTCGTCATATGCGAATTAGCCTATTTAATATGATGCGTCGCACCGCAGAGGTGTCTATTAACGGCGTGCAAATGATTAAGTTTGGCGAGTATATTCATACTTTATTTGTTCCAACCAGTTTAAATATGGTCCGTTTTAGGCCTTTAAAAGGCACTGGCCTGATTACCATGGAAGCACGACTTGTGTTTATTTTGGTAGATAACTTTTTTGGTGGTGACGGGCGTTATCATGCGAAAATAGAGGGCCGAGAATTTACCCCAACAGAGCGCCGGATTGTACAAATGCTCCTTAAAATAATCTTTGAAGATTATAAAGAAGCATGGGCACCGGTTATGGATGTATCGTTTGAATATCTCGATTCAGAAGTAAACCCAGCTATGGCGAATATTGTAAGTCCAACAGAGGTTGTGGTTATTAGCTCTTTTCATATTGAGCTTGATGGCGGTGGCGGCGATTTTCATATTGCACTTCCGTATTCGATGCTTGAGCCAATCCGAGAGCTTTTAGATGCGGGTGTTCAATCTGATACAGAGGATACCGACTTACGTTGGAGCAAAGCACTTCGCGATGAAATAATGGATGTTGAGGTTGATATGTCGACTCAGTTACTTGAAGTTGATTTGACCTTAAAGCAAATTATGGAATTAAAAGCAGGTGATATTATTCCGGTTGAAATGCCTGAGCATATAACTGTATTTGTTGAGGAACTCCCTACATTTAGAGCCAAGATGGGTCGCTCTCGCGATAATGTTGCGCTTCAAATTAGTGAAAAAATTAAACGACCTGATTCAGTTAAATCTGAGCTGCATGTATTTACCAAAGGCGGCAAGAAAATTGACTCAGATGCAGAATTAGCAGAACTAGAAGATGATTTACACCTCTCTGACGGTGTAGACTTAGACTGGTAATTGATTAAAAGGTTAAAAGTATGAGCGATGATCAAGACACAATGGATGAATGGGCAGCAGCATTAGCAGAAGCCGAAGGCCCAGATGATAGTGGCGAAGCACATGTTGCAGAGCTTGATGAGTTAAGTGATTCAAAACATGAAATGAGTGGTGATGAAAAACGAAAACTCGACACTATTTTAGATATCCCCGTTACTATTTCAATGGAAGTAGGGCGCTCTAAAATCAACATTCGTAACTTACTGCAACTAAATCAAGGCTCTGTTGTTGAGCTTGACCGTGTTGCGGGTGAGCCGCTAGACGTGCTAGTTAATGGTACTTTAATCGCTCATGGCGAAGTAGTTGTAGTAAACGACAAATTTGGTATTCGTTTAACTGACGTGATAAGCCAAGTAGAGCGGATCAAAAAATTACGATGAGCTTATTAGTTGCTTTAACGACTACCGTTTTTTCAAAAGCAGATGTGGCAACACACACTGGGGGTATACTCTCTATGGTGCTGTCGCTTGTAATGGTGCTAGTACTGATTATTGTACTGGCATTTTTTGTTAAAAAGCTTAACCCTAATTTAGCAAATAGTGATGAGTTTAAAGTAGTTAGAAGTCTACCTTTAGGTTCTCGCGAGCGTTTAATGGTTGTTGAGATAGATAATGCTCAGCATTTACTTGGTGTAACTCCCCACAGTATTAATTATTTACACAAGTTAGAAACCCCATTAAGTGAAAAAGAACTGCCTGAACTCGCTAAACGATTTGGTAAACTTTTAAACCCGCAATCAAACCAAAATAAAAAGAATTAAACCTATGACAAAGTGGCTGCTTATTATTTTTGCCATGGTGTTTGTACCAAATGTAAGTGCAGAAGGAATTGATGCCCTTACCATTACAACAAACGCTGATGGCACACAAGATTACTCAGTAACGTTACAAGTTTTAGCAATTATGACGGCGCTGAGTTTTATACCGGCCGCCATAATTATGATGACCTCTTTTACACGAATTATTGTTGTACTCGCCATTTTGCGCCAAGCAATTGGCTTACAGCAAACACCGTCAAACCAAGTGTTATTAGGTATGTCACTTTTTTTAAGTATTTTTATAATGGCGCCTATTTATCAGCAGGTAAACGAGCGAGCTATAGAGCCTTACTTAAATGAGCAGGTTACATCAGTAGAGGCTTTAGAGCTTGCTAAAGAGCCAATGAAAGCATTTATGCTTTCACAGGTGCGTTTAAAAGATTTAGAAACGTTCGCTAAAATTGCTGGTTACGATCAGCTAAATTCGCCACAAGATACGCCATTAATAGTGTTAATACCGGCCTTTGTAACCAGCGAACTGCAAACGGCATTTATAATTGGGTTTATGTTTTTTATCCCATTTTTAATTGTTGATTTAGTGGTCGCTTCGGTATTAATGGCGATGGGTATGATGATGCTTTCCCCCATGATAGTGTCCTTACCGTTTAAAATTATGCTGTTTGTACTTGTTGATGGTTGGAGCTTAGTGATGGGGACTCTAGCTAAAAGCTTTGGTTTAGGGACTTAGTATGCAAAGCATTAACATGACCCAACAATAGGAGTACAACATGGAACCGGAAATTTTTGTTGATATTCTAAGTGACGCGCTGTTTTTAGTTATTAAATTGGTGTCTGCAATCGTTGTCCCAGGCCTAATTATTGGTTTAGTGGTTGCTGTGTTTCAGGCGGCAACATCAATCAATGAACAAACGTTGAGCTTTTTACCTCGTTTATTAATTACCATTAGTGCGCTAATTGTAGGTGGGCACTGGCTTACTCAAGAACTGATGGATTTTTTTACTCGCCTAGTATTACTTATTCCTGAAATTGCAGGTTAAACGTGGAATACCCCTTTGCAGTTGTTATTCAATGGTTGAGCGATTTTTTGCTGCCCCTGGTACGCATTAGCTCAATGATTATGATTATGGCTGGTTTAGGGGCTAAAAATGTCCCTACGCGTATAAAAATGGGGTTATCAGTTGTTGTAACTTTTCTTGTCGTTCCTGTTCTGCCGCCCGCTACATTCACTAATTTATTTTCGTTTGAGATGATTTTAGTCGTTATTCAACAAATGCTGATTGGTGTTGCTATTGGTTTTGCATCTATACTTTTATTAAATACTTTTGTGTTAGCAGGGCAAATACTTGCGATGCAAACCGGTTTAGGTTTTGCTTCGGTTATTGACCCCTCTAATGGCGCAAGCGTCCCAGCGGTTGGCCAGTTTTTCCTTATTTTGGCCACCTTGCTATTTTTTACTTTTAACGGTCATTTAATGATGATTCAAATGGTGGTGCATAGCTTTCAAGTGCTACCCATTGATGGCACATGGTGGTCTGTAGATCATTACTGGGACATAGTGACTTGGGGCGGCTGGATGTTTACTACAGCACTGGTACTCTCACTTGCACCGCTTACCGCAATGCTCGTTATTAATATGTCGTTTGGGATTATGACGCGTGCAGCGCCGCAATTAAATATTTTCTCTATTGGTTTTCCGTTTACCTTGGTAGCTGGACTTATTATTATTTGGGCAACACTAGGTAACTTTGTTACTCAGTTTGAGTTTCAATGGTTAAAAATGGTTGAGCTAATGTGTACTTTAGTTGGTTGCTCACCTTAGGAGAAAGTCATGTCTGAAGACTCAGGACAAGAAAAAACAGAAGAACCGACATCCAAAAAGCTTGAAGAATCTAAAAAGAAAGGCCAAATAGCACGCTCAAAAGAGTTAGGTACCATGTTTGTGCTTATTTTTTCGGCTATATCGCTTTTGATGTATGGTCCTGAAATTGGTAAAGGTTTATACAATGTAATGGGCCGAACCCTTAGCTTAAACCGCAACGAAGCCTTTGATACCACTAAAATGTTTGCCGTGTGGGGAGAGGTTGCAGACGCGTTGATGTTTCCTATGGCTATGTTTGTGTTAATTATCGTTTTGGCTGCATTTATTGGTAATACGTTACTCGGTGGTTTTAACTTTAGCTGGGAAGCTGCTGCACCTAAAGCAAGTAAAATGTCGCCAATGAAAGGCTTTAAGCGGATGTTTGGCCCACAAGCGGCTATTGAGCTTGTAAAGTCACTTTTAAAATTTGGTTTAGTAGCAAGTTTTGCAGTGTTTTTAATTAATACTTATTTTGATGAAATACTGCATTTAAGTTTAGAAAGTGCGCCGGGTAATATTATTCATGCCTTAGAGATTTTAGGGTGGATGTTTTTAGGCCTTTCGTGCACTTTAATTGTTATTGCCGCCATTGATGCACCATTTCAAAGTTACAACCATAACAAACAACTTAAAATGACAATGCAAGAAATTAAAGATGAGTATAAAAACTCTGAAGGTGACCCACAAATAAAAGCGCGCATTAGGCAAACACAAAGGCAAATGTCGCAAAACCGCATGATGCAAGATGTTCCTGACGCTGATGTTATTGTTACGAACCCAACTCACTACTCTGTAGCATTAAAATACGACACGGAGCGCGCAGGTGCGCCTATAGTGCTTGCTAAAGGCATTGATGAAATGGCGATGCAAATTCGAAAAGTAGCAATAGGGAATGAAGTACCTATATTAGAATCCCCCATGTTGACCCGAGCGCTTTATCATACGGCTGAAGTAGGAGAGCAAATACCCGATCAGCTATTTACCGCAGTAGCGCAAGTTTTAGCGTATGTATTTCAGCTTAAGCGCTTTAATAAAGGGCGCGGTAAACGTCCAACTAAGCTCAATAAAAAGCTGCCAATCCCCGATGCCTACAAGTATTAAACCGTTAACCGAGTAACTTGGAATAGTTATTGCAAATTCTACGTAGTGTCAATTTTTTGAAATTGTAGAATTATGAGTTTTAAAGCGGTATTACAACAACTTAACAGAGACAAAAAAGACTATGCCAAAGGGGTAGGTACACCTTTGCTTGTGCTTGCTGCCTTGGGAATGGTGATTTTACCACTACCGCCATTTTTACTCGATATCCTTTTCTCGTTTAATATTGCTCTCGCGTTAGTGGTTTTACTTGTAACTGTTTACACGATGAAGCCAGTTGAATTTGGTATTTTCCCCTCTGTATTACTAATCGCTACAATTATGCGCTTAGCACTTAACGTTGCCAGTACTCGAGTTGTGTTACTTGAAGGCCATAATGGTGGTGACTCTGCCGGTAAAGTAATTGAAGCGTTTGGCTCAGTTGTTATTGGTGGTAACTACGCTGTTGGTTTGGTTGTGTTTTTAATCCTGATCATTATTAACTTTGTAGTAATTACTAAAGGTGCTGGTCGTATTTCTGAGGTATCTGCGCGTTTCACCCTTGATGCAATGCCGGGTAAACAAATGGCAATTGACGCCGATTTGAACGCAGGCTTTATCAGCGCAGAACAAGCGCGTGACCGCCGCGAGGAAGTAACTCGCGAAGCTGATTTTTACGGCTCAATGGATGGTGCGAGTAAATTTGTAAAAGGTGATGCGATTGCAGGTATTGTTATACTAATCATCAATATTGTTGGTGGTTTATTTGTCGGTATGATCCAGCACAATTTGAGTTTTGGCAATGCAATGGAAGTATATACATTACTTACCATTGGCGATGGCTTAGTTGCTCAACTCCCTTCTTTACTGCTTTCAATTGGTACCGCGATTGTTGTAACACGCCAAAATGAGTCGCTCAATATGGGGGACCAATTTAAGAAACAACTAGGCAACGAAAAGTCACTCTTTATTGCATCTGGTATTTTGATCATCATGGGCTTAGTGCCTGGTATGCCGCATATTGCTTTTTTAAGTTTAGGTGCGTTACTGGGTTACTTAGCTTACTACACACAGCAAAGTAAATTAAAAGCTGCTGCGGCAGAAGCTGAAGAGGCCGCTAATGGCGGAAGCGTTGCAACGGGTGTTGCTAATAAACAAGAACAAAAAGAACTAGGCTGGGATGACGTTCAGCAGGTTGATGTAATTGGCTTAGAAGTCGGTTATAGATTAATTCCGTTAGTGGACCAATCACAAGGTGGTGAGTTACTTAATCGTATTAAGGGTGTACGTAAAAAGCTTTCTCAAGAGCTTGGTTTTTTAGTGCCGCCGGTACATATACGCGACAACTTAGAGCTTGACCCTAACGCTTACAGAATAACACTAATGGGGGTTTCAACCGGTGAAAGCGAGCTTAAGCATGGCGACGAGCTAGCGATTAACCCAGGACAAGTATTTGGTCCAATTAAAGGGGTTGAAACAAAAGATCCTGCGTTTGGCCTTGATGCCGTATGGATCAAGCCAGATCAAAAAGATGAAGCACAATCACTAGGTTATACCGTTGTAGATTCAGCCACGGTAGTTGCCACTCATATTAGCCAGTTATTAACTAACAGTGCAGCGTTATTACTAGGGCATGAAGAAGTTCAAAACCTACTTGATATGCTTGCTAAAAGCCATCCTCGCTTAGTGGAAGGACTAGTACCTGATGTATTGCCATTAACTGCTATTGTAAAAGTACTACAAAATTTATTAAATGAAGGCGTGGCTATTCGCGATATGCGCTCAATTGTTCAAACCCTTGTTGAGTATGGCCCACGTAGTCAAGACCCTGATGTATTAACGGCTGCAGTGCGTATATCACTGCGTAGATTAATTGTTCAAGATGCGGTGGGAATGTCATCAGAAATCCCTGTCATAACCTTGGCGCCTGAGTTGGAACAGATGTTGCATCAGTCATTACAAAATGCAGGCGATGAAGGTGCCGGTATTGAGCCAGGACTTGCAGAGCGACTTCAAGTGTCATTGACACAAGCGCATCAAAATCAAGAAATGGCCGGCGAACCTTCTATATTGCTAACGTCAGGAATGTTACGCACTGTGTTATCTCGTTTTGTTAAGTACACCATTCCAGGATTGAGAGTGATGTCTTATCAAGAGGTACCAGACGAAAGACAGATCAAAATTGTAAGCTCGGTAGGCCAACAATAAGATTTTAACAGGGGTTGAATCATGAAAATTAAACGTTTTTTTGCTAAAGATATGCGCACAGCACTTAAAGAAGTTAAAGATGAGTTAGGTGTTGATGCGGTTATTATGTCAAATAAAAAACTGGCTAACGGTGTAGAAATTGTAGCGGCAGTTGATTATGACAAAGCAGCCCCTAAAGTAGCAGCGCAACCGCAACGCCCTGCAGAGCCGCGTACTCAGGCGCCACAACAAAGCATGCATAATTTTGTAAAACCAGAGCCACAGCGTGCCAAGCCTGAGCCTCAAGCAAAAGTTGCTGACAGCCTACAAGCATTATTAGAGCGTCAATCACCGCGTCCTCGTTCTCCTGAGCTTGCATCAATGTTTTCACAATCGGGTATTGATACTACTGATAACTATCAAGAACCTAATATGGGGCAGCGTACTAAAAATATGTTTGCTCCTGAAGCTGCTGCGCCAGTTCGTCCACAAACTCAAGCGGATAGCTTAGGTTTTGATGATTTAGACCGCGACTTTGATGATTTAGATAGCCCAGTAACCACTCGCCAACAAGCACCTAATAATGAAAGCGAAGAAATGACAACAATGCGTGAAGAAATGAACGCAATTCGTCAATTACTTGAGCACCAAGTATCAGGCTTGATGCAACAAGATATGGCGCGTCGCGATCCAACACGCGCTTGTATGGTTGACCGTTTAGTCGGTATGGGTATCGATAAAGAAGTAGCACAGCAAATGGCATGTTTTGTACCTGATGATGTGTCTCGTAAGCAAGGTTGGAAAGCATTGTTAACTATGGTTGAAGATCAAATGCAAACAACCAATAATGAAATACTTCGCCAAGGTGGTGTATATGCGTTAGTGGGTCCAACAGGTGTGGGTAAAACAACGACTGTTGCTAAGCTTGCAGCTCTAGGCGCACAAAAATATGGTGCCGATAAAGTGGCATTAATAACCACTGATACATACAGAATTGGTGCTTATGAACAACTTGCAACATATGGTCGTATTATTGGTTGTGGTGTTAAGCAAGTTAAAGATGCTAATGAATTAGCTGAAGTTTTATATCATTTACGAAATAAACGTCTAGTATTAATTGACACAGCAGGTATGAGCCAGCGAGATTTACGTTTAACTGAGCAATTAAACACGTTAATGCGTAACCAACGTGTAGATATTCGCAGCTACTTAGTACTTAGCGCGACAGCACAAATTAATGTATTGCAAGAAACTGTACGTCACTTTAAAAAAGTACAGTTAAGTGGCTGTATTTTCACTAAGTTAGACGAATCATTAAGTTTGGGTGAGATTATTAGTATTGCGATTCAAAATCGCCTTCCAATAGGGTATCTTACTAATGGTCAACGAGTACCAGAGGATATTCGTGTTGCAAATGCTGAGAAACTAGTTAAAAAGGCTGAGCAATTATATTTAAAAAGAACAAAAGAACAACATTCAAGGCACCAAGCAGTGGCGCCAAGCACAGTAGGGATGTATGATTAACACAGTATTAGATCAAGCAAGCGGCCTGCGCAAAATGAGTCAAAACAATAACAACGGCGTAAAAGTTATCGCTGTAACCGGTGGTAAAGGTGGAGTAGGGAAAACAAATGTTTCTCTAAATACAGCTATTGCACTTGGGCAGCAAGGTAATCGAGTATTAGTGCTAGATGCTGACTTGGGTTTAGCAAACTGTGATGTGATGCTTGGTTTACGTGTAGAGCGTAACTTGTCACATGTCTTGTCTGGTGAATGTGAGCTTGATGAAATTTTAGTTGAAGGCCCTGCAGGAATTAAAATTGTACCCGCTACATCGGGTTCGCAAAGTATGGTTGAATTATCACCATCTGAGCATGCTGGGCTAATTCGTGCGTTTAGCGAATTGAATACCGAATTTGATATTTTAATTGTAGATACAGCTGCTGGTATTTCAGACATGGTACTGAGCTTCTCGCGTGCAGCGCAAGATGTAATGGTTGTTGTATGCGATGAGCCGACATCAATCACCGACGCTTACGCACTTATTAAAGTATTAAGTCGTGAGCACGGCGTTTATAAATTTAAAATTGTTGCCAATATGGTGCGCAGTATGCGTGAAGGCACTGAATTGTTTGCAAAGCTATCTAAAGTTACCGACCGCTTTTTAGATGTATCAATGGAGCTAGTAGCAACGGTTCCTTATGATGAAAATATGCGCAAAGCAACACGTCGTCAAAAAGTAATAGTAGAGCTCTTTCCAAATTCGCCAGCCGCTCTTGCGTTTAAAACGCTGGCAACAAAAGCAGTTAAATGGCCAATACCCAACCAACCATCTGGGCATTTAGAGTTTTTCATTGAGAAACTAGTAAACGGTTAATTATGACAACACTGGTGAATAGAGCTATGGGATATCAATCAACACAAAATTTAAATGTGATTGTTGAGAAGCATGCATCACTTGTTAAAAAAGTGGCATGTCATCTAATTGCTCGATTACCACCTAGCGTTCAACTTGATGACTTAATTCAATCAGGAATGATAGGTTTAATAGAAGCTTCCAAAAACTTTGATGCAACAAAAGGCGCAAGCTTTGAAACTTTTGCCGGTATTCGTATTCGCGGTGCTATGCTTGATGAAATGCGCCGTGGTGATTGGGCTCCTCGTTCAGTTCACCGTAAAAACAGGCAAGTTGCAGAAGCAATTACTGAGCTCGAAAGTAGTCTGAACCGCGAACCAACGGATATAGAAGTTGCTGAAAAACTTGAAATTTCGCTCAATGAGTACCATCATATTTTAAATGATGCGAATACGAGTAAAATATTAGGTATTGAAGACCTTGGTGTAGATGAGGATGTTATTACTCCCGTAGGCCAAGATTTAGCACAAGATAAACCTTTTAATAATGTTAAAAATGATAGGTTTAATGAGTCTTTGCTAAGTGCAATTAAGTCATTACCAGAGCGTGATGCAATGGTGCTTTCTTTGTACTATAACGATGAAATGAATTTAAAAGAAATAGGACATATACTCGATGTAAGTGAATCGCGTGTAAGTCAGATACATGGTCAGGCGATGATTAAGCTTAAAGCTAAAATCAATGACTGGATAAATTAGTAGTAAGTAAACAAAGGTTAATACCTCACTGGGGGATGTTTTGGATAAAAACATGAAAATTCTTGTAGTTGATGATTTTTCAACAATGAGACGCATTATAAAAAACCTGTTACGTGACTTAGGTTTCACTAACGTTCAAGAAGCTGATGATGGGTCTACAGCTTTGCCTATGTTGCAAAATCAAGTGTTTGATTTTGTAGTTACGGATTGGAATATGCCTGGAATGCAGGGTATTGATCTTTTAAGAGCAATACGTGCAGACGATAAGTTAAAACATATCCCTGTATTAATGGTAACGGCAGAGGCTAAAAAAGAACAAATAATAGCTGCAGCGCAAGCTGGTGTTAATGGTTATATTGTTAAGCCATTTACGGCTGGAACATTAAAAACTAAATTAGAAAAAGTATTTGAACGCTTAGGCTAATGATGGGGGAGAGGCTTATGCCAGCACCAGCTGCGCCTCAAATAACGTTAGAACAAGCTCGTCAGCTCGTTGTTTTTTTAGAAAATGATGAGCAAGACAAAGCAAATCAGTTGATTTTAGAGGCTGCATCTAAAGAGCAGTCTGAATTATTTGCTGAAGTTGGAAAGTTGACTCGTCAACTGCACGAAGCCCTTAAAAGTTTTGAGCTTGATACTCGCTTAACTGATATAACGACAGATGCGATTCCAGATGCTAAAAAGCGGCTTAATTATGTTATAGAAATGACAGAAAATGCGGCTAATAAAACAATGGATGCAGTGGAGGCCAGTTTACCTATAGCTCAACAGTTAGCGGACGAAATATCTCATATCAAACCGACATGGGATCGTTTAATGAGCCGCGAGATTGAGCTTGGTGAGTTTAAGCAACTTTGCCATAGCATCGATAAGTTTATGAACAACTCTCATCATAAGACTGATGAGCTTCAAAGCTTAATGACAAATGTACTAATGGCTCAAGACTATCAAGACTTAACAGGTCAAGTTATTCGCCGTGTTATCGAACTTGTTAGGGAAGTAGAAGAAAGTTTACTTCATCTTTTAACTGCGTTTGCTGAACAAGACGACACTAACAGCACCGCGAATAAAGTAGAACAACAAAAAATAAAAGAACCAGTTGCCACACAAACTTTAGCAGGTCCTGAAGGCCCTATTATTGATAAAGAATCGCGTAATGATGTTGTATCTGATCAAGATGAAGTTGATGATCTTTTATCAAGTTTGGGCTTCTAAGAGGAGAGTAACTGCATGTTTGAAGTCGATGAAGATATTTTACAAGACTTTCTTGTAGAGGCTGGAGAAATCCTAGAGCTTTTATCTGAACAGTTAGTTGAGCTGGAAAATAATCCAGAAGATACCGAGTTACTAAACGCTATATTTAGAGGTTTTCACACTGTAAAAGGTGGTGCAGGCTTTTTAGCTATGACAGAACTTGTTGATGCTTGTCACGGTGCTGAAAACGTATTTGATTTACTACGTCAAGGCGTGCGAACAGTCAACTCAGAGTTAATGGATGTTATTTTACAAGCACTAGACACCATTAATGAGATGTTTGCGACTATCCAAAACAGAGACAAGCCTGAACCTGCAGATCCTGAATTACTTCATACTCTTCATATCTTAGGTCTACCTCCAACAGAAGCCGAAGCCACTGAAGCCTCTTCACAAACAGAGGTTGAACAACCTCATAATGAAGTGGTGGATACACCGGTAGCTGATGATGAAGATCCGTTTGCATTTGATGAACTATTTAGCGGAGCGCCTTCGGTTAGCGATGCTGAAATAGATGAAATCACTGAAGACGAATTTGAAAGCTTACTTGATGAGCTGCACGGTAAAGGACAAGGTCCTGCAGTTGAAAAACCAGTAGCAAGTAGTAGTGATTTTAGTGGTGATATTACTGATGATGAATTTGACAGCTTATTAGACGAGTTACATGGTGTTGGCAGTTTTGGTGAAGTTACGAGCAAACCTGAACAAAATGATGCCAATAAAACACCTGTAGAATCTGCTATACCAGCTGTAAATACAGTTAATTCATCAGATGATGAAATTAGTGATGACGAATTTGAAGCGCTTCTTGATGAACTTCATGGTAAAGGCACTGCTCCTAAATCGATAGAAAGTGCGCCAGCTGCAAAACAACCTGAACCTGTTTCACCGCCAGCTAAACAAGTGAGTGAACCAGTAAAAAAAGCTGAGCCAGCTAAAGCTCCTACTCCAAAACCAGTTGAAAAAGCGCCAGAGAAGCCAGTAGCTAAAGTACCACCAGCAGCTCCAAAAAAATCAGCGCCACCAGCAGCAGAGACCACTGTTCGCGTAGATACAAAACGACTCGATCAAATTATGAATATGGTTGGTGAGTTAGTTCTTGTACGAAATCGTTTGGTTAGTTTAGCGACTAACTCAGACAGTGAAGCGATGGGTAAAGCAATCTCTAACTTAGATGTGGTGACTGCGGATATTCAAGGTGCGGTTATGCAAACGCGAATGCAACCAATTAAGAAAGTATTTGGTCGCTTCCCTCGCGTTGTACGCGACTTAGCACGTAGCTTAAATAAAGATATTGATTTAAAGCTTATTGGTGAAGAAACCGATCTAGATAAAAACTTAGTTGAAGCACTTGCCGATCCGCTTGTGCATTTAGTTAGAAACTCAGTTGACCATGGTATTGAAATGCCCGCTGTCCGTGAAGCTGCAGGTAAGTCTAGAACAGGTAATGTTACTTTATCAGCGTCTCAAGAGGGCGACCATATTTTGCTAACCATCAAAGATGATGGTGCAGGTATGGATGCTGAAAAACTGAAAAAAATTGCAATTAGTAAAGGCGTACTCGATCATGACCAAGCAAGTCGACTTTCTGACACCGAAGCATATAACCTGATTTTTGCACCTGGCTTTTCTACAAAAGAAGAAATATCTGATATTTCAGGCCGTGGTGTAGGAATGGACGTAGTTAAAACTAAGATCACGCAACTTAATGGCTCAGTAAGCATTCAGTCTGAACTTGGTGTCGGTACTATTTTAGAAATAAAAGTACCACTTACCTTGGCTATATTACCGACATTAATGGTCGTTGTTGGCGCACAAACATTTGCGTTACCACTGGCTGGTGTTAGTGAGATATTCAATTTAGATTTAACGAAGACGAATGTAGTTGATGGGCAATTAACAATTATTGTGCGTAAAAAGGCGATACCGTTATTTTACCTTGAGCATTGGTTAGTAAAAGACTCAGATCGTTCTCAGCGAAAATCTAAAGGTCACGTCGTTATTGTACAAATTGGTACGCAACAAATTGGTTTTGTTGTTGACTCATTAATTGGCCAAGAAGAAGTAGTGATTAAGCCGCTTGATGCGTTACTTCAAGGAACGCCAGGTATGGCAGGCGCTACAATAACTTCAGATGGCGGCATTGCACTGATTTTAGACGTTCCAAACATGTTAAAACATTACGCAGGCTAATAATAAAGTAGGTATATATTTAATATATACCTACGCATAAATTTAATAAGAGAGCTAAATGGCCGTTAAAGTTTTAGTTGTTGATGATTCAAGCTTTTTTCGCCGTAGAGTAAGCGAAATCCTTGAGCAAGATAGCGATATACAAGTTATAGGCTTTGCTGTTAATGGCAGAGAGGCTGTTGAGAAAGCAGCTCAATTGCGTCCTGACATGATCACCATGGATGTCGAAATGCCTGTGCTTGATGGTATTAGCGCAGTTAAAGAGATAATGGCGAGTAACCCAACTCCTATCTTAATGTTTTCATCACTTACACGTGATGGTGCAACAGCAACGTTTGATGCGTTAGATGCTGGCGCAATGGATTTTTTACCGAAAAAATTTGAAGATATTGCACGCAATAATGAAGATGCAATTAAGCTTTTGCAAAGTAAAGTAAAAGATATAGGACGAAGACGTTTACCGCGAACATTTAGAGCGGCAACACCAGCTAAACCAGTCATTTCAACAAAACCAACAAGTTCACTTTCGCAAAGAACAAGCACATCAACAACTCAAATCAAGCAGCCTGATAGAAGCTTTCAAAGAGCTGCGCCTGTTGCATCGACAAGTTCAAATGTTGCCTCAATGCGAGCAAGTGGAAAACAATATCAACTTTTAGCTATTGGTACTTCTACAGGTGGTCCTGTTGCTCTGCAAACTATATTGACTCAATTGCCTGCTAGTTTTTCTCTCCCTATTTTACTTATTCAGCACATGCCCGCTGCATTTACACCTGCGTTTGCAGCGCGCTTAAACGGTTTGTGCCAAATAAAAGTGAAAGAAGCACAACAAGGCGATCGCTTACAACCAGGAACTGCTTATTTAGCGCCTGGCGGGCAGCAGATGATGGTAGAGGGGCGTGGAGCAAATAGAACGCTGCGCGTATTTGAAGATCATAGCGAGAGAATAAGTTATAAACCAAGCGTAGATGTAACGTTTGCTAGTGCAGCTAAAACGTACCAAGGTGATGTACTTGCTATTGTTTTAACAGGTATGGGCGCTGATGGTCGTGATGGTGCAAGAATGTTAAAACAAACGGGGGCAACTATTTGGGCACAGGATGAGAAAAGCTGTGTCGTTTATGGAATGCCCCAAGCAATTGCTAATGCGGGGCTTTCAAGTGAAAGCTTAGCATTGAGCGATGTTGCAGCACGTATAATGAGAGAGGTAGGTTGTGGATAAACTCTCAATATTTGGACTATTGGTAGCACTTAGTGCAATAGGTTTAGGTTATTCTTTAGAAGGCGGTGTTGTTTCAGCTTTATTTAATGGCCCTGCGCTTATTATTGTACTTGGTGGCACGCTTGGCGCTGTTATGTTGCAAACCTCTGCTAGCACATTCAAAAAAATGCTAAATATGAGCTCGTGGGTTTTTGTTGCACCACAATACGATATTGAAGACGCAATAGAGCAAGTTAAACGATGGTCTCATAAAGCACGTCAAGAAGGTTACTTAGCGCTTGAGAATGAAGCCTTAGCTCACCCAGATGCGTATGCAGCAAAAGGTTTAAGCTTACTTGTCGATGGCTGCTCAGAGCAAAAACTACGTGACACGCTTGAAATTGATTTACTGCTAGAGCGCGATCGTTTGCTTGAAGCCGCGCGTGTTTATGAAGCAATGGGGGGTTACAGCCCTACCATTGGTATTTTAGGTGCGGTGCTTGGCTTAATACAGGCAATGTCGTTTATTACCGATCCACAAATGCTTGGCGCCGGCGTTGCAACGGCATTTATTGCGACCATTTATGGTGTTGGTTTAGCTAATTTATTGTTTTTACCTATGGCAAATAAGTTAAAACAGCGTGTAGAGCAAAAAATGCTTTACCATGAAATGCTTGCTGAAGGCGTTATTGCAATAAGCATAGGTGAAAGCCCAGTAAATATAGAATTAAAGCTTGAAGCCTATCGTGTAGAGCGCCCTAATTTAGTGGACGAATAACATGTTACGCCGACGACTTCGTCACTCTGCTGCTAAAAGTCAACATACCGAACGTTGGCTTGTATCGTATGCCGATTACATGACTATTATGTTTGCTTTTTTTGTGGTTCTGTATGCGATAGCGATTAATAAAGAAGAACAATTCCAAATATTGTCAGATTCCCTTGAACAGGTTTTTGATAAGTCAGCTCGCCAATACTCCCAGCAAGGTGAAGGTGTCAACGGTAATGGAATATTGACAGATAGAGTGACACCTGAACAAGAAGTCCTTTATGGCGAAAGTATATTAAAAGAAGAGCAAGGTCCTGAGCTACTCGACGGCCAAAGTGATACAAGCAACATCCAGCAAAAGTATTTAGGCAAACCTCTTGATAGTTTATTAATTAAATTACAGTCAGCGCTTATTGATGAAATCCGTGATGGAGAAGCCAGTTTAGAGCTTAACCAAGATTGGCTGATTATAGAGCTAAGCTCAGGTATGTTATTTTCAAGTGGTAGTTCAGTTGCACACTCTCGAGCAAAACAGGTCGTCAAGATTGTTAAAGATATTATTGCACCAGTAGATAACTATGTAAGAGTACGAGGTTATACTGATGATGAAAGTATTCGCAATGAAATATTTCGCTCAAATTGGGAACTGTCGGTAGCTAGAGCCACGTCAATATTAGTAGAGCTGGAAGCATTAGGCATTAATTCAGCTAGAATGGCGATAGAAGGTTATGGTCAATATTCACCTTTTGCAAGTAACGATACAGAGCAAGGGCGCGCAGAAAATCGTAAAGTTGTTATCGCACTTTCTAAGTATGGATTACCGCCAAAACAAGAGGTTAAAAGTGACGGGCAAGCTGATGAGCCTGCAGTGATTGAACCTGAAATTGAACTTCCTTCAGATGACGATACAATAAAAATAATTCGTTTGCCTCATGGTGGTATTCGCATAACAACGCGCAATGAACAGTAATTAGGATGTAATGTGAAGATTTGGACTGTCGCTAATCAAAAAGGAGGGGTTGGTAAAACAACAACCGCAGTGAGCCTTGCCGGTATTTTGGCATTACAAGGTAAACGTGTGTTGCTTATAGATACAGACCCTCATGCGTCACTCACTTATTACTTTGGCATTGACTCAGAGGATTTAGAAGTCAGTGTGTACGATATTTTTGCCCGTGGTACAAGTATGCAAAGTGAAGAGATACTCCAAGCTTTGTGTCCATCAACACTTCAAAACCTGGATATTTTACCTGCGACTATGGCAATAGCTACACTTGACCGAAGTATGGGTAATAAAACAGGGATGGGGTTAATACTAAAAAAAGCGCTTGCAAAAATTAGCGAACATTATGATTATGCCATTTTAGATTGCCCTCCAGTTTTAGGGGTGTTAATGGTCAATGCGCTTGCAGCAAGTGAGCGAATTTTAGTGCCAGTGCAAACGGAGTTTTTAGCACTCAAAGGGCTTGATAGAATGATGCGTACTATGGATTTGATGCAATCCTCTCAAGCAAAAGATTATCAATATACTATAATTCCTACCATGTACGACAAACGTACTAAAGCATCGTTAGAAGCATACAAAACATTGCAAAGTACATATGGTGATAAAGTTTGGCCAGGTGTGATACCGGTGGATACCAAATTTAGAGATGCAAGCTTTGCACAAAAAGTACCTGTAGAGTATTGTCCTCGCTCGCGCGGTGTATACGCATATAAAGCACTGCTAGAATATTTAATTGAACAAGGTTAATGAATGAGTAAGCAATTGTTTGCTAATGAAAAAGTAATGAAACAATACCTCGGGGCTTTGTTATGTGAAGATGAGCCTGTAGATAACCTTGAGCCAGTTGCAAAATTACTTGAGCAAATCCCAGATGATTCACAACAGCATATTCATTCAAAACCTAAAGAACAATTAAAAGCAGCAGAGAGTACATTTGATAATGACTTGCTCAATGTTGAAATTGAGCCAATAGCTGAGCCAGCGTTTGAAACTGAAAAAGTTAATGAAGTGGTTGACGAGGAAGTAATAGCACCTGCAATTACTACTATAGAAAAGCCAGAGCTGGAGATTGTAACTACTAGCCAATCAGACTATTTTGATGGTGAATTTCAGGCATTGTTTTTTGAAGTTGCTGGCTTGACCTTGGCTGTGCCATTAAAAGCACTTGGTGGAATACATCAATTAGGTGAAGTAAATCATTTGTTTGGTAAGCCGAAATGGTTTAAAGGCGTTATGCTCAACAGAGAAGAAAAGCTTAATGTTGTTGATACTGCGCGTTGGGTTATGCCAGAAAAATATGATGATAAATTAGAGGCATCTTTAGATTATCAATATTTGATTACACTAGGTGATAGCCAGTGGGGTTTATTAGCTGAAAAGTTGATAAATAACATTACATTGAGTAAAGAAGATGTAAAATGGCGTACAAATAAAAGCAAGCGCCCATGGCTTGCTGGCGTTATAAAAGAAAAAATGTGTGCTTTGATAGACGTAGATAATTTAAATATATTATTAGAGAAAGGCTTAGATAGCCGTCAGTAGTAATGACCATTACGGGGTAATAGCATGAATCAAGATAAATTACTGTCAGCAAATAAAAACGCAGATAATAACGATGAAATTTTACAGTGGGTTACGTTTAAGCTAGAGGAAGAAACTTACGGCGTAAATGTAATGCAAGTACAAGAAATACTTCGTTATACAGAGATAGCTCCTGTACCAGGTGCACCTTCATATGTGATTGGTATTATTAACTTACGCGGCAACGTTGTTACCGTTATTGATACTCGTGCACGTTTTGGTTTGCTAGCTGCTGATGCAACTGACAACTCTCGCATCTTAATTATTGAAGCAGAAGAGCAAGTTATTGGTATTTTAGCCGACAGCGTATCGGAAGTGGTTTACTTGCGCAGCTCTGAAATCGACAGTGCGCCAAATGTTGGTACTGAAGAAAGCGCTAAGTTTATTCAAGGTGTTTGTAACCGCGATAATGAATTACTGATTTTGGTTGATTTAAATAAGTTACTCAGTGATGACGAATGGGATGAGTTAAGCGATATATAAGCTTTACCAAATAAATTATGGTGTTACTTAGTATAGCTATATCAGCGTTAGCGGTAGGACTTATATCGCTGGCGTTAATTATTGCATTAAAAAATAAACACGCGAATGAAATTAATGCTGTATCGCAGCAGCTTAAAGATAGCTCTGAGCAGACTCATATTTTGCGCAGTGAAATTTCGGAGATTAGAACCGGGCTCTTAAGTATTGGTAAGCGAGTGCTTGAAGTTGAACAACAAAACCAAGATTTAATGCAACAGCAAGCGGCGCAAAAATACGATGACCCTGATGCTAAAATTTACTCTCGTGCTGTAAAAATGGTTGAGTTAGGTGCAGACCTTGATGAAGTAATACGCGAGTGCGAACTACCACGAGCAGAAGCCGAATTACTATTTTCATTACATAAACAAAAAGGTGCTTAGCGCCTTTTTTTATGTGCGGATAAACTGGCTCAAGCCTTAATATTTAACTTACCTTGAAAATCCTGCCAACCTGGCGGAAATTGACCTCTTAATACATACGAAAACGCAATAAGCTCTGCAATAACATAATAAAGCTCTTTAGGAATTTCTTCTCCTAACTCTAAATGCGACAACGTTTTAGCAAGTGCTGCATCTTCGTGGATCATAATTCCTTTTAGTTTAGCCGCTGCTATTATTTCATCAGCTAATTCACCAAACCCCTTAACACTTACAGTGGGTGTGTTACCAGCTTCGTACAAAAGCCCAATGGCTGACTTATTAATAGGTGTATCACTCATAGCTAAACCTTAATATTAATAATTGCGTGAGATTTATAGAATGCCTGATTGTTGGCATCGCCTCTCTTTAAGTTGAGTTCGCCAACTTGTAAGCCATGTTTAGCTAGTTTTGATCTTAAATTATCTAAGTGAGGGTGAGCAATTGCACTTACTCCTTGGCTCGAGGCTAATAGCTGGCAATCGAGTGCTTTATCCATTAACTCTGCAGTAATTTGTAGCTGCCCAAGTTGTGCATAATCAAAGTTTAATCTGACAAACCATACATTTTTATCTTCTAATTTACCGGCGATTGGCTTTTTATACTGTCCAAGTGTTATTTCTGTTTGGGCTGCTTCTGGAGGTAATCTCATCGGTAATAAAAATTGTGCAAGCGGGTTTGTGTCTGGCTGTTGATTTGGTGTTGAGACACTTACTTGGGTAAGTGTGTTTTTAACGTGTATGATTTCGCTGGCCAAAGCTTGTACTTGAGCTTGTTGAAGCTGTTCAAGTATTTTTGCTCCCGTGTTACCCATTTTAAAAGTAGGTATAAGTACTTGTAAGAGAGCATCTAAGCCAGTTTGATTATTAAAACTGATAGGCGTTACTGATTGGCTAATGAGAGGCGCAGCTAAAATACTCACAGCCACCTGTTCAAGCCCTTTAGTGAAACTACTTTGCAGCATATCACCCGCTAGTTGAGTGGGCTGTAAAGTAGCAAGTATCTCACGCTGTATGGTTGCAGGGTTTATGTTATTACTTGAAACCATACGGTTAAATGCTTGATTAATTAAGCGAGTTAAATCAGGGGTGTCTTTTGTTGCCTTATTTGTAATATCAGTAATTTGACTGCTTAAAAGTTGTTTATTGTAAGCCAGCCTATCTGTAGGGGTTGTGGCATCAGGAAGCTTTAATAATGTACTTAATAGTTTTGCTTCTATTGGTTGTAGCATTTGACTACGAGAGGGCGCATTAGATAACGGCTCAGTTAACAAGGTAATGCTTTTAGTGTTCACTGTGCTTGTGTTGTTTTGATTATTATCGTTTATTGCAAGCTGTGCTGAGGAGGTGGTAAGTCCCTTAGTGACTACTTCATTGGTAGGGTTAACCAAGGCGTTCGGTTTACTGTTTTCACTAGTAATGAGGGGTTTTAATTGGCTTGCTTTTAAATCACTTGGCTTAGCGCTCGCCACTTCACCTGGGGTAGTATTATTTGTTATTGGCGTGTAGGTTGTTGCTGTGTTTGCAGGTGTTTGCCAAACACTAACACTTCCTTTTACTAGTTGCGTTAATTGTACAATCGGCGGGAGCCTTGAAAAGTGCTCTGGCAAAATATTGCTCGTATTGTTATTTAACGCAGTACTCACACTTTGAGTAATGTTAACTCTATTTAGCGGTGATTCACTCAGTTGTATAGCTAAAGACGTTTTTTGTTGCGTGGGCGAAGTTGATAGCTGCGTTAACTCAGATTTACTTATTGTAGCAAAAGGCTTATTTTCAAAATATTTAACCGCATCATTAATTCGCGTTTTTAAATCACTAAAACTATTTTGTAGCCACGATTTTATTGGGCTATTTAGGGGCAATAATGGATTTACTTTAATATTACTCGCAGAAACGGCTACTTCAGGTGCATTGCTTTTTTGCGCTAAAAGTAACTCGTTAAATGGTTTTGAGAATGAGTTGTTAAGCGTTACTTTTATATTATTTGTATCGGTTTTAATAAATAATTTATCTGCCTGGTTCACTAAATTTACTTTAATAGGTGTATTAGGTAGCTCGGCAAGTTGTTGATTAGTAATAGGTGTTGTAAATGAACCTGACTTTTGAGGATGAGTTAAAATAGCCAGTTTTGGTGTTACTTGAAGCTGCGCACTGGGTAATAAGGCCGCGAGTAAATTAGTAAGTTTAGTTTGGCTAAGTGGTTGCGAGTGAACCGTATCAGCAAAGCGGTTAATAACATTAATCTGTGCGCCTTTATTAGTCGTACTAACAACTACTTTTAAAGGCTGTTCAGTTGTAAGTAACTGGGCTACGTCTTTATTTATGGCAATACTTGCGTTGAGTTTATCAATAACTAACTTGGGAGACGGGGATACAGCAACTTGAACATCCATTGGTTGGCTTTGAACCTCAGTGCCCGTGCTTACATAATTTAACAAGCGCTGCAATTGTACCGGCTGATTTAAAGTAAGGGTTGTACTGTTTGGCGAGATGTTGAGCTGCTTACCATCAGGGCTGATTTGTATGTTAGCACTGACTATTTTTTGCAGGTTTTGTGGTGCGCTTGTAGTGCCAAGCCTTAATGTTTGCCAATGCTTATCAATAAATACATCAAGCGTGATCGAGTCTTTCGAAAATTGGATGTTTTTAGCCGCAAGTACCTCACTAGGTAACTGTGGTAACTCATTGGTCTGGCTGTGAGCAGATTGATTGATGACCAATGAGTTAGATAATGTTATTTGCGTTGGTGTATTCATTATTTTAAATCAAGTTTTTGTTAATCGATTATAAAGCAATATTCGTATTACCCTATCATTATGGTAGACTAACGCCTAATTTTTGGCAGAGAGAATCGTCATCTTGTTACACATTAAGTCCGTCACCTGCATCAAGCAAGATCGTTGTTTGTTTGCGGATCTTAATTTTAGCCTTAATAGCGGTCAAATCATGCAATTAGCGGGTCCTAATGGGGCTGGTAAAACATCGCTATTGCGTATTATTGCTGGCTTTTCTGTGCCTGATGAAGGGTCTGTTCTGTTCCAAGATCAACCTATATCTAAGTACTATGAAGAGTATGCCAGAGAGCTGCTTTTTATAGGGCATAAAACAGGTGTAAGTACTCAGCTTAGTGCAGTTGAAAATGTTCGCCACTGGTTACAAATTAATGGCTACATAAATGAGCCTGATTTATATCCTATTTTAGCGCAACTTGGCCTTGTTGGACTCGAAGATGTACCCGTTAGAATGTTATCTGCTGGACAACAAAGACGTGTAGCGCTTGTTAGGCTTTGGTTAAGTGATGCTAAATTATGGGTACTTGATGAGCCATTTACCGCGCTTGATAAAAGCGGTGTCGCCTTTTTACAGCAGCGATTTACTGAACACTTACAAAGCGGTGGTGCTATTTTATTAACGACTCACCAAGACTTAACGACCCACTTTAGTAACTTACAAACGGTTACACTGGAGTATCGCCACTAATGACTCGTCAACACTCTTATTGGTTGCTATTTAGTGCGGTATTTACCAAAGATGTAAAACTTGCGTTTCGCCAGCGCGCCGAAATTGTAAATCCTATTTTATTCTTCTTAATTGTAATTTCATTATTTCCGTTAGCAATAGGGCCTGAGCCCGGTCTACTTGCGAGAATGGCGCCAGGTATTATTTGGGTTGCCGCATTACTCTCTACCATGTTGGGCTTAGATAAGTTGTTTAGGGATGATTTTAACGATGGCTCGTTGGAGCAGTTAATTGCATCCTCTTATCCATTATCGCTAACCGTACTTGCTAAAGTGGCTGCTCATTGGGTGGTAACAGGTTTACCGCTTGTATTAATGACCCCGCTATTTGCATTGTTGTTAAACCTAGAAAGTACGGCGTTAACAGCGACTGTTTTAACATTATTATTAGGCACTCCACTATTGAGCTTTATTGGCGCAATAGGCGCAGGGCTTACTGTAGGATTACAAAAAGGGGGTATTTTGATGAGTTTACTCGTACTGCCTTTGTATATTCCTGTTTTGATTTTTGCAACGTCGGCTATCGATACCAGTACAATGTCACTGGATTATAGTGGGCAGCTTGCCATCCTTGGTGCAATGTTACTTATTGCTATTATTAGCGCACCAATTGCCATATCGTCAGCTTTAAAAGTGAGTGTAAGTTAATGTGGAAGTGGTTACATCCCTATGCTAAAGCAGAGCGTGCGTACCAGTTATGCAATACGTTACTGCCATATTTTGCCGTAGTTACCGTAGTTAGTATGATTGTTGGATGGGTATGGGGGCTTGGTTTTGCACCTGCCGATTACCAACAAAAAGATAGCTACCGTATCATTTTTATTCATGTGCCTTCTGCCATTTTATCTATGGGCGCTTACTCTTCAATGGCGATTGCCGCTATCGTTGCACTTGTATGGCAGCTACGAAATGCCGAACTTGCCGTTATTGCTATTGCGCCTGTTGGTGCTTGTATTACAGCTATAGCGCTTATTACTGGCGCTGCATGGGGTAAACCTATGTGGGGTGCTTGGTGGGTATGGGATGCACGTTTAACGTCTGAGCTTATTTTATTATTTTTATATCTTGGCGTGCTTTCGCTTTACCATGCATTTGAAGATAAGAAGTCAGCAGGGCGTGCGGCTTCTATTTTAGCAATTGTTGGCGTAATTAATTTACCTATTATTCATTACTCTGTTGAGTGGTGGAATACGTTACACCAAGGTGCAAGCATTACAAAGCTAGATACAAAAGCAATAGATCCAAGTATGTTTTGGCCTCTTATGGTTAATATTTTAGCCTTTGCTGCTTTTGTTGGAACAGTGACTTTAATTCGTCTTAAAAATGAAATTTTGCAACGAGAAAAGCACCGACCGTGGGTTCGCTCGTTGTTAAATAAGGGGTAATTATGCAGTTTGACTCTTTTTCTGATTTTATTGCAATGGGAGGTTATGGATTTTATGTCTGGCTTTCTTTTGGTACATGCGCACTTATTTTACTCGGTATTTTAGTGAACTCTTTGAGAGACACCAAACGTATTATGGCTTCAGTGGAGCAACAAATAATACGTGAAGCGCGAATTAAAAAAGCTAAGCAGGAACAAATCTCATGAATCCAAGACGTAAAAAGCGACTATTGGTAATTATTGCCGTACTGTTTGGTATTGGTGGGTCAATTGGTTTAGTGCTTTATGCACTGCAAGAAAATATTAATCTTTTTTATACGCCAAGCGAATTAATTGATGGCAAAGGCCCTAACAAAGAAAAACCACATATAGGTCAAAAGTTACGTATTGGCGGCATGGTTGTGCCAGGCACGGTTGAGCGTAATGAACAAAGCTTACAAGTAAGCTTTAAGCTAATAGATACAGGTCCATTAGTGACTGTGCGTTATCAAGGCATATTGCCAGACTTGTTTCGTGAGGGGCAAGGCATTGTAGCGCAGGGCGTATTAGTCGAGCCTAATGTTATTGAAGCATTTGAAGTGCTAGCAAAGCATGATGAAGAATATATGCCAGCAGAAGTTGCAGAGGCAGTTAAAGGTATTAAGCACGAAAAACCAAAATACAAATTAGATAGTGGTAATTAGCTATGATCCCAGAAATTGGTTATTTTTCTTTAACGCTTGCCATGGTGCTAAGCGTTTTACTGTGTATTTTTCCTCTTTGGGGCGCGCATACTGGTAATCTTCGGTTAATGCGTGCGGCTCCATCTTTAGCAATAGGCCAGTTTGCTTTTGTACTAATCTCTTTTGCTGCACTTATTTATGCAAGTTTAACAGACGACTTTACCGTATCTTACGTAGCGTATCATTCAAGTAGTACGCTGCCTTGGTACTATAAAATCACCTCTACGTGGGGCGGTCATGAAGGTGCTATTTTATTATGGTTAGTAATGCAAGCGGGTTGGACTGCTGCTGTAGCAGCGCGTTCTAAATCATTACCTTGGGTATTACGTGCTCGCGTACTGGGTGTACTTGGCTTTTTAGGTGTAGGTTTTATGATGTACACCTTACTGCTTTCAAGCCCGTTTGAGCGCCTACTTCCTTATTTTCCGGTAGAAGGGCGTGACTTGAATCCGCTGCTTCAAGATCCAGGTATGATTATTCATCCACCATTACTGTACATGGGTTATGTGGGGCTGTCGGTTGCTTTCTCTTTTGCTATAGCTGCATTGTTAACAGGTAAACTTGATAACACATGGGCTAAATGGTCACGCCCGTGGACGATGACAGCATGGGGGTTCTTAGGTTTAGGTCTTACTATTGGTAGCTGGTGGGCGTATTCAGAACTAGGCTGGGGCGGCTGGTGGTTTTGGGATCCAGTAGAAAACGCAGCGCTTATGCCTTGGCTTGTTGCAACCGCATTACTGCATTCATTAAGTGTGACAGAAAAGCGCGGTATATTTAAATCATGGACCGTATTACTCGCAATTGCAGCATTCTCTTTAAGTTTGCTAGGTACGTTTATTGTACGCTCGGGTATTATTGTATCGGTACATGCGTTTGCTACAGACCCCGATAGAGGCTTATTTATACTCGCCTTTTTAGGCATCGTTGTCGGTGGTGGCTTGGCGTTATATGCAATGCGTGTGTCACAAGTTCACAGTGAAGGACGATACAAGCTGGTATCGCGCGAAGTGGCGTTATGGCTCAATAATATATTTTTAGTTGTTGCTACATTAATTGTTATGTTAGGTACATTGTTGCCAATGGTTCATAAAGAAATGGGCTTAGGTAGCATTTCTATTGGCGAACCGTTTTTTAATAAGATGTTTGCAATAATTTTAGTACCGTTTGCTATTTTGATGGGGATCGGACCACTTTTACGTTGGAAGCAAAACAAGTGGGCTTTTTTGCAAAACAAAATATTAATGGGCGTATTAGCAAGTGTTGTGATTACCTGCGCTTGGTTATTCTCAAGTTACGATTTAGTAAAACCACTTACGTTATTAGCGACAACACTGGCGGTTTGGATTGCAATATCAACAGGGATTGATATTTACACCAAAGCAGCTGTTCACGGGAGCTTAAAAGAAGGCTTAAAACGCTTTACTGTAAGTTACTGGGCTATGGTACTTGGGCATATTGGTATTGCATTTATTATTGCGGGCGTAACACTTACCTCGGCTTATTCAGTAGAGCGTGATGTATCGATGAAACCGGGTGAAATAGCACAGCTTAATGAGTATGAATATCGCTTTGATGGCGTTAAAACTATTCGTGGGCCAAACTACAGCGGTCATGCGGGCGTTGTATCTGTGCTTAAAAATAATGAGCTAGTAACACGTTTACACGCCGAAAAACGTAAATATGACATTGGTATGCAGTTTATGACTGAGGCGGCAATAGATGCCGGTTTTAAACGTGATTTATATTTAGCATTAGGTGAGCAATTAAGTGGTGATGCATGGTCACTTCGCATTTATCATAAACCATTTGTACGCTGGATATGGATTGGTGGCGTGCTTATGTCATTTGCAGGTTTCATGATTTTGTTTGATAAACGTTACCGTACATCAGCTAAAACAGCCCGTAAAGATGTACCGGAGAGTGTTTTATGAACCGTAAAATTTTAGCTATTGCGCCGCTTTTAGTGTTTGCTTTTGTGTGTGTATTTTTATACCAAGGTCTTTTTGCCAACCCTCGTGAAATTCAAACAGGGCGGATAGGTCAAGAAATGCCAGCGTTTAATTTACCTGATTTAATGCAAGACAATAAGCAGTGGACCAACGAGTCGTTAAAAGGTGAAGTTTACTTATTAAATGTATGGGGTACGTGGTGCCCAACATGTTTAGTCGAACTTGGTTATTTAACTAAGTTACGTGAGCAAGGCGTTAAAATTATTGGACTATATTACGTACAAGGTTACGACTCTGATTTTGATGGCCCGTTTGATATGCAATCACTTCGCAGCGAAGTCACTGATATGCTGCAACGTGCAGGTGACCCTTACCAATTTAATATTTTAGATTTACACCGTACTTTGTCGTTGGATTTAGGCGTGTCGGGTGCGCCAGAAACTTTTTTAGTCGATAAAAACGGCACTATTTTGTTACATCACACCGGTGATATAAATCCGCGAGTATGGCGAGCTAAATTTGCGCCAATTATGCAGGAGCTTAAATAATGAAGTGGTTACTACTTACGCTTAGCCTTTTTGTAAGCATGGGTGCGTTTGCACAGCAAGATCGCTATCAATTTGATAACAACAAACAAGCAATATTGTTTGAAGAGTTAACCAAAGAGCTACGTTGCCCTAAGTGTCAAAATCAAAACATTGCGGACTCCGACGCTGTTGTTGCTAAAGACTTGCGCGATAAAGTACTCGTATTGGTTAAAGAAGGTAAAAGTAAAGACGAAGTGATTGATTATATGATTGACCGCTTTGGCTATTTTGTTCATTACGACCCACCCGTTACACCAGCGACTTTAGTGCTGTGGGTACTACCTGTGTTAATTGTAATTGTTGGCTTTGGTTTTATTGTTATTCGCCAACGAAAAGCATCAGTAAAACAAACATGGAGCAGCGACGATGAAATGCTGCTAGCGAAGCTAATTGAACAAAATAAACGTCAGGAGCAAAGCTAAATGATTTTAATGTGGGCGTGTTTTGCCTTACTCACACTGGTTGCTCTTAGCTTTGTTATGATACCTTTTTTAAAAAAAGAGCGTGTTCAAACGATTACTCATAACGCCAATGCTGAATTAATTAGTATTTATGAGCAGCGTTTAGTCGATTTGCAAACTGATTTAGATAATCAACGCATTGATAGCGTAAATCACGCAGAATCAATTGTTGAATTAAAACGTCGCTTATTGAACGAGCTATCACCAGAGAAATCACTTAACAGCAAAGGTAATAATTGTATTTTTGCTTTAACAGGCGGTGCATTTGTTCTTGCACTTACAGGGATTTTTTATAGTTTTACAGGCAGTCAGCAGCAAATTTCGGCTTGGCATGACGCAATGGATAATTTAGCTGATTATGGCGAGCGTGCTGTAATGCAAAAAGGTGAGCCGCTTAGTCAAAATGAGCTGCAGGCTTTTGCATTGGCGCTTCGTACTAAACTTAGCCGCTCTGGCGATGATGAAGTTGCTTGGATGCTACTTGGTCGAGTGGCTATGTCGCTTAATGAATTTGACATGGCGCAGCAGTCATTTGATAAAGCACTACGTATGAACCCTGATAATATGCAGGTTCTTATTAGTTACAGTCAGGTTTTATTACTTGAAGGTAGCGAAGCCAATATGACTCGCGCGGCAGGTATGCTTTCAAAAGTGCTAAACGTTGAGCCTACTAATTTAGATGCTATTTCGTTACTAGCGCTGATAGCGTATGAGCGTAAAGATTGGCCGCAAGCTAAAACTGCATTTGAAGTTTTATTGGCGAGCATGGAAAAAAATGATTCACGTTATAACATGATCTCCGAACGTATTGCTGATATTGAGCAGCAAATGCAAAGTGAAGGCTCAGTTATGCCAGTTACTACTACAACGGGTGCTATTGCAGTTACAGTCGACATTGCAAAAGAGCTTATTGATAAACAGCCAAAAGACGGTATTTTGTTTATATTTGCAAAAGCTGCAACTGGCTCACCTATGCCATTAGCTGCTGTTAAGCTGACTAAATATTCATTTCCAATTACAGTTGAGTTGAGTGATAGTAGTGCTATGGTTGCAGGGCTTAACTTATCTAGTGCAGAAAATATTATTATTTCGGCGCGTATTTCTATCGATGACTCTGTTATGCCAAGCTCTGGTGAGCTAGAAGGTCATTCACAGGCGTTAAAGCGTGAAAGTGTAAGTGACTACCAACTTCAAATTGATACATTAATACCTTAAGGACGTTAGATGTTAAAACACAGTTTTACTTTTTTATGTTTATTGATACTAGCCGGCTGTGCTCAAGTACCTCAAAGCAAAGTAGATGACAGAGATCCGCTGCAAAGTATTAATCGTCCATTATATGACTTTAATATGGATGTACTGGATGCTTATTTATTGCGCCCAGTTGCTGTAGGTTATGTTGAAGTAACGCCTGTACCGGTAAGAAACGGTATTGTTAATTTTACAGGTAATATCACCGCACCTGTAGATATGATCAATGCGGGTTTGCAAGGTAAACCGGGTAATGCAAGTGTGAGCTTAGCACGCTTTTTAGTTAACTCTACTGTCGGTCTGTTTGGTATCTTTGATGTTGCAAGCTCACTAGGTCTTGAAATAGTCGATGAAGACTTTGGACAAACGTTGGGTGTATGGGGTATAGGTGATGGCGCCTATTTAATGTTACCAGGTATGGGGCCAACAACAGCACGTAACCTGACCGGTGATGTAGTCGACAACTTTGTATTACCTGAAGTTGCGCTAACGACTCCACAAACTATTTTAGTATTTGTTTTAAAAGCAGTTGAGGCGCGTGCATCATTAATCCCGCAAGAAGGGCTATTAAATGATTCACTTGATCCGTACTTATTTGTAAAAGATATTTACTTCCAGCGTCAAATTTATGAGCTGTACGATGGCAATCCACCAGTTAAAGAAGAGCCAGCTGATTTTGATGAAGACTTTTTAGAAAGTTTATAATTGAAGCCAATGATAAAAACGCCAGCTAAATGCTGGCGTTTTTATTCACTGTTTATATATAATCTGAACTTTGGCTAGAGAAAAATAAACTTAGATATCATTATGATTCAATATATTAGTAAATGTTTTAACCAAAGTTCGGGTTACTTATTTTTCGCTAACTATTAACTGCATTTGCTCATTAACCCAAGTCAGTGCTTCATGATAGGCATCAGGAACTTTTTCACCTAGGTTTAGCTCTTTCGTTAATTCGTTTGCGGCTGACCAGTTAGCTTGTTCATAATACTTAACTAAGTTTAAATATTTTGCCAGCAAGCCTTCATCGTTTAATAACGCTGCTTTTATGTCATTCGAAAGTGGAAGCTTTTTCATAACGCTTTCCATACTCTCATCTAAAATAGCATCCATAAGAGACATCATACCGGTTAAAAATGCCATGCCGGTATCTTTAAATTGTCCATGGGATATAGCGAGTAACTCACCAAAACGAGCGCGCGTAAGCGATAGCCTAATTAGCTCTACAGGTTTATCTGCTGATACTTGCGCTGCAAATAATAATGATAATAGTTTTTTAATTTCGTTAGCACCAAGCACTATAAGGGCTTGCTTAATGGTACTTATTTCAGCACGCCTTGCAAAGGCAGCAGAATTTGAATACCTAAGTAATTTGTAAGATAGGTTTACATCACGCTCAAACACATCAGTGATTTTTTTAAGATCCATATCAACGCTTGATGTTTCGTAAAGTAATTCAGCTAATGCCATTTCTGAAGGCGGTAGAGCCTTACTTTGTACCATTTCAGGTTTTGAGAAGAAAAATCCTTGGAAATAATCAAAACCAAGCTCTAGAGCTTGTTGGTAAATTTCATAGGTTTCTACTTTTTCGGCAAGTAACTTAATATGCGAGTGCAGTTTTAAATCATTAAGAACCGTTTTTATTGTATCTATATCAGATGCTAAAAAGTCTATTTTAATAATATCAATAAATGGATAAAAGTGGCGCCAAACAGGCTGATGAATATAGTCATCAAGAGCAATAGTGTAACCTTTATCTTTTAGATCTTTCACTATGGCTAATAATCGCTTCCCAGGTTGCACAGTTTCAAGGATTTCTACAACTACAGTATCTTTGCCCAATAGTGTTGGGTAGCCCTTTGATAGCGTTTCTAGGGTGAAATTTATATAGGCGGGTTTATTGTCGGTTAAATCTTCTAAGCCGAAATTAAACTGACTACCTTCAATTAGTCGTGTAGTTGCCTCGTCACCATCTATATCAGGAAATACGTTATCAACGCCATCGCGAAATAAAAGTTCATACCCGATGAGCTTTTTATCTCTGTCTAAAATAGGTTGGCGTGCAGCGTAAAAATACATAAACAGTTCCGTAAGAGTAATGTAATTGGGTATTGTAATAATATATGGCAAAAGACTCAAAATAGCATTACGTATATTTGCTAGATTAATAAATTATCATTAAAAATTAAGGTGTTTCTAGTATTTAATTTATTATATTTCACCAATTCGCTTTAAAATTATTCAACATGAGTATTTTTGTATCAGGTGAGGGCAACAAGTTGGAGATTTTATTATCAAGCATGATATAGTCAGCGAGAATGGTTTTTACCCCAATAGTGTCTTAACTATAAAATTTTAAGAGTCATTATTTGGATTAAAGCCTATTATTAATAATTATGCGGAGGCTAATTTGGAAACAGGAATGATTATTTCACTAGCATTATATTTTATTGTAATGTTAGGTATCGGACTATATGCATATAAGCAATCTACTGACGATGTATCTGGTTACATGTTAGGTGGACGAAATCTATCTCCAAGTGTAGCTGCACTGTCTGCAGGTGCATCTGATATGAGTGGCTGGATTTTAATGGGCCTACCTGGTGCGATGTTTGTTACTGGTTTTAGTAGTACATGGATAGCAATTGGCTTGGTGATTGGTGCTTGGTTAAACTATCTGTTAGTTGCACCGAGATTACGTGTTTACACTGAAAAAGCAAATGACTCTATAACCATCCCAGATTACTTTTCAAATCGCTTCAATGATAAATCCAACTTATTACGTGTTGTATCAGCTGTGGTAATTATTGTTTTCTTTACTCTTTATACTTCATCTGGTGTTGTCGCTGGTGGTAAATTGTTTGAAAGCTCGTTTGGTTTAACTTATGAGATGGGTTTATACATTACAACGGGCGTAGTTGTTTTATATACCTTGTTTGGTGGTTTTTTAGCTGTAAGCTTAACTGACTTTGTGCAAGGTTGTATTATGTTCATTGCACTTATTCTAGTACCAACGGTTGCATACTCTTTGCTTGAACAACCTTTAGAATCAACTTTACATAGCGTAAATCCAGATATGCTTAACTGGATTGGTGCAGGTTCTGCATTAGGTATTATTTCTGCAATGGCTTGGGGTTTAGGTTATTTTGGCCAACCACATATCATTGTTCGTTTTATGTCGGTGCGTAGTGTTAAAGATATGCCTAAAGCACGCCGTATTGGTATGACATGGATGATTGTTGCTGCCATTGGTGCTGTTGGTACTGGTATATTTGGTGCAGCTTATACTTATGAGAACAACATTGTAGTTGAAGACCCTGAAACAATTTTCTTAATTCTTTCTGAGTTGCTGTTCCACCCACTTATTGCTGGCTTTTTACTTGCTGCAATTTTGGCTGCGATTATGAGTACTATCTCATCTCAATTATTGGTTAGTTCAAGTTCATTAACAGAAGATTTCTATAAAACATTCTTACGTAAAGACGCCAGTGATAAAGAGCTAGTTGCTGTTGGCCGTATAAGTGTTGCCGTAGTTGCTATGTTCGCTATTTATTTAGCTTACGACAGAGATAGCTCTATTTTAGACCTAGTAAGTAATGCGTGGGCTGGCTTTGGTGCTGCGTTTGGACCACTTGTATTGTTTAGCCTTTATTGGAAACGCATGAACTTTGCTGGTGCGTTAGCTGGTATGTTAGTAGGCGCATTTACTGTGCTAATTTGGATATATGGACCATTTACTATCAATGGTGAAAGCTTAAGTAGCTTTATGTACGAAATAGTACCGGGCTTTATTTTAGCGAGTATTGCAATTGTTGTTGTTAGCTTAGTAACAAAAGAGCCTGAGCAAAACATCACTGCTTTATTTGATGAAGTAGAAAAAGAGCTTTAATTAGCAATTACTACTTATTTTAAAGTGAGTAGTAATTAATACCAATCCGCAATAATACTTAATCATTTTGCGGGGCTAAACGTGTTGCTACCGGCGTTAAAAAATTCTCATTTAGTACAACTAAATATCGAATTTTTGCCTAGCTATCAACACGTTTTTCCACCCTAAAGAGATCATTTAATTAAGCGAATTAGTATAATAAAAAAGGGAGCAACTTAGTTGCTCCCTTTTTTATTTAGTTTGTCCCGTTCGAGGAGGGAGCATTCTATGAATTAACTTACTTTTTTATCGTTGTTATCTTCAATTGATGCAACGTTATCTGACTTTTTACTTTTTGCTGGCGCTTTGGTAACAGCTGGATCTTTGCCACCTTTTAATATGGTCATAAAATCATCTTTGCTTTTCGCTATTTCTAAAGCAAGTGATTCAATTTGTTGCTCACTAAGCGGTACGTCTACCTTTTCTAGCATCAGCTCAAGTGATTCTGCTATATCGAGCATCTTGTCATAAGCATCAGCTTCTTTTTTGGTAGTAAACGTCATACGCTCGACTCCGTTTCGTTCTACAACATATTTAACAACAACAGCCATGATTTCTCCTGCAAAATTGCTTGGCACCGTGGTTTTTAAAAAACCATTAGATTACTGTTTTTATGTACAGTAATGGTTTGTAAGTAAATTTGCAAGCGCGAAGTATTAATTTTTAGGTGTCTTAAATTTGACAAAAAACGGTAACTTTACTTTAGTTAAGCAATCACTTTGTTGTACCAGCTGCATTTTCAGGATTTCGGATCATAGTGATAATGCGTTTAGGTACACTTTAAGTGATGAACTTTACAGTTCCTTATTTATTGATTTCCTGAGCAATACTCAAAATTAAGAAAAGAAGAATAAGGACAAGTTTAATGAAAACATTAAAAAATTTACTCATCATAAGTTTATTATGTTTACTACCCGCGACTACCGCGTATGCACAATTATCAGAAGTAACTAAGCAAATGCCTCAAGCTGAGACAATTAGTATAAATAATGCTGATGCAGAGATGCTTGCTAAGTTACCTGGTATAGGTAAGAAAAAAGCGCAGGCAATTGTGGATTATCGTGAAGAAAATGGCGAATTTAAAAGCGTTAGTGATTTATCGCAAGTTAAAGGGATTGGCAAAAAGCTTTTAGCTAAATTAGAGGGGAAACTTACACTTTAATATTTCTAAATAGTAATCAGGGTGCTAGGCGCCCTGATTAAATTGTTTTAGTGCATCGCTTAAGTGCTTTTTAGCAAAGTTAATCTCAATAGGTGTAGTTAATAGTGGATAGCACAATCCGCCAAGTATCAAAAATGGTATTAATATCCAACCTTTAAATACAGTGAATATTAAAAATAGTGGGCTAAGTAATAGCAGTTTTATAATACGCAATAGAACTTTATCAGTTGGCGATAGCTGACTTAATGCAAGCGCAATTACGTCTTGACGCTGGCGTACTTTTAAATGCTTAAGCTGGTCTAATTGGCTTGAAAAAAATGTAAACATATCAAATCGACTTTTTAATTGATAAACGGGCAATAATTATAATAAATAGCGTTAGTGAGAAAATCCCAAATATCACTTCCATCCAAGCAGGCATGCTCATGCCAACAAACTGCCAATCTATATTTCCACAATCCCCGGTAGCTTGAAAAAAGCTAGGTATCCATTCATGTAGTGGCATAAATGATGGGAAATTTGGTTCAAACTCGCAGCTAAATGCAAAAGGGTCTGTGGTGGTCTGCATATCAATATGTTCGCGAGCAATTAAGTATCCCCAAACACTCGATATTCCCCAAATAACATACGCTATCATACGCACAGTTTTACTTTGTGGTTTACTTGAGCCTACAATCCCTGCGCCTAATAACCCTAATACTGCAGTGCGTTGATATATACACATTATGCAAGGCGCTAACCCCATTTTGTATTGAAAGAAAAGAGCGGTAACTTCAAGTAAAAAAACGATAGCTGTAAATAAAAGCCACGGGGTTCGTTGGGTAGGTAATTGTGCAAGCCAGTTCATAAAAATTCCGCGTTTTAATAGGACGTTAGATTATGACGTAGGATAAAGTATGCAGCAACAAAAAGGAAAAAAAAGCTACCGAAGTCGCTTTTTATAAGATGAAATTAATGACTACTCAATTCAGCCTTAGCAAAGGTTAAATGACGTTCTATTATTTTCCCATCGATACATAAGCTCAGTTATATTGCTTACTTATACTAAGGTGATGCATCATCTAAAGAATTTTTTATGGTTGCACTTTTTTGTACTTTTTCTTATGGCAAGTGCGGGATAAGTTAATTAAGCTCAGGCGCTGCGTAAATAAAAATATCTCCATAATAACAATGTACCTACAATGAATATTACTCTAGATATTCATGCATTGTAGCTAAATTAGAGAAACCCAAATTTAATTATTTATTAATTTTAAATTTCTACCCATTTGCTTTTGATCATACATACATCACATAAGAATCTCACACACTGAAAAAGGCCAATTTATAGCTTTTAATTAGCCATGTGAGAATCTCACACCACGCATAACGTGAGATTTTTTTTAAATATACACGTATAAGTTGAGATTTTTTTAGACGATATAGCGGTGACCTAATGTGCGTTCAGTTACTAATTATGAACCAAGCCCATGTTAGTTTCATATTTCGCAAACTTAACATCCTATAGGGATGTTCGAGGAACCTTATACAAAAGAGGTTTCATTAAAGACAATTTTTTTGATTAAGAATAATTGAAACTACTTAGCAGCAGTATTATACATTTCTGAATTTATTAGTGGTATGTTAGTAGCATATGGAGTTTTAAATACCAAAATGGTACCAACCATTTTTAAAGGGATATTACATGGAATTCATTTTTATAATCGCAGTTGTTATATTGATAATTTGGTTAATTACCAGTCCACGCTCAAATTCAAATAAAGCAAAATCTGGATCACTAGGTAATCCAAGCCCGAACATAAAAGACACTCTTGATAAGTCAGCCTCTAAGTCTTCTATATCTGATCTTCCAAATGACGAAAGCAGCCCAATAAAGTCTATTAAAATTAATAATGCATCAGTAAGTGTTGAGCTACACAAACAAACAAATGAATTAACAACTTCAAAGCAGCTTAGTCCAAAACCTCGCATCACTGTTGTTAATACACCTCCCACAATTATAGAGCGTGCCGATAGTTCTAGAAATTCTGAAGACGATTTAGCCACATTTAATATTTTTGAGAGTAATGTATCTGAAGACACCTATATCAATAAGGGTAAACAAGCTCAATGGTTAAGCAAGGGTCAAGAAGTTACTATTCACAGTCGAAAGTTAAAAGGGTTTCTGTACGTAGGTGGGGTGATGGAATCATTGGTTGGTTATCGCTCTGAACCAGCATTAATTTGTGCAGACTTACCAGTAATATCACCACGGACTAATTCAAACGAATTCCCAACTGATGAATCTTTAGGCTACTGGCCAAGCTACGGTTTATTATCTAAAGAGTCTAGAGGTGCCTACCTTGATTGGTTAGCAACCGATAGAAGTGCGGGCAACACCCCAATAGGCTTTGTATTTTTGTACTTTTACGGATTTGAAAGATTTGTTGTTGAGAATGGTCAAGATAATAAAATTGAAGAGGAACAATTTGAAGATATTTTTGATGAAGTACTTCGTTTACATAAAGTGTTTGCTTCAAATCGCTCTTTTGCTGGTTATTCAGCAAATCTCTTAGAGTTTATGTATTTAGTTAAACCTAAATTATTTGAATGTAGAAAGCATAAATTACCAAAGACACGTCATTCACTACTTTTTAAATTACGTCTTTCAGAGCAAATCGTTGCTACAGAAAGAGTGAGTGATGAGTTAGCACTTGAGTGGATTAAAAATACAGACCAATACAATTTAAAAACCGCAGCTAGGCGCTGCGATATAGAGTTTGATTCACTTTTTAAACTTTACTACAAGCAAAAATTCCCAGAGGGAATGCAAGTGAAGCCCAATAAAACCAAATTAAACGCAGAGTACTTTGCCGCCAGCGGTGGTATCCCTAGTATTAAAATTTTACTCGACGGTTTGCCTGATCCGAGCATATTAAAAGCACCTATAAAAAAGCTTATTCCAATAGCAGATAAAGTCACTGAGGAGCTAGCTAGTTATAGCCGTTATTTAGCTAAGGCTGATACAAGCAAAGATGATTTAGCTGCATTAATGCTGTTGCCTCGTGTCATTGCTAGCAGTCAACCGTCACCATTAATCGAAAAGTTTAAAGCGTGGGCTAAGGCCATCATTTTAGAAAATGATGGGGTAACAGATGTATCTGAATTTTGGTTGCAAACAGGCTTACCAACACCGAAAGCGATAAATAAAAAAGAAGGTGAGCTCATTTATAACTTAGCGAACTTTGCTGATATTGGTATTGCGCCTGACTTACGTTACCACCATACAAAACCCAAATTAGATGGCAAACTTGTACTATTTACTCCAGGGCATGAGGAAGAATTCGTCCCTAGTCATGCGTTTAACCAAGTGGGTGTCGCACTGCGTTTAGGTGCTATGGTTGCAAATATAGATGGGGTTGTGGATGAATCAGAAAGTTCTGAGCTAGAAAAGCTAATTGCTCATGATGAAAAATTAACGGATATAGAAAAGCGATCTCTAAAGGCTTATCTTACATGGCGACTAGTTACACCATCGGATAATACGGGTTTAAAAAATAGACTTAATAATTTAGGTGTAAAAGAAATAGAATTTGTGAAAAGGTTTATTCTGTCTATTGCGCTAGCAGATGGCAATGTCGATAACAGAGAAGTAAAGCAAATCGAAAAACTCTACACAAATTTAGGACTGGATAAAGAGTCTGTTACGAGTGATATTCATCAGCTTACTACAAGTAGTCACCAGCCAGCGCCACGTAGTCAAAGCTCATCAGAGTTTAGCTTAGATGAAACAATATTAGCCCTTCATGAAAGCCAAACAACAGAAGCTAAAAACATGCTGGAACAGATCTTTACCTCAGATGAAGATGAAAGCGATTATATTGAAGTCCCAGAGCTGACAAACGAAGTTGATGGATTAGATCAGGCTCATAGTCAGTTGTTTGAAAAGCTATGCGCTAAAGCGCAATGGGGTCGCGAAGAGGTAGCCCAAATGTGTAGTGAGCTAAAATTAATGGTCGATGGTGCTATAGAAACCATTAATGACTGGTCATTTGATTTAGTGGATGCACCAGTAATTGATGACGACGGTGATATATACATTGATGAAGAAATAGTCAAAGAGATAAGGGAGTTATAACAATGGCAGCAAAAAAAATTAGATCAAAAGAGCGCGATGCAATTATACAGTCTCTTAAATCGGGTGTTACCCCAAAAGTCGGCATACAGCATATACAAGTAGGTCGTGGTAATGAGCTTAAAGCGCTCATTAAAGATATCGACAGAGTGACAGAGGGCGGCTCTGCTTTTCGGTTAATTATTGGCGAATACGGCTCAGGTAAAACATTCTTTTTAAGTGTTGTAAGAGCGATCGCATTAGAGCGAAAGTTAGTTACTGTTAATGCAGATTTATCTCCCGATCGTCGTATTCATGCATCATCTGGACAAGCCAGAAACTTGTATTCTGAGTTAATGAGAAACATGTCTACTCGTAATAAGCCTGATGGTAATGCATTGACCAGTGTGGTTGAAAAGTTTATTACCGAGGCACGAAAAGAAGCAGATAATACAAGCAAAGAAATAACCACAGTGATTCACGAAAGGCTCGCGTCTCTCTCTGAGCTTGTAGGTGGTTACGACTTTGCAAAAGTTATAGAAGCATACTGGACTGGCCATGAAACAGATAACGAGCAACTTAAGAACAACGCTGTAAAATGGTTAAGAGCAGAATATGCAACAAAAACAGATGCTCGCAAAGATCTTGGTATAAGAAGTATTATCTCAGATGCTTCGTTTTATGACTCTCTAAAGCTTATGAGTTTATTTGTAAGGCAAGCTGGCTACGAAGGGTTATTAGTTAACCTCGATGAAATGGTAAATTTATACAAACTCAATAGCACCCAAGCACGATTATCAAATTACGAGCAAATTCTTAGAATACTCAACGACTGCTTACAAGGATCGGCTGAGTACTTAGGGTTTTTACTCGGTGGTACACCCGAGTTTTTACTTGATCCAAGAAAAGGGTTATATAGCTATGAGGCGCTGCAATCTCGCCTAGCTGGCAACACATTTGCAAAACAAGCCGGTGTTATTGATTACTCATCCCCTGCATTACACTTGGCAAGTTTAACGCCAGAAGAGTTATTTATACTACTTAAAAACCTTAGACATGTTTTTGCATCAGGCGATGAATCGTTATATTTAGTACCTGACGAGTCCCTCAAAGCATTTTTAGTCCATTGCAGTAAAACAATTGGAGACGCTTACTTCAGAACGCCAAGGAATACGATCAAAGCGTTTTTAGATATGCTTGCCGTGATTGATCAAAATCCAAATATTTCGTGGGACAGCTTAATAAAAAATGTTGATATTGCAGAGGAAAAACCTTCCGATGTAGAGCTAGACACTGAATCTGAAGACGATGAGCTAGCTGACTTCAAATTATGATTGACGCACACGAAAAGCTCGATTTGCGCATTCAGCAGTGGATTTTTAAACAAGGCTGGGATCGGCTCAGAGAGATTCAATGTTTAGCAATTGACCCTATCCTATCAGGCAATACTGATGTGCTTATTAGTGCCTCTACTGCCGCAGGTAAAACCGAAGCATTTTTTTTACCTGCAATAAGTAGTATCGCAGATGAAGTAAGTGGTGTGGGCATTTTATATATCAGCCCACTAAAGGCGTTAATAAACGATCAAGACCGAAGGCTAGAAAGCTTGTCAGATTTGTTAAACATACAAGTTACACCTTGGCATGGTGATAGTCCTCAAAGTCGAAAAAATAAGCTGAAACGAAATCCATCAGGCATTATGTTAATAACGCCAGAGTCCCTAGAGTCATTATTAATAAGAGACAGTGGCTGGGTAAAGTCTGCTTTTCAGAATTTAAAGCACATAGTTATAGACGAATTTCACGCATTTATTGGCACAGAGCGAGGCCATCACTTGTTGAGCTTACTGCACCGCTTAGAACACCTTGTAGGCCGTATAAACTCACCAATACCCAGAACGGCTTTAAGTGCCACTTTAGGTAACTTAGAAAGTGTCCCAGCATCTTTAAGACCTAATAAATCACTGTCTTGTAAAATAATAAAGCAAACGCAGTCTTCATCATCGTTAAAAATGCAAGTGAAGGGATATATTGAGAGCGCTGTTGTGGCAGATGAGACGGTTACTGCGGAGCAAACCGTATGTAACGATTTATATGGTCTTTGCCGTGGTGGAAACCACCTAGTGTTTGCAAATAGCAGAAGTCGCACCGAAAGTATTGCGACCACTCTTGCAGAGATGTGTGAGAGCAACACTGTGCCTAACGAGTTTTTTCCACATCACGGCTCGTTAGCCAAAGAAATGCGAGAATCACTTGAGGCTCGGCTTCAGCAAGATCAAATTCCCACGACAGCAGTGTGTACTATGACTTTGGAGTTAGGCATTGATATAGGCAAGGTTAACTCTGTCGTGCAAGTTACTGCGCCGCATTCTATTGCAAGTTTACGGCAGCGCATGGGTCGTTCAGGTAGGCGTGGTGGCGCTAGTATTTTGCGAATGCTGATAACTGAGGCTGACCTTACAGAAAAATCGAGTATTGTAGATAAACTGCGGCTTGAATTGGTTCAATCGCTAGCGATGATACGGTTATTGGTTGCAAGTAAATGGTATGAACCAGCAGACACTTCGCTCTATCACTTTTCAACATTACTTCATCAGGTTTTAGCTCTCATCGCGCAATGGGGGGGGATAAGAGCAGATCAAATCTACGTATTACTTTGTAAAGACGGGCCATTCCAACAAGTTACTGTTACTCATTTTAAAGATTTGCTATTTTACATGGGTAAGGTAGATCTTATTACCCAGTTAGGAAGTGGTGAACTGGTTTTAGGTTTTATGGGTGAAAAAGTAACAAATCATTATACGTTTTATGCCGTCTTTAAAACTCCTGAAGAATTTAGAATTGTAACGGGTAGTAAAACACTAGGGACATTACCCGTAGATAGCCTTATTTTAGAGGGCCAACATATTGTATTTGCGGGTAAACGTTGGGTGGTTGAGCTAGTCGATACAGACAAAAAATTGATTTCAGTACAGCATGCAAAAGGAGGGAAACCACCTAAATTTGGTGGTTCAGGGATGGCTGTACATGATGTAGTGAGACAAGAAATGCTTAAAATTCTGAAAGAAAGTGACTACAGAGTTCAAGTTGGTGAACAAAGAATTGAATTTGGTGATGCAGTTGCCCAAGCACTTTTTAAAGAGGGGGCTGACTTTTTTAAAACTGCAAAACTTGAAAGTACATATTTCTTACAGCATGGCAATACAGCCGTTGTTTTGCCTTGGGCCGGTGATAAAGTTGTAAATACACTTGTTGCAGTACTTATACACAAAGGGTTTGGAGCGGGTGCATTTGCAGGAATTATAGAAGTTGAGAATACCTTAATTGATCATGTTATCGGGGCTCTTAAAAGCTTTCGAGATGATAAAACCATATCAGCAATTGATTTAGCTGATGCTATTGCAGAAAAAACTATAGATAAGTTTGATGAGTATTTACCTCAAGAAATTCTTGCACAAGGGTATGCTGCAAGAACTTTTGATGTTGAGAAAGCACAGGTATTAGTTAAAGAATTACTCTAAGACAGTAGAAAGCTATTAATAGCAACCTCTTAGATTATTTGTAAAACAATGCACCCCCCTCTTCACAGAGGGAGGTTGAGTTGTCTGTTATTATGAAGCTCCTGCCACTTCTTCAGTTCAATTAGCTTTAAAGTTGAGTTATCTGCTTTCCAGTCAGAGGATTTGATTAATCCGCTACTAATTGCATTTTTGATGGTGTTGGGTGATATTTTGGCAATTTTTGCACATGTATCAATACTGACTGTTCTGGCTTTAGACGATTCCAAATGACGTTCGCCTACTTTTATCAACTCATCGCGGCTAAAGTAAATTGAATCAAGGAGGCTGCTGTTACCTTGATAGTAAAATGGCAAATCCTTCAAAAATATTGCTAATAAGAGATCTGATTTTTCCATCAAGTATTGCTCGACAAATTTTGTAGCTTCCATGAAATCGACTTCATTTATGACTTCAGGGGTTGATTTAGTTATCAGCTCTTCGATTAAGTGCTTGGCATCAATTAAACCATCGACTTGATAGCGGTTTGTATTGCTGAATCGTAGAATTTTTTTGTACCACAGAGGCTTTAAATCAGCTGCGTTTAGCCCAAGACAAGATGCGAGTATCCTTATTTCCAAAGGTTTGCTAGTGGAAGTAAGCTGGAGAGAAGGTTTTCTACTATCGATTTGAGCGCGCTTTATCAAGTTCCAATCTCTGTGTATATGACATGATAAGGAATAAAGCTCAGGATATGCCAAGTTTTTAGGATAACCAGCTGGCAGCCCTTTGCTAGATATTTTTGCTAGCCAATGCACTAATGCTTCATTATTAGTTAACAAGTCAATTCCTGCGGTTAGGATTTTTGGTATGTCTTTATAATTAAAATAGGCTTTTCTTTTAAGCTCTGAAATTTCAAGAACGTACAAACCTGCAATAATACAGTCTTCTATATTACCGGTTGTGAGCCTTTTAATCTTTTCATCCACCGAAAGCTGAAGAAGTTTTCTTCCACAATATTCATTGCTGCAATACCCTTGAAGTAAACTTGCGTTAAATTCCAGTTCGTGTTCGCAGTGAGGGCATACATCAATAAGCATGACCTGGTGCTTTGCACAGTGCGTATATCTTGGGTCTTGCCAATTATCTCTATGAATAGGGTTTTCATTCAAGCATTTTAGACATGCTCTAGCGTGGAGAATTCGAGCACTGGAACAGACTTTTGGAAAAGGGCTCCCCTCCGTTTCTGAAAATGAAATAGGGCGTTGTATGAGTGAGCTGATATTGTTGATATCAGCTTTTTTTAGATTATTGCGAATTGCTAAGTTAAATACTTTCTTATTAACAATGTCTTCTGGTTTCATAAAACCATTTCGCATTGCAAGACGAAGAATGTAGCCAGCCTGGCTTTCTCCAACGAAAGGCCTAACTCGAATTGGTAACCTAGCCATGTGTGAACGTTTCCTTTAACTTGCGATCTAAATCTTCAATATTTCGTTCAGTTTGCTGTGCATTAATCATGTCAGCATTAAACGGGTTGTCTTCGCTATTTCTGATAGCAAATTTATACGCTTCTTCAAATGCTCTTATGTACTGAGCTGTATTCTTGTAATCAGCGGGTAACATCTGTGCATAAAGCTTATTAAGGAGCCCATGCATGCCATTTGTTGCAATATAAATGCGGTTGAGTAAGTCTTTATGTGACTGAGCCGTTAGCCTATTAAAGCCATATTTAAGTTGATAAAAATTAACCATGTTTATCCAAGCTAGGCACTGGCTTGGACAGGGACTAAGTTGATGTGGGGCTAGAAAACGACGGCTTAATTGCTCTTCTTTATCTCCACCTTTGTAGGCGAGTTCGATAATTCTTTTAGCCAATGGCGTTCCCATTAAAATTACAGGGATGCTAGCTTTGTCTACTAGACCTGCAAATTGTTTTGCCATTTGCTGAGCTCTGATACCGTCTGTATCAGGTAAGCACTCTTGAACCTCATCAATAATAATAAGCTCAACACTTTGTTCATTGAGTAGATGTAACAAACGTTCAAGTGCAGTATAAGGCCTTTCTTTGCTGTTCATTACAGTGCACCCTAAAGCCATTAAAATTTGATGAAGCAAGTCAGTTGGAGTTGATGTTGCACCTAACTTAACGTAAAGCACTGGAATAATATTTTTTTCTTCTAACTCAGATTGAGGGAATTGTTGGGTATACGTCTTAGCCAAATATGATTTGCCAACACCAGAAACCCCCGTCAATAAGCCTGAGTAGTTTCTATTCTGATGAATCTTGCTAATGTATTCCCATGCTTCCGTTGTAGACGAATGGCAATGGAATGTGCCACTTTGCGGTACATATAACGAACTTGGTGATGTATTAAGAGTAGTGCTTACCATTTTTCATAACCTTCCTTGTTTCTGAAGTGAGAGTCATCCTGATTCTCTTGTGAGAGATCCGTACCTAGTAACGGATCTGTGCGTTTAGATTGGCGTTCATGGGGAGAGCTATTAGATTGCTTAATGATATCTTTAGTAGATCGATCATCTATTAAGTTTTGCTCCATATTTTGCGTTTGCTTGCCATTACGTATTTTTCGACGTTTACGTTTTATAAGCTCAGCTTCGCCACAATATATTGAGCGACGAATAGGTGTACTGTGATTCATGTTGGCGACCTCAAATGAAATTGCCACCTGTTCATCAACCAAATCGATGTTGTAAGCAATGATTTTTGTAACATGAGTGTCGCCAGGCAATGTGACCGCAAGGGTTACAGACCTGCAATCTTGTGTATCATACAATACCGATACTTTAGGGTTTTTCCCTGAAGCTTTGCCGGTTTTAAGCTGCCAATATAGGTTTTGAACCTCTTCACCATAAAAGTCCTGTTTGTTGAATCTGAATTTACCAGTCTCGTTTAAGGTAGTCTCCCCCTGAAAAACATGGAAACTGGTTTTTAGATGTTCATAGTGGCACGGAATCAATGGGTACTCTAGGCAAGAGGCTTCCCATACTTCCTGGGGAGTTTTGCCATTGAGTTCATTGTGTGGCTGATTTACATAATGCACTAAAAAATCGTGGAGATTCTGAACGAAGCTATCTACCGTCATGGCGGCAGCTTGTTTTAGCGTTTCATCTGTAGGGTTCCTGTTAGTGTTTTTCCCTTCATAACGCTTACCTTTGTATCCAGGCACGCCATGCACGATTTTATTGCCAACTTTAAGCTCAGCGCTTTCTAAAAACTCACTTCGGATCGTTTTATTAAATGATTCTACAAAAGGTTTTTTGTAGGGCTGATTGCTTGGCGCGTAAATCAGTTCACACTTCAATGATTCAGCTGTTTTTGCAAATGTTTCATTATTGAACCCCGGACCATTATCGCAAATTATTCTGATAGGTATGCCAAATGCATCGAGTTGTTTACTCGCGGGTATAACAATATTGCGAAGTAAGTTAACGCCACCGATAGCCTTTTCGGCTTCACCAAACTCCACAGTGACTGCAATCGGGTAGCGAGAATGACAATCAATGGCAATATATAAAGCGACTTTTCCAGTAACTTCTCCAGTAGTATCATCAATTAGGCGAAGATTAAGCGCTAATCTATCTGCTTCTATACGCGTAAGTACTCGATCCGTTTTGATGCGAGTTTTGTATGTTCTCATTAGCTTATTGACTTCAGCTCTGTTGCCCGACGCTTCGGCACGGTCTAGATCGTTGAAGCTGTGATGGTGCTTTCTAAATTTTTCTCTACTTACGATGGTAATGGTAGGGTCATTCATCTCGTTGACCCAATTCTCATACTTTGCATGTCCTACAGCAATACTTGGAGTTATTTTTCCCATCATGAACTTTTCGTAACCCTCCCACATGATTTGTTCAGAGCGAGAGTCTGTTGTATTTCTCTTAGACTTTCGTTTTGGGAGAGAGTCAATATGACTAAACCCAGCGTCTTTAAACCTCTTCCACCACCTTGATAAGCTTGATTGGCTTGGATGCTTTACCTTAACAACTGTCCCTGGTTTGCTATTTATTGTTTGCTGCTCTTCCACTTCAGCTATAACTCGTTTATAAATTGATAACGTGGTCATATGTGCGTTTTCTTCTTCAAAAATCTTTTTCATTAAAGAAAGGTAAGGTGCTTGCTTTTCTTTTATTAGTTTTTGGAATGGATCTAATGCTGAATGAGGTGAATTAGGGGTAACTGGTATCAAATAAGTTTTTAAGGCAAATGCAAACTCATTACGAGTAAAAGTTTGCAGCTCCTTGGTTTTAATATCTCTAGTAACTACGTTTAATTGATCGCAAAGCAAGATATCGAATTTACGATCTTTATCATCTAATAGTTGAGAATAAGGAAGTATATTCATCGAGCTTAATTTCTCAATTGAGTGCTGTCAGAAAGCTTTACAGTATTGTCAAACCCGATGTGTGAGTGAGCGAGTAGAGCAAAAGGAACAAATGGGCTAATGCCAATAGATTCAGCTTGTTTCCTCAAATCACCAAAAGTAGTTGGGAATGAATTAACTAAAGGTAATAATTTATGAACTTCGCTCGGTTCTGTTCTTAGGTAGGGGTAAAGTGTTTTAAAGTTGCCAATAGTAATTGGGTTTAAATCCTTTTCAGTGACAATACGAACAGGGCGCCCAGTTAAGCGCTCAATATACTGCGCCTTTTCAGTAAACTTGTTTATAAAAGTTTTAGAATGCACGTACTTGTATGGATGCGGGTCAAAGTAAATACTAGAACCATTTTGAAGCTCAACTAATACATCGGGCGTATAGCGACCTGCCGGCGTATCCGCACTCTCTGGTTGGGTTGTATAGGCAGACACTCTTTCGTCAAATTCGAGCCAATACAAAAAGTCTAGCTCTAATGTTGATTCAACCCAAACATGGCAATTGTTCTTTAAACTGTAAAAGTAGTCTACGGGCCTATCTCGCCTGATCCTACGAAGTGTTCGCTGTTGCATAAAATTCTCCAAACATCCTGTTTATAGCTGCGTCATTCCTTGTGATTGATGAGCAAGTCATCATTTGAATATGCATACTTGAGACTAGCTAAGTTAATCTGTTTAATTTCCGTATTGCACTCAATCTTCATTAACGATCATAGCAGATAATTTCCAGATGGATTTCGTTGGTATGAAATAAAATCAAATAAAACAATGCTTTAAATAATATAACCAAGCAGTAAACAAAGATGAATAAGCACTTTCTTTGATAAATCAGCTAACTAGTCTAAATGATGAGAAATTTTTGATGTTGATAATTTTTTTGAGAAACTTGTTGTATTCGAATATAGGTATCTACAGTATTAACATTTCCACTTCTAGTACCTTTGCGAAGTTCGGCTGTGAGTGATGAAGAGACGGTCACGATAACTTTATGTAATTAGTTTTATTCTGCAAAGCCGGCTATCGTCTAACTCGTATTTGCCCCAAAACGAGTTAACGTAAATACTCTATAGGTCAGCTTTGAGCGATCAGCAGTCAGTCGTATTTTTTACACTGTATGACTTCTTCAAGCTCATTGGTGCCGTTTATATTAAAAAAAACTCTGCATGAACATTATTTTTTATAAATATTTTTAAAGCGCATCATGGGTACAGGATTGAGCGGATTACGACCAAGTTGCACCAAAGTAAATCGCATTAATATTTTATGAAATCCAGCATTGGGTATTGCATTGCGTACCTTCTTGATAAAAGCCTTATCGACACCGCTTTTAACCAGACCCAATGAAAAATCAACTAAATCAGCTTTTCTAAATACTTCTGCTAACTTTTCATACGGTCCTTTATAAGCAAAGAGTAAATGATGCATATCAATGATGATTTGAATTTCTTCTTTCCAACCATCTAAAGCTTCCTGTTCAAGATATTGATGACAGTCTTGATACGATGGAACTAAATAGTCCACCCTGTCATGTGTCCATAATGCAATATCATGAAAGGCCGCAGCAATTTGTATTTTTTTACTGTCTTCCATTGTAATTTCTGGCATTAAATAATGGCAAAAATTTAGCATTCGGGTGACATGGTTACGATAACCATTAAAGTCACTTTTTATTACATGCTTATACGTTTCTAAAATCTCATCTACAAGTGGATAGCTCATTACAACGTTCATTGTTATACCTCTATTAATTCTATGAGGTAAGTTTAAATACTTTCAATTATGCTTATAATGGTTGAAATGACACATAACATTACTTTTAGGCCAATCTAGTATGATCAACGTAGTAATAGTGGTTTACAATGAAGTTAGCATGTTTCATTTATCTGTTCCTACGGCTATTTTCAATGATGCTGTATTAAACAATGATAAATTATTTGACGTAAAAGTCTGTGCAGAGCAGAAAGGAAAATTAAGTTTCGCTAATGGTCTTAGTTTCATTGTTGAAGAGGATTTTTCAATTATCCAACATGCTGATATCGTTATTTTCCCTAGTTGGAAGCCTGAAGTTCCACTAAATACAAGGCTCATCAAACTTATAACAAATCTCTCTAGAAATAATAAAATGATAGTAGGTTTATGTTTAGGTGCTTATGCCCTTGGTTATTCAGGTTTGTTAGATGAGAAGCGAGCAACAACTCATTGGAAAATGGGCGAAGATTTTCCACTAAAGTTTCCTCAGGTTCATTTTGAAAGTAACCAACTATATATAGTACAGGACAATATTATTACCTCTGCTGGCAGCGCCGCTGCGATAGACTGTTGTTTATATATCGTTAAATATTTTTATGGCATAAAGAAAGCAAACCGAATAGCGAGGGTGATGGTTTCATCACCTGAAAGGGATGGTGGTCAAAACCAATACATAGAGCAACCAACCATTGAACGAGCGAGTGATGAGCGCTTGGCTAAATTAATAGATTACGTCCAGACTAACTTAACAGATGATTACTCAATAGAATGGGTAGCTTCATATTGTGCTATGAGTATTCGAAGCTTTAGTCGCTATTTTAAAGCTAACCAAGGAATAAGTTTCAAACTATGGCTGAATAATTTGCGTCTAAATCGTAGCCAAGAGTTACTTGAGTCAACGGCCCTGTCTATTACCCATATATCAGAACAGGCAGGGTTTAGCTCAGAACAAATATTTCGTAAACACTTTAAGCAGCGATTTGATACAACACCTAATGCTTGGCGAAATTTGTTTAGAAGTAAAAACAGTGAGTGACTGACCTCTTATTAGGAATGTTTTATAAGAAGTATTGTCATTTTATTATAAGCCTTTAATGACCACTTTGGTGGCATTTGCGTCCATCAGTATAGACTTAAATTCAAATACTGAATGTCCGCAAATGGCACATAGCCCCCTTCGGCTAAAAAGCATTTTATCCAGTAAACACATACCCCAAAACACTATAAAGTGTAATTATTAGATGTAATTTATATCTTGCTCTTTTTTAAAGTTTGGTAAATGGCTCTAGGTGGAGTTAGCCAATGTGCTACCAGATGAAGTTAACAGTAGTGAAAACCCTAACAATTTAAGTCTATTTTGAAAGGGGATTGCTTTTTATCCATTCTTTCAAGTGGTCAATGAAGTTCCTAACTATCATCGATTGGTTTTTCCTAGACGGATATAATAGGTTAATTGAAATTGATGGGTCACACTCCCAATCTTCTAAAATAACCTTTAAGCGCCCTTTTTCAACATGTTCTTTAATATGCCAATCAGACAAGAGTGCAATACCATGATCTAATTCCACCATACCCAAAACGCTATCCCCTAAGCTAGAAGAAAAGCTGGGGTTTAACTTAACTGTTTTTCGTTCACTTTCTCTAATGAATGACCAGTTAGTTTCATTCCCAACGGTTAATAAACTATGATCAGTTAAATATTCAGGTGATTGTGGTGCTCCTTTTTTTTCTAAATAACTCGGCGTTGCACATAAGACTCTCTTTGTATCAGATAGCTTTTGACCAATTAATGATGAATCTCGCGAAGGGCCATGTCTAATCGCCAAATCAACACCTTGTTCTGTTAAATTAACTAAACTATCTGTAGAAATGATTTCAATATTAACTTGCGGGTAACTTTCTAAAAAGCTGCTAATCACAGGTAATAGATAGCTTTGTGTAAAAGAAGCTGACGCAGTTATTTTTATTTTTCCTTTTAACGTATTAGTTGGGTCGAGGTCATGTTCAATCTCATCGCTAATACTTAAAAGTCTTTGCGCATGGTTATATAGCTTCTCACCCGTAAATGTCGGACTAAGGGTCCGTGTTGTTCTATAAAATAATTTAGCACTCAGCCTGTTTTCGAGCGCTATCAACCTTTTACTCACTGCTGCAGCCGTTAGGTTGTGAGCATCAGCAGCCATTCGAATAGATTTAAGTTCAAAAATCGTACTGAATATCTTTAGTTCTTCTATTGAATCGATCAAATTATCAACCTTTTGGAATTAATCATTAAACTTTTAGTGTGTTTTTGGTTGTTAATTATGTTGATAACATCACTTTCGTCAATAACAAAGAGGAAATTATTATGAAAGCAATAGCTATTAATGGTCATGGTGACGTTAATGTTTTACATGAAATCGAAGTTCATGCGCCAAAACCAAAATGCGGTCACGTCGTAATAGATGTAAAAGCGACAAGTGTTAACCCTGTTGATACTAAAATCCGTCAAGGCAGTGAAGGAACTGCTGGTATGACTTATCCAGCAATCCTTCACATGGATGTATCGGGCGTAATCAGTGAAGTAGGTGAAGGTGTAACTAACTTTAAAATTGGTGATGAAGTATACGGTTGTGTCGGCGGTATCGTTGGCATTCCGGGTACTCTTGCAGATAAGGTTGAAGCTGACGCTGTATTATTAGCACATAAACCTAAAACGCTTAGCTTTGGTGAGGCGGCTAGCTTGCCTTTAGTAGCAATTACAGCATGGGAAGCAATTATTGGTCGAGCTGAAATCCAGCCGAGCGATAGAGTGTTGGTTCATGGTGGTACAGGTGGCGTAGGCCACATTGGTCTTCAGCTTGCAAAAGCACTAGGTGCACATGTTACAACGACTGTTGCAGATGAAGCTCGCGCAGAAATTGCAAAACAATTAGGCGCAGATGAAACGGTTCTATTCCCTACAGAAGAGCCAAAGGAATATGTTGAACGACTAACCAATGGTCAAGGCTTCGATACGGTATTTGATACAGTGGGCGGGCCCGTTTTACAAAACTCATTAATCGCTGCAAAACTGAAGGGGCATGTTATCTCTACTATTGGTTATGCTGATTATAACTTAACTGAAATGCACTTTAAGGCTCTAAGGTTAGACCTAGTATTTATGGCGATTTCAATTATTCATAACATCGATAGAGAGACTCACGGTGACATTCTAAGCCGACTTGCTGGGCTTGTAGATAAAGGTCAAGTTAAACCGCTTATCGATAGTGTTTTCCCTTTAACTTTACAAGGAGTTAAAGATGCTCACACTCGTCTAGAGTCAGGGTTAGCCACAGGTAAAATCGTAATCGAGCGTTAAATTTCTGTTATTTAATTAAAGGCTGTGTAAGCAGCCTTATAAACCAAGATAAAGGTTAAAAATGGACAATGAAGTAATGATTGTTGTAGATATTCTATGCGAAACACAACATTACCGCACCGTATTAAATGCAATTTATGAATGTGCGAGTGACAGTATTCTTGAAGATGGATGCGAGCGTTATGATGTTTTCCCTGATGTTAATGGGTCACAAAGAATCACATTAATTGAAATGTGGCGTGACATAGATACTTTAGAGCAACATAAGACACTGTCGCATTATCTTCAATTACAAACGTCTTTAGAAGGTAGAGTGCTATCAGTCGTTATTAAAACAGCTCGTGTGTTTTAAGGCTTGTGATAAATGAAATATCACCGCATATCAGATATTAAAACATCACTAAGATTTTGCTATGAGGGTCTTGGGTTAAAAGTTCTAAAAAGGAAAGACTACTTTGGAGCAAAATTTTCTCTTATCTTTTAGCTGCACAAGGTGATGAAAGCGCTCAAATTGAACTTACTTATAACTTGGAGCCTGAGTATCTAAATACAGGAAGAAACCTCGGTCATATAGCCTACAGAGTTGAAAATATATACGAGACATGCGCTCACTTACAGGAACTAGGCATTGAAGTAAATCGATTTCCTCAAGACGGTCAAATGGTTTTTTTACGCTCTGCGGATAATATTTCCGTCGAGTTGTTACATGTGGTGAGCCGCTACCAAAAACTGAGACTTGAGCTTCAATGCCTAACAATGAAAGTTTGTAGCATATTTTACAAGTAACCGACAAATCGGTTGGTTTAATTTATATGAGAAAGATAGTATGAAATTTCTATTATTATTCATGACACTAGTTTTCGCGGCTCCAAGTTTTGCTGCGGATAAAATCCTTTTCGTACTGACTAGCCACAATAAAATGGGTTCGTTAGATATGAAAACTGGCTTTTGGTTAGGTGAGTTAACACATCCTTATTACGTCCTTGCTGATGCAGGCTTTGAAGTTGATGTTGCTAGTATTGATGGTGGAATGGCCCCAATAGACCCTAAAAGTCTAGATTTTTCAGATGAAAACAATGCTAGGTTTATAAATGATAAAAAGCTCATGGCTTCAATTATAAATACTAAAGCGATTGAAGATGTAAACAGTGAAGATTATCAAGCAGTAGTTTATGTAGGCGGTCACGGTACCATGTGGGACTTCTCGAACAATGAACGTATCAATAAATTAACTGTTTCAATATATGAGCGAGGCGGTATTGTAAGCGCGATTTGTCATGGCCCAGCAGCTCTTACAGACGTAAAGCTTAGTAACGGACAATACCTCGTTAAAGGAAAAAAATTAGCTGTATTTACTAACGAGGAAGAGTCAAATGTAGGGCTAACAGAAGTTGTTCCTTTCTCACTACAGGATACATTAATGTCCAAAGGTGCAAAGCACATTTATGGTGCTCCATGGACGGTAAACGTTGTGAATGATAGGCGAGTTATTACTGGTCAAAACCCGCAATCAGCTCGTAAAGTAGGCGAAGAGATTCTAACTGGATTAAAAGGCATCAAATAGGCATTTAATGTCAGACACTTATCAATTCAAGGTTTTTAAGTGAATTTCAATAAAGAATGGGTAGTAGTACATAGTGAAAAATATCTTAATTTTAAATGGCGGTAAATGTTTCGCTCACTCTAAAGGTGAGCTTAACAATTCGCTCACAGCCTTTGCTGAAAACTTCTTTGTACAAAGTAACTGTAATGTTCGTAACACAACTATTGATAAAGGATATGATGTCGATGAAGAAATTTCTAAATGGCTGTGGGCTGACTTGGTAATCTTTCAGATGCCCGCATGGTGGATGGGGCCTCCTTGGACTGTGAAAAAGTACATGGATGAGGTGTTTACCAAAGGGCACGGTAAGTTATATGAAAGCGACGGTAGGTCTAGAAGTGATATTTCAAAGCAGTATGGATCTGGAGGCTTACTTCACGGTAAAAAATACATGCTTTCTGTCACGTGGAATGCCCCAGTAAATGCGTTCATTGATAGTGAGCAGTTTTTTGAGGGGACTGGGGTAGATGGTGTGTATTTACCCGTGCATAAAGCAAATCAGTTTTTAGGAATGAAGCCACTAGAAACTTTTATTTGTAGCGATGTTATGAAAAATCCCCAAGTAAAAGTCGATATGGAGCGATATAAACTACATTTGGGTGCAGCACTTAAGATCTGATTTAGCATTGTTAAGTATTTTTAAGTAGCTCTACTCTACGGACCTTATGCCTCATAAAAACACCTTGTTCTTACTTACATGGTGTTTTACCTAGATAGTCAGCTGATTACAGCTCTGTTGAAGGTTACCAATGGCCGCCCAATAACTTTCAGAAAGAGTAAAAGAAGATTTTGCTTTAAAAAAACTAGGGGTGTAAGCGAGTGCTATGTGAACGCCCGGAAATGGCACTCAGCTGACGTTAGGTATTTACACATAGCTGCCCTTGATATACGTGTGATTATAATTTTTATATATATGGACTGTGCGTTCAATTAAAAGCCAATTCTGATCTTTTTACCAAGCCAAAAATCTCACGCTGTGCAACAATCTCACCTTTGATATGTATGATCACTTTATTAATATATATTACTTTACTTGTTAGTTGTGCTTCGTCTGGTACAATCAGTCAGTTATTCGTGTAAAACGATGAGTGTTGATTAATTCGAGTGGGAACTGGATGAGAATTTTTAAAGCGAAAAGCCCAGCAGGATTTGCTGAAGAATATATAGTTGAGTCCATTTGGAACGGCGATTTCCCTCCAGGTTCAATTTTACCTGCCGAGCGAGAACTTTCAGAGTTAATTGGTGTTACAAGAACAACCTTGAGAGAAGTATTACAGCGTTTAGCACGTGATGGTTGGCTAACAATTCAGCATGGTAAACCCACAAAAGTAAATAACTTTTGGGAAACGTCTGGCTTAAACATTCTTGAAACATTAGCGCGCTTAGATGAAGACAAGATGCCAGAGCTGACAGATCAGCTTTTATCTGCACGTACTAATATTAGTGCTATTTATACACGTGCTGCAATTAAGTTAAATCCTGAACGCGTGATTGAAATTTTATCACAAAGCCATGAGCTAGAAGACACCGCTCAAGCATTTGCTGACTATGATTATAAAGTGCATCACGAATTAGCCGTTGCGGGTAATAACCGTATTTATGTATTAATACTTAATGGTTTTAGAGGCTTTTATTCAAAGATTGGTTGTCATTACTTCTCTGATGCTGGAACTCGTGAACTTGCTCGTCAGTTTTATAAAGATTTAACCATTTTGGCAGAAAAGAAAGAGCATGATGGTGCTATTTCTATGATGCGTAAATACGGTCATCAAACGGGTGAGATTTGGCAAAAAATCCGTGGTGATATGCCCTCAGATATAATGGACTAAGTCTAAGCGAGAAACCTGCATTTGCAGGTTTTTTTATATCTGTAAAATTTAGCGCCACCGTATATGAAATTCTAAAAAGTTTAATGCATAAACCACTTCGATATTTTTAAAATTTCTACTTAGTTACAACGCAACTTACACTTTAAATTAGACCTATTATTTAAGCATATTAGCGCAAGTTGCAAGTGTTCGTTATTTTCGATTGCTCACATCGTTAAATGCGATTGTTCTTTTGTAGTGAATAACTTTAGAATGCCAATTAATTATATGTATGCGCTATTGGTTTTTAATTTTTAGCGCCCATATAAGTACCAGCATTGCGAAAGCAATTGAAAACAAACTCAAAATATTTGGAGAATAAAATGGGTGTATTAGTAGGCCGCCAGGCACCAGACTTTACCGCTGCAGCTGTTCTTGGTAACGGTGAAATTGTAGATAGCTATAACCTTCATGAAACAATTAAAGGTAAAAAAGCAGTTATCTTCTTTTACCCACTAGATTTCACGTTTGTATGTCCTTCTGAACTTATTGCATTTGATAAGCGTTTTGAAGAGTTTCAAAAGCGTGGCGTAGAAGTAATTGGTGTTTCTATCGATTCACAATTCTCACATAACGCATGGCGTAACACTGCTGTAGCAGACGGCGGTATTGGTAAAGTTCAATACGCACTAGTTGCAGACGTTAAACACGAAATTTGTAAAGCATACGACGTTGAGCATCCAGAAGCGGGTGTTGCGTTCCGTGGTTCTTTCTTAATTGATGAAGAAGGTAACGTACGTCACCAAGTAGTGAACGATTTACCACTAGGTCGTAACATAGACGAAATGCTTCGCATGGTTGACGCGCTAGCGTTCCACACTGAGCACGGTGAAGTATGTCCTGCTGGTTGGACTGAAGGTAAAAAAGGTATGGACGCAAGCCCTGAAGGCGTTGCTAAGTTCTTATCTGAAAACGAAGGCGAGCTATAATTTAGCCCTTAGTTTTAAATAAAAAAACCGCCAATTGGCGGTTTTTTTATTTGTAGCGTTAGCTCACTTTAAAATAAGCTCGCAAAGTTAAAACGAGAAGCTAACTTTAGTATAGAAGTATCGGCCTCTAGGATTGTGTACACCTGAAGCATAACCGTATAGATCAGCATCGCCATCACCAATTGCAAATGGTGGCTCTTCATCAAATAAATTATTTACACCTAGCGATACTTTAGTTGAGTCAGTAACACGATAAGATGTTTGTAAATCTACCAATGTTTGCGAATCAACCATACGTGATGTATTGCTATCAAAGTCTAAATTACCGTCAAAATCAATATCTGGGGTATCTTCAAACTCACCTACATAACTGATGTTTACGTTTGTATTAAACTCGCCAATTTCCCAGTTTGTAGAGAAAATCCAGCGGTGCTCTGGATAGCCATACTCACCGGTGTAATCGCGGCCATCTTTTTCAAATTTATCTTGGTATGCCCATTCTAAATTAAATTTCAATAAACCTAAGTCATCAAGTGAGTGATTGTAGTTAGCTGAAACATCAACCCCAGATACTTCTTGCGAAGAAACGTTTTCAAATGTGCTGTAAATTTTTTGAATTGTTCCTAAGCTATCGCCACCTGTAGGTGTTAAGCGCACACATACAGTACTATCTTGGTTATTACACTCAGAGTTATAAATTGGACCAAACTCTTGCTCATCAATTTTGTTATCTTGAGTGATGCTCCACACATCGACACTCAAACCAAACTCAGCAGAAGGCGCCCAAATAAAGCCGACATTCCATGATTCTGATTCTTCAGCTTCAAGGTCAGGGTTACCAGCAAATTCAATGTTGTAATCAAGTGCATCACAATCAAGGCCTGTTGCCTCACATCGGTATGTATCTACAAAGAATTGGCTTTCTTGAGATGGACCCAAACCAACTTGTGCCAAAGAAGGCGCTCTAAAGCCTTGTGCCCAAGAGCCACGCACTGTGATTTCATCAGTGGGCGCCCAGCGAAGAGCTACTTTAGGGTTTGTTGTTGTACCGAAGTCACTGTAGTCATCGTAACGGCCGGCAAGTTGTAGCTCTAAATTATCAGCAAGAGGGATAGAAAACTCGACATAGGCTGCGTATTGTTCACGATCTGCAGATGCAGATACAGACTCTGTGCCAAATATTAAACCACGTTGAAATTGATCATCTGGAATGTCATTAACGTCTTCTTCACGGTACTCAATACCTGCAGCCATCATTACTACATCATCGCCAAAACTAAATGCTTCGCCTGTAATGTTTGCATCAAAGGAAGTCATGTGAGACTCACCACGACGCACTAAGCTTGTTGTAATACGATCAATTACAGCAGGGTCGTTGTATGTGCCACCAAATGGATTGTAGTTTCCTGCATCAATTTCTTGTTGTAAGAAATCAGTACGCACCCAACCTTGTGTTCTATCACCTGTTTGAAGAGATTTACTTCGGCCTTTTTGTACAGCGGTTTCCCAACTCCAGTCATTAAACTCACCTCTAAGCCCTGCAACAAAGCGAAGAGTATCTGATTCAATATCCCATTGGCGTGCGCCAGCATCAACTGTACGGTAACGACCAATTTGAATGTCTTCACCAAATGGATTGTTAGGGTGGCTAGCTGGGACAGTTAAGCCTGCATCTTCATCAAGTGGAGTAGGGGCTCCGGCCGCAACAGACGTATTGTGCTGTACTGCCATTTCTAAAAAGCCCGTAATGCCATTATCAAAGTTATATTCAAATTGAGAAATAGCACCCACGCGTTCAGACGCTGGTGCGATATAACCGTAAGGGCCGTAATCAAATAAACAACTGCCGCTTGAAGTTGCATTTTCAGCAGGACAAGCCGGATCAATTGTTTTAACACCGTCTACATAAAAATATCCAGGGAAGCCACGAGATGAGCGAAAATCTTCACCACCATAAGGTGATTGATTTGCTGTACCTAAGCTGCCCATTTCATCAGAAGAAAGAGATGTATTTTTAAAGTAATCGATAATAACTGACGCGCTACTTTTCTCGCTAGTAGTACCCCATACTAAACTTGCTGTTGTTTCTTCATAATTGGGACCATCAGTACCACCGTAGCCCAAATTAACTTCAACACCGTCAATGTCTTTTTTCAAGATTACGTTTACCACACCCGCCACTGCGTCTGAGCCGTAGATAGCTGAAGCACCATCTTTTAGTATATCGATTCGCTCAATGGCAGAAACTGGGATACTGTTAATATCTACAAATGAGTTTGTGATACCTTCGGCAAATGCACTAATAGATACACGACGGCCATTGATTAGTACGAGCGTAGCATCAGCACCTAAGCCACGTAAACTAACAGCAGCAGACCCATTTGCAGTTGAATCTTGGTTGTTACCACGTGTTGAGAAAGTACCGCTACCCGCGACAGGCATTCTTTCGAGGAGTTGTTGTAGGTTGTCATAACCCATGTTCTCAATATCAGCTCTTGCGATTGATTGAACCGGAGAAGGTCCTTCGATATCTGAACGTTTGATTCGTGAGCCAGTTACTTCAATGCGCTCTACTTTGTTAGCTTCTTCAGCAGCGTAAGTTGTTGTTGTAAAACCTGCTGAAAGTGCGATTGTAGCACCTGCAATTAAGCTAGGTGTAAATGCAGTTGATTGCTTCATCCTTAAGTCCTTGTTGATATGTTATAAATTTAGTTGCTCTATACCAATCCTTTTTAAACTGTTAAATAAATCCCATATTTAAGCGGATTGATATAACAAGCGACGACATTAATATCATGTAACTTAAGTGTTAGCAATTAGACTGAAATGTGATTTTAGTATGGTTTTTTGTGTGTTTTTGGATGATTTTAAAACAGATGTTATGCGCTGAAGAAGGTTGAAATAGGCGCATATGCTTTATTTTGGAAATAACAAATACAGCCTAAATGCGAGTAATAATTAAATTAATTAATTCACAATAAAATTGTAATAAATTATTTACATGTATATTCTGAATGAATAGTAATCTTGTTGTATATTAATAAAACAAATAATAGTTGGTTTTTTTTAATAAAAAAAACGCCTAACTTGTTAGTTAGGCGTTGTGCTTATACTTTGTGTTTCATTAAACGTTCTTTTTCGCGAGACCAATCTTTATTTTTCCCGTCGTCACGTTTATCGTGCAACTTTTTACCTTTTGCTAGATGAAATTCAAGTTTCACCCAACATTTTTTCCAGTACATAGCTGTAGCTATTAATGAATAGCCATCTCGCTCTGTTGCACCGAGTAGACGGTCAAGTTCGCGTCTGCTTAATAGTAACTTACGATAACGCAACGGATCGCAAATTACATGGGTTGATGCACTATTAAGTGGCTGTATTTGCGCGCCAAGCAAAAATGCTTCGCCATTTTTAAGATGAATATAAGTTTCGGTGATGTTTACCTTACCTGCTCGGATACTTTTTACTTCCCAGCCTTGTAGTTCAACACCTGCTTCAAACTTATCGTGTAAAAAATACTCATGTCGCGCTTTTTTGTTTAGCGCGATGGTATTACTTGTCGATTTTGATGAATTTTTCTTAGCCATAGTGCCCTATAATATACGTAATGTGAGATGTTTTACATCGATTTTTTAATAATGCTTTTAAAAATTAAGCTTTAATTTAAGCAGCATGAAAATTTGGGGAAACGCGCAAAGCTTGCTAAAATTCGCCCACACAGTTGGGAGTGAGTATGCCACAAATAGAAAAAAGTGCGCTGGTTATGTACAGCACTAAAGAGATGTTTGATCTAGTTAATGATGTAGAAGCTTATTCGCAGTTTTTACCAAATTGCTCAGACTCAAAAATTGTTTCACAGCATGATAATAACATGACCGCGAGTTTAGAAATATCCAAGGCGGGTATAAAAAAGTGGTTTACCACCGAAAACACCTTTGTTGATGAGCAAACCGTGTTGCTAAGCCTTGTTGATGGACCATTTAAGACGTTAAAAGGGCGCTGGCATTTTCAAGAGCTTGACGCCAAAGCATGTAAAGTTCATTTGCACCTAGAGTTTGAATTTTCAAGTAAGTTAATAGAGCTTGCCTTTGGTAAGATTTTTAACGATGTTGCAAAAAATATGGTGAGTGCATTTACTCAACGTGCAAAACAGGTTTATGGAGCGAGAGCATGATTAATGTTGAGGTGGTCTTTGCATTACCAACCACGGCCACGTGTTTATCAATTGAAGTGCCACAAGGGACTACAGTCGAGCAAGCTGTTATTCAGTCAGGTATTATACAAAAGTGCCCTGAGATAGATGCTACATCGCTAACGTTAGGTGTGTGGAATCGAACTGTAAAAGCTAACTATGAATTAAAAGACGGTGACCGTATAGAAATATATCGTCCATTAATTGCAGACCCTAAAGATGCGCGTAGAAAGCGTGCAGAAAAAGCTAAAGAAGAGGGGCGTGCAAATAAAATAACGGGTGGCCGCCCACTCGAAAAGTAACGCAAATCGGTATAAACGTGGAAAAATTTAACGGATTAAATCACACGCTAACGTTGTTTAAAATGGTAAAAGCTTTTAAATAAACCAATAAAAAAGGTGAGCCATGCTCACCTTTTTTTACCACTTGAGAAATTTATTGCTCGAGCGGTGTAGTAAAGTTTTCAGGTTGGTCATAATCCCCTGAGATTGAAACTAACTTTTCATTTTCAAAGTTAATTACTAACTCTTTATTTTGCTCGTTTTTACGGCCCTTATTAAAGCTGTAAATATAACGCCAAGTATTGTTATCAAAGGCGTCTTCGGCAATAGGTCTGCCTAATACGTAAACAACTTGCTCTCGAGTCATATTTACACGAAGTTTTTCAACATCCGATTGCTCTAAAAAGTTGCCTTGTGGGATGTTAATTCGGTATACCCAGCTAGAGCAACCTGCTGCTGAGCTAAGTGTTAAAGCAACGATAAGCCAAAGAGAAAAAGTTTTTAACGACTGCATTGTTAGTTGTGATCCTTATTTTTTATAATCTGCATGATACCGATTAGTCACTGAAGGTAAAACCCTTTTAAGCAATTGTTTTATGTTAAGGGCGTTAAGGTAATGTTTTGACCATAAATAATGAAAAAAGTTTACAGCACATCGAAACGAATATTTTAAAAACGGAGTCTACTTGGTTTTTATATATAGTTGAGACACGATTTGGTCATTGGTACACAGGGATCACGACTAATGTTGAAAAACGCTTTGCAACTCATCAAGCCGGCAAAGGGGCCAAAAACCTTAGAGGGAAAGGGCCGCTTTTACTTATTCATCAACAACAAGTTGGTAATAAAAGTGAAGCAAGTAAACTTGAGTATCAATTAAAAAAGCTCCCTAGAGCCAAAAAAGAAGCATACGTTTTAGCATTTAATACCGGCGACACTAAAATCATTTAGTTAATTTATTTAGATTAAACCGTATTCGCTGTGGGCAAAAGCTAGCTTTTAATATAGCTTTTGCTCACAAAGGAAATATAGCAGTTATAGCTGCTTAGCGATGTTTTTCAAAGGTAGCGACAAGTGCATCGAGTGTTTGAGCGCTGTTTGCCAAGTCACGAATAGCTTGCTCTGTATTGATTTGCTCGCTCATTGCTTTATCGCTAATTTCACTTATTTGCTCTATGTTACGACCTACATCAGCAACCACATTACTTTGCTGTTCGGTTGCAGTTGCAATAAGCGTAGCCATATCGTTTATTTGATTAGCTGTTTCGGCTATCGCATCGAGTAATTCTACTGAGCTCTGCATGGCTCCAACGCTTTGCTGCGCTTTATCTTTTGATTGGCTAATATCGTTAACTACATCATCAGATATTCTTGTAAGCTCTTCAATCATAGATTGAATTTCGGTGGTTGATTGCGATGTACGGTTTGCCAGAGCGCGTACTTCATCAGCAACAACAGCAAAGCCTCGACCGTGCTCACCTGCGCGAGCAGATTCAATTGCCGCGTTTAAAGCAAGTAGATTAGTCTGATCCGATATCCCTCTAATTGAATCCACAATACTTGCTATATCAACCGTTTTTTTAGAAAGCAAAGTAACTTGCTCTGTTATGCCATCAATATCGCTAGCTAGGGCTGAGATAGTTGTCTGGCTTTGTAATACTTGTTTGTGGCTTTGAATGGTGTTCTCACGGCTGTTATCGGTTAACTTAGCTGTATTCGCTGCGCTTTGTGCTATTTCTTGCACTGTAGCGCCCATTTCGTTGATAGCTGCTGCGACAGATATTGTTTGCTCTTTTTGATTATCAATTGCTTGCGAGTTTCGTTTTGCCTGTTCAAATACATGATCAGAACTTTGGCGAATATCGTGGCTTTCACTGGCAACTTGAGTAATCGCTGTTTCTATTTTATTTATAAACTGGTTAAAGCCATTACTTAAATTGTTGAGCTCTGGTTGGCTTGATTCTGGTAAGCGGTACGCTAAGTTTGCATCGCCAGAGCCTAAGCGTGAAAATAACTCAGCCATTTTAGAAAGTGGAGATGAAAGAGAGCGAGCAAGTAAGTAACTAATCAAGCTAGCAACTAACGCGGTGATTACTGTAAAAGTAAATATTTGCCATTGTAGGGTGTTTACACTTGCGAATACTTCACTTTTTGGTACTTGTGCTACAACATATAAGTCAGTGTTTTTAATTGGGGTTGCAGCTATAAGAGTTGGTTCGCCATTTAAGTTAATTTCTTCTAGTGCAAAGCCATTACTATTAAATAGTTGGCTGTGAATATTTGCAGTATATAAATCGTCAATATTTGCTTTTGCTACTTTATTGGCATCTTTATGAAGTTGAATTAATCCATTTTTATCTGCAATAAATACAAAACCTGTTTGCTCAATTTTAAATTGCTGTAATAGCTTTTGCATATCAGTGATGCTTTTTGCAAGACCTGCTAAACCAGTACCATTAGCTTGCTGATGATTTACAAACATTTTCACATCATTGGCTGACTCTTGATAAATACTGATAGAATAAGGTTGTTTTGATTGTTTGAACGCAAAAAACCAGCCATCAGCTGCATCGTTTTTTAACACACGCAAAAAACCATTTTGGTTCCAGTACTGTGCAGTGTCTCTATTTGCCCAAGATGCTGTTGCTAAATCGTATTGCTGGGCAACACGATTTAATTCTTTTAATAATAAAGTGTCGTCTTGATTACTAGACTGAGCCCACTGTAAAACAAATTCGTTTGATGATAGTTGCTGAGCAGCACCAAGTAACTCATTAATTTCACCGCCTATATGATTACTGATTGTTTGCAGTTTACTAGGTAGCTCTGACTCGATCATACGTTGCTCAATTATGTCTTTAGAGCTGTATAAAGAGGTCAAGCCAATCAGTGCCGCTACGCATATAGCAATAACACTGCCTAAAGCTGTGATTTTTTGAGTAATAGAAAGGTTTTGTATCGTCATGATATTAATTAATTTTACAACTGAGTAGAGGACTATACTAGCACATTATTTATTTAGAGCTAGATATTGCCTACTGTGAAATGAATAGAAGGTAGCGTGTTATGGTTAAAATTTTATGAATATGCATAAAAAAGCCCATAAGCAAAGCCTATGGGCTTGGTTTCTAACAAGCGAAACATTTATCGTTTAGGGTTAAACAATCTTTTTCATTGCTGACATGTAGCCACGTAATTTAGCACCTACTTTTTCAACTGGGTGTTCACGAAGGGCGGCGTTAATTTGAATTAATGTTTGGTTATCAACTTGGTTACTGTGCTCGCCAAGGCCTTTACCAATAACATCTGTATCAATTTTTTCCATAAAATCTGCAAGTAATGGTAAACATGCATGGTTATATAGGTAACATCCATACTCTGCAGTGTCAGAAATTGTACGGTTCATTTCAAAAAGCTTTTTGCGTGCAATAGTATTAGCAATTAATGGCGTTTCATGTAAAGACTCGTAGTAAGCTGACTCTTCAATAATACCGGCTGCTGTCATGGTTTCAAAAGCAAGTTCAACACCTGCTTTTACCATTGCTACCATTAAAATACCGTTATCAAAAAATTCTTGTTCTGAGATTTCTACATCGCCAGCAGGGGTCTTTTCAAAGTTAGTCTCTGCTGTTTCAGCGCGCCATTTAAGTAAGTTTACGTCATCGTTATTCCAGTCTTCCATCATAGTGCGTGAAAAAGTGCCGTCGATGATGTCATCTTGATGCTTATTATAAAGCGGGCGCATAATTAGTTTTAGCTCTTCGCTTAGTTCGAACGCTTTTACTTTTGCAGGGTTTGAAAGGCGGTCAAGCATGTTTGTGACGCCGCCGTACTTAAGTGCTTCGGTAATTACTTCCCAGCCGTATTGAATTAGCTTTGATGCATAACCCGCATCAACGCCTTTTTCTATCATTTTATCAAAACATAAAATAGAGCCAGTTTGTAACATGCCACATAAAATGGTTTGCTCGCCCATTAGGTCTGACTTAACTTCAGCAATAAATGATGATTTAAGTACTCCTGCACGGTGTCCGCCAGTCCCTGCTGCATACGCTTTAGCTTGTGCTAAACCATGACCTTGAGGGTCATTTTCTGGGTGAACAGCAATTAGAGTTGGTACACCAAAACCGCGTTTGTATTCTTCACGTACTTCAGAACCAGGACACTTAGGCGCAACCATGATTACAGTAATGTCTTCACGTACTTGCATGCCTTCTTCAACAATATTAAAGCCATGAGAGTAGGCAAGTGTAGAGCCTTTTTTCATAAGCGGCATAATTGCACTTACTACAGCAGTATGTTGCTTATCTGGTGTTAAATTAAGTACTACATCAGCTGTTGGGATTAGTTCTTCGTAAGTGCCAACAGTAAAGCCGTTTTCAGATGCGTTCAAAAATGATTGGCGACGCTCAGAAATAGCTGATGCGCGTAATGTGTAAGAAACATCTAAACCAGAGTCACGTAAGTTTAAGCCTTGGTTTAAACCTTGTGCGCCACAGCCTACAATAACTAGTTTTTTACCTTTAAGTGCATCAACGCCATCGGCAAATTCGCCTGCGTCCATAAATTCACATTGCGCTAATTGCGCTAATTGCTCGCGTAAAGGTAAGGTATTGAAATAATTCGCCATTGTTAGTGTCCTATAAAGTCATGTTTGTTAGATGCGCAATGTTTACTGCGCTTACAAGCACCATATGTAAAATCGTTGCTTGCGTAAAATGATATATTTGAATTAAAGTGTTTCATAATATGAAATGCAGGGGGGTTGGATGGAACATAAGCACTTAAACTACTTTTTAGCGTTGGCTAAAACACTTCACTTTGGGCGCGCAAGTGAGCTTTGCCACATAAGCGCACCCACTTTGAGCCGAAATATAAAACACTTGGAAGAAGAAGTTGGAGTGGCATTGTTTATCCGCGATAACCGAAGCGTTAAATTAACGCGTGAGGGGGAGTCCTTTATTGATTACGCAACGGCAACGCTTGCTAATTGGCAACGTTTTAAAACGAATGTAAAAGACCCACAACAGCATATTTACGGCAAAGTAAGTATTTATTGTTCTGTAACTGCATCTTATAGTTTTTTACATCAAATATTAGAACAACTTCGTGCGCAGCATCAGTACATAGAAATAACATTAAATACCGGTGACCCAGCACTTGCTATAAATCGTGTCCTAGATGGCCACGAATTAATGGCAATTGCAGCTAAGCCTAATAAATTACCGTCGCAAATTGCCTTTGTTGATATTGGGCACTCACCACTTTTATTAATTGGCCCAAAAATTCAATGTCCGATCACACAAAAGCTTTCACAAAATAGTGATGACATTAATTGGTCTGATTTAGAGTTTATTGTCCCAGAACAAGGTTTTTCTCGCCAAAGGTTAGAGCACTGGTGGCGCAAAAATAATATTCACGGAAAAATCTACGCCCAAGTTGCAGGACATGAAGCAATGGTATCTATGGTGAGCTTAGGGCTAGGCGTCGCAATGGTCCCTAAAATAGTACTAGATAACAGCCCGCTGCAAGATAAGGTACAAATCCTAACACCAAAAATGCAAGCACCTGAAGGGTTTGATATCGGTTTGGCGGTATTAAGAAAAGAGTTAAATGACCCTGCAATCAGTGCGTTGTGGAATATAGCGCAAACTTTAGAAGCAAAAGCAATTTAATATGCACACAGAGTAAGCAAATTAGTTAAATAGTATTAATATAGGTTGCGTATGAGTTTACTATTACTTAACATTGAGTGCTAATAATAAAAACAATGACGCTTGAGAGTTTATTTATGAACCACGCCGTATCACTTGCTCATTCTGCTCAATGCCTTAAAAAGGCGATTCCTTTGATGGTAAAATACCGCATGCCGGTTACGCCTATCAACTATGCAATTTGGTACTGTTACATTCAAGGGAGTAACCCTTCATTAAATGCTGAATTAGACCATGTTATTGCTGAGCAACAAACATGCTCACAAGACAAAGCAAAAGAAATTTTTGATAAGCATTTAACGCAAGACGATCTGGCTTTCTTTCAAGAAATGACTGAAAAGTTCCATACAACCATGGAGCAAGTCCAGCAAGATATAAGCACCACGCTTGAGCATTCCAAAAGCTTTACAACTAGTTTAGTTGATTCACAAAATGAATTAAATATGCTTGCTGATGTAAATTCTTATAATGAAATATTAGGTTGTGTAGAGCGCTTAACCGACGATTCTATTGCTATGCAGGATTATGCTAGAGAATTTCAAACTAAGTTAGCTGTTGCTTACAACGAAATAAAAGATTTAAAAGAAGCACTTAATATTTCAAAAGAAGTAGCTGATACCGACACGCTTACGGGGTTTTATAACCGAGGTAAGTTTGATTCAGATATCGTAAAATTTTGTTTTGAATACTCAGAGAAAGCACAGGAAGATTCTCTTGCCGTACTAATTATGTTTGATATTGACCACTTTAAACGTTTTAACGATGACTTTGGTCATCAAAAGGGTGACGAAGTGTTGAGGTTAGTTGCCAAAAAAGTGAGAGAAAATACAACTGAAACAGCAAATATATATAGATACGGTGGCGAAGAGTTTTGTATAACAGCTTATTTTGACACTATTAACGATATAATAGCGTTTGCCGATTGTATACGTTTAGCTATTGCGAAATTAGCGATTCGTAAAAAGCATGATGTAACAGCTAAACGTGCTATTTCTGCAAGTTTTGGTTTAGCTATTTTACGTCCATTTACTAATAGCTCAGTTTTAGTTGAGCGTGCAGATAGAGCCTTATATATCGCAAAAACACATGGCCGAAACCGAATAGAAATAGCCCCTGATATTTAATAAGCATCAGAAGCTTGATTTATTACGGCTAAAGCCGCTATTAACTTTGGTAACCTAGTAGCTTGTAAGGTTAATAAAAAAAGTTGTTAGAGTTGGCTTCCTGCAGATTTTATTTGAATTAAAGCATTTGCGAGGTTATCCCTCATTTCCAAAGTTTCTCAAAGCAGTGCCAGCTTAGCCAACGCACATAACTAATTTGAAGGGTTTGTCACTTCAAAAACACAAAAGTTAACATTTGTGTATACAAATTGTGAATAATTGTAACCAGCTAGAGCTAGTTTAAAAAGACCTTGCTAGTATGGGGAACTTACTTAATTTAATACTTTGATGTACGCTGATGCGGTATTCCTTCTCCTTATTAACTGCTCTATGTTTTAGCACTTTGTTTGCTTGCCTTTCGGTGCAAGCAACACAGGCAAGCAAGCATGCTGACGATTATACAGAGCAAGATATAACAACTGATCGCCTGCATTTGAGTTTAAGCGTTGGGGCTGGAGTTATAACCAACCCTTTGCATGGTGGAGATAATATTCCGCTTGTGCTTATTCCACAAATTGCGTTTTATGCAGAGCAATGGTTTTTTGATAATGGCCGCCTTGGCTATTCATTTTCACAATCCCCAAAGCATCACTTTAATCTAGTTAGTGAACTCAACTCTGAATCTCGCTTTTTTATAGACTGGCACCCTAAAAATGTATTTGCATTGCAAAGTAGTGCTCTTAATAATCAGTTTGTAATGCAAAATGAAGCCTCGTCCTCTCGCTACGCTGATATTGATAATTTGCATAAACGGCAAATTGCCTTGGATGCGGGTATTGCATATCACTATGTAAATGATGACCATGTTTTTTCAGTTCAGGCTCTGCATGATATAACCGATGTTTATCGAGGTGTACGCGGTGCATTGCAGTGGCAATATCATACTGTGCTAGGAAAGCTTAAAATAAAGCCAACACTTGGAATAAACTATAAATCTGCGGAACTAAATAGCTATTTTTATGGACTTAATGAGGGTGAAACTCAATTTGGCAAAATAGACGTTGGTAGTAGTTGGCAATCTTATGCTAAAATCGACGCCCGTTGGCCACTGAGTAAGGCTGACTCTCTTCGTTTTCATGTAGCATATTACGACTATTCGGCTATGGATGGCAGTCCGCTCTTTGAACGTACTTATTCAATGACTGCATTTATAGGATTCGATCGTACTTTTTAATATGAAGTATTCAATATTAGTTGTGTTTATTACCACTTTTTTTAGTGGTTTTAGCGTGGCACAAACCCCTGTTTTTAGTGTTTCTCCAAAAGTCTGCGTGGTTTCCGAACAGCAGGATTTTTGCGATCTTGATTTACAGTTTAAATGGCTATTAAACACCTATAGTGATGTCTGTTTGTATCAACAAGAACAACTACTTCAATGCTGGCAGCAGCAGCGTTCTGGGCAATTTAATTATAAAGCGCGTGTTCAGGTGGAGACCATATACTCCTTAATCAATCCTCATACGGGTGTGTTAATAGCAAAAACACAGGTTGAAGTACAAAGCGCCCATGCTAAAAAAAATAGGCGTAGGCTACGCTCTCCGTGGAGCTTTTTTTAATTTAGGAGCAACTAATGCCAAAAATTTTACTTGTTGAAGATGATCTCGGTTTACAACAGCTAACAAAAGATTACCTTGAACATAATGGCCTTGAAGTCGAAGTGTTAGACCGCGGTGACGAAGTGTTTAATTACCTAGAAAACAATACACCCGATTTAATGATTCTAGACGTTATGCTGCCAGGTAAAGATGGCTTTAGCGTTTGCCGCCAAGTAAGAGATAAATTTACTCTACCAATTTTAATGTTGACTGCTAAAGGTGAAGACTTCGACCAAGTGCTTGGTTTAGAACTTGGTGCTGATGATTATGTAATAAAACCAGCAGAGCCACGTGTATTACTAGCGCGGATCAATGCATTACTACGACGTGGGCAACCAATAGTAAAATCTAGTGAAGAACTGCAGTTTGGTGATTTAGTCATCGATAAAACAAGCCGTATTGTAAAACTAAGTGATTCAGAGATTGTATTAACTTCGCACGAGTTTGAACTACTATGGCTATTAGCGTCAAATGCGGGTGAAGTACTAAGCAGAGAACATGTGCACCAACATATGATTGGCCGTCAATACGACGGACTTGATAGAACTGTGGATGTACGCGTATCACGAATTCGTAAAAAATTAGGCGATAATAGTGATAAGCCGTATCGTATAAAAACCGTATGGGGACAAGGCTATTTATTTGTTTCTGATGCATGGGATCTTTAGAACTATTTAAGGTTAATCGGCTGTAATGGGAAAACTGTTTACCAGCTTATACTTATATATCATTGTTTCATTATTTGTTGTAAGTGGTGTTATTGAGCAGCTGTGGCCCTATGAAGAGTCGCAGCAGCAGGTCTTCTTAGACGATGAGTTTGGGCAATCACTGTGGTTGCTTTCACAAACCCCAAATGGTCTTAAAAAACTAAAGCATAACTTTGAAAGTAAAGTGATTGAACGACGTGATTTAATACTTCCTCAAAAACAACAATCGCAGCTAAATCAAAACCACTACTTATATTTGTATGATAAGCAACAACGCATTGTTTGGTATGTAGATCTCGGTAATGATTCATTACTTCAAGTAGGACCGGTAGGCGTATTAACGCAGCAATCATCTTCTGTTTGGCCGTATTTATTACTACTTATTATTGTAGGTATACCAGTTGGGCTATGGAGCTTTTTACTCTGGCGTGACTTTGCAAAGCTACGTAAAGCGTGTGAAGCGGTAGAGGGTTTGCAAGACTTTCAACTAAATGACTCTTCTAAGTCTTTCTTTTTACCTATAACTGATACATTAAAGGTAATGCAGCAACGCATTGAGTTTTTGCTTAGTGCACAGCAAGAACTTACCTCATCGGTATCCCATGAGTTTAGAACGCCATTAGCACGTTTAAAGTTTGCAATTGTAATGTTACAAGAACAAATGCTTGACGAAAAAGGCGAAAAATACCTAACAAACATGCAAACAGATATTAGTGAGCTTGAGTCACTAGTTTCTGAAATGCTTGAATACGCGCGATTAGACTCTCAACAACCAAGTTTACAGCCAATAAACTGCGATTTAGCTGGGCTGGTAAAAACCACTATTGAAAAGCTAAATTTTGAAGCTAGAACAACGCTCTCTATAAACCTCCCTGAGCATTTAAATTACTACTGTGATAGCCACTTTATGGCGCGAGTATTTCAAAATTTAATTGGCAATGCGCTCAAATACACTCATCAACAAGTCAAAATTTCATTGCTACAAGAGGCAACTCACATCGTATTGATTGTTGAAGATGATGGTGAAGGGATTGACCCCGTTGAGCGAGAAAACGTATTTAAGCCTTTTACTCGATTAGATAAAAGTAGAGGCAAGGACACTGGTGGCTTTGGTTTAGGGCTTGCTATAGTTGCTAAAATAGTGTCGTGGCACCAAGGAGAGTGTAAAGCAGAAAGCTCAAGCTTAGGTGGTGCTAAATTTATTGTATATTTACCTCTCAAATTTAAGACATAAAAAAAGCGCCTAAGGCGCTTTTTTTGCGGTTAAAAACCAAAATCAACAAGTAGCAATATAATAGACCGCAAGTATTTAAAAAAGTTCTCAATTATTTTTTATTTTTTTCAAGTAATGGCATTAACATTTGCTCAAGGCCATTTAGTTTAACCTCATACATCATCGCTAGTTGGCTACCAAGTTTCGAGTTAGGAAATCCCTGCTGTTTGAACCACACCAAATAAGGTTCTGGTAGTAGTAATAAAGGGCGCCCAGCATATTTCCCAAAAGGCATCGCTGTATTTACAGCTATTTTTAATTGTTTTGGATCCATAAGAGTTACTTAGGTTTTAAAGTCTGCGTAAGTGTAAGGGATTTTAGAAATATAAAATAGGCTGTGACGGGCAAGAAACAGCCTATTTTGCGAGGGAGTAGGCCCTCTGATTTAATAATTTTTTGTTGATTAATATAAACCTAGTTGAACTTTAATTAGCTGGGATCTAATTAAGTTATTATTAGAACATGGGGTTTTATTTAACCAACATGGATAGTCTACCTGTTTTTTATGATCGTGGTGAAATGGCTTGTAAAGGAATGTAAATAGAATTGCTTTTCATTTAAAAACTAATAACAAAGCCTTAATGATTTTAAGGCTTTGTTATTTATAGACGTTATAAAAAGTGATTATTCGTTAAATAGCTCTTGTTTAACGTGCTCTGCAAAACCACTACCTGCTTCTAAGTAAAAGTTATAAGTAGAATGAACACCCATTTCTTCTAGCTCTTTTTGTTGATCAGGGTAGTTTGCAATAGCTGTTACTTGGCCTTTATAACCTGAGGCTTGTAGTTGCTCTAGCGCAAAAATATTTTGCATATGCTTTGGCATTGCAAGCATGACCATTTCTACTTGCGAATGATTTACTCGTTGCCAAAAGTCAGGATCTGTTGCATCAGCAATTAATACGTTGCGGCCTCTGTTAACGTGCTTATCTACCACTTCAGGTTTTATATCTATGCCTGCAACAACATTTGGGTGAGTCGCGTTGATTGTTTCATAAGCACCAGTACCAATACGTCCCATACCAAAAATAACTATTTTAGTATCGTTTAGGTTAACAGGTAGCTCTTCAGCTAAACGAGTTTTGCTTTCAAACTTTAATAGCCAGTGCTCTATTTTTACGTATAGCTCGTTTGAGCGCTTATTTAACGGCGAGGCAATTACAAAGGTAATAGAAACAGCAATTGCCATTACGGCCAGCCACTCAGAAGTGATCATGCCTGTGCTAGCTGCTACTGCACATACAATTAACCCAAATTCACTGTAGTTAGATAAACTAAAGGCGGTAAGTAATGATGTACGTGCGCGTAGTTTGAATATATTTGTGAACACGTAATAAAGCGCTATTTTAACAGGTAAAACTAAAACAAGTATAATAGCAACGATTAATGAGCTAGTGGTTAGCTCTGCGCTCAAGCCAATACTTAAGAAAAAACCGACTAATAATATGTCTTTTAAATTAAGCAGAGATTTTGATAGTTCTCCTGCTTTTTTATGTGGTGCAAACATCATCCCAATTATGAGTGCGCCTAGGTCGCCTTTTAATCCTGCAAATTCAAATGCATGATAACCAGCAACTAAAGCAAAGAAAAAACCAAATAATGGTAATAGTTCACCATGTTTAGAGCGATTTAATACGCCATACATGACAGGTCGTAATAAAGGCAGAGCAATTATTAATGCAATTGCCCATACATTTGGAATTTTACCTGTACTAATCGCTAAAAAGATAACAGCAAAGATATCTTGCATGACTAGTATACCAATGGCTATTTTACCGTGAAGGCTTGCCATTTCTCCGCGTTCTTCAAGCACTTTTACTGCAAATACAGTACTTGAAAAACTAAGCGCAAACCCAACTAATAAAGCACTTTGCCAACTTAAATCAATAAACAGTGGAATAGCGAAAACACCAAGCAATAACATAAAGCAACTAAAAAGCGCGCTGCTAAAAATAATATGCAATGTTGCAGGCGCCCACACTTGGGGTTTAATTAAACTGTTTACCTTTAGCTTTAAACCAATACTAAAAAGAAGAAGGGTTACGCCAAGTGCTGCTATTGTATCGAGCAACTCTGTACTTTTATAACCCGATAAATTTAAAGCAAAACCTGCTAATAAAAATCCAATAAGAGGAGGCAGCTTTAACTGATAAACAGCAAAGCCACACACAAACGCGGCGGCAAAATAGATTAGTTCCATAATTCTTAATATCACTTCATTTGGGGTTGCAGTGTAACGAAAAATTTATACCATTGAAAATAAAAATAGACCTAAAAATGAACGCGTCTAATCAAATACTTGCCTAGCTGTGTATAAAAAATGCGCATCAAACATATATTTAATCGTAAATAGCATGTAAATAACATTTTTTCACTGACATTGGCTTTTAAATATGGTTAAGATGCGATAACGAAGAAGTTTAAGCAAGAGCAAATAATAGAACCGCTCAGCTTAAGGAGAAATATATGTTTAAAAAGATTTTAGCGTCGGTAGGTATTGGTGCTGCAAAAGTAGATACTGTTTTAGAGACTGAACACCTACAACCTGGTCAGCTTTTTAATGCACAAATAGTCATTACCGCAGGTGATGTTAGCCAAGATATTGCGGGCTTAGATTTATTACTTATGACCCGTGTTAAAGTGGCAGGTGATGATGGCGATTATTTTACCAATCATGTGATTGACCAATGGCGAATTACAGATATAGGTACAATTGAGCCTGGCGAAGTTAAAAGTATCCCTTTTGAAGCACGTCTTCATTCTGAAACACCTATTACAGAAATTAATGCAGGTTACAATCAATCTCATGTGTGGCTTGAAACAGGTTTAGATATTGATTTAGCACTTGATCCGAGCGATAAAGACCATTTACATATTTACCCTAATGAAGCTGTTAAAACGTGCATGCAGGCGATGGAAAAGCTAGGTTTTAGCTTAATGAAAGCTGATGTAGAAAAAGGCCATTTGCGCGCTTCAACATTTCAATCGTTATCGGGCTGTTATCAGGAACTTGAATATAAGCCAAATAGCCGTAGTTTATTTGGCATTCAAGAGATCGAGTTGTCATTTGTACCAGAGGCACATAAAACACACGTGCTTATAGAGCTAGACAGGGCCTTTAGAGGCGATGGTTATGTAGATTTAACGATAGAGCATGACCACGTGAATTTATCGCAGTTGTGCGACCAACTAGAGCGCTTATTTGCTTAATATAAACTAACAAGTGAATAATTTTATTAAACCCGGCCTAGGCTGGGTTTATTGTTTATAGGATTTAAAATGCAATTTAAATGTGAGCAGTTTAATGCTTTAGATGCGCATACTCTTTTTACTATTATGCGAGGACGTGTAGACGTATTTGTTGTAGAGCAGGCTTGCCCTTACCCTGAACTTGATGATGTAGATATTGATTTAAATACACAGCATTTATATACACTAGACAATGGGCGGCTACACACTTATGCCCGATGCTATGAAAAAAATGAGCAATACAGCGCAATAGGGCGCGTGCTGGTAAGTAAAAGTGCGCGTGGCAAAGGCGACGCCACTGTACTTGTAAGTAAAGCTATAGAATGCTGTAAAGAGCGGTGGCCTGAACGAGATATTTATATTGGCGCACAAACCTACTTACTTGATTTTTACCGCTCCTTTGGCTTTGAAGATTACAAAAGTGAATATCTAGAAGACGGTATACCTCATCAAGATATGATTTTAAAACTCACTCAATAAATCCAATTTAAGCAGCTATAAAAAAGCCCACTAATGTGGGCTATTTTATTTAAAACTATTTTAAGGCTAAGGTATCATTTAGCTCAATAGTGAATGTAAAAACACCATGCCAATAGCAAGTGGACATACAAACTTAGTATACCAAGGCCATATTTTCCAAAACAATGTATTGTGAACTTCAGGGTTACCCTCTTGAATTGCTTTTAGTAATGAGCCTCTATACCAAATCCAGCCTACAAATATACAACACATAAGACCAAGTAAAGGCTGAGCTACTTTTGTAGTGAGAGTGATTACTAAGCCAAATAAGCTGCTAAGGTTACACACAATTGTAATACTGACGATAGCGATTAACGCCCCAATTAACCACGTTGCTTGAACGCGTTTCATCCCAAAGCGCTCTACGGTGTATGATACTGGCGCCTCTAACATTGAAATAGATGATGTTAAAGCGGCAATACTCATTAACGCAAAAAATGAAAAACCCACAAATAAGCCAACTTCGCCCATTCCATCAAATAAAGCGGGGAGTACCTGAAACACTAATGTATCTTCAGAGAGTAGCTTACCCGTTGTGGCCGAGAATATTTCAACGCCTTGAGCTTGTGCTACGTACATAGCCGGAATAATCAGTAAACCTGCAACAAAGGCTATAAATACATCAATAAGGGTTACATAGGCACCTAAAGAAACAAGATTTTCTTTTTTACTAATGTACGAGCCGTAAATAATCATTACGCTAGTGCCAAGCGATAGTGAGAAGAAAGCTTGCCCTAGTGCACTTACTAATAGTTTTGCGTCAAAAATAGATGAAAAGTCAGGAACTAAGTAGGCTTTTAAGCCTTCCATAGCACCATCTTGCGTCATCACATAAGCAATAAGTGCAAATAAAATGCCTAAAAGTGCAGGCATTAAACGCTTAGACCACTTCTCAATACCGTTTTCAACGCCTCTACTTATAATAGCGACTGTTAGTACGATAAAGATCATAGTGAATATAATATTTCGAGTAAGTGATTGCTCGCTTAACCATGTAGATGCTGTGTTGGCACCAACTAAAGTGGCTATGGGTTCAGCTGTGGCGCTGAGCATCCAACCGGCAACAATGGCGTAAAAGCTTAGTATAAAGCCAGCACATAAAATACCGCCAAAACCAACAGCAAAGGCAAAGTGTTTTTGCCATGGCTTATTAGATATTTTTTGAAGTGATGACACTGCGTTTGCTTGGCCATGACGTCCAATCATAAGTTCAGCCATTAAAGCAGGGTAGGCTAAAAAGAACGCAAGCACTAAATATGCGACTAAAAATGCAGCACCGCCATTACTTGCTGTTTGTGTAGGGAATCCCCAAATATTGCCCAAACCAACGGCAGAACCCGCGGCGGCCATAATAAAACCAAAGCGAGAGCTAAACTCGCCTCTAACTGCGCTCATATTATTGTACTTCTCTATTGTGTGACGGCGGTGACAATCTACTGGAAATGTAAAAAAATAAAAAGTGCTTATTTGCTGATCTAGCACAAATTAATAAGTAAAGTGTATGTTATAACCATCGATTTTAATTGTTGTTATTAAGTCGTTTAAAATAACGAGTTGATTTTGTTTAATAATTGTTAATTACAGTCTGTAACTATTGCTTTACGGATTATGGTGCTGTGCAATAGTGAGAGTAAAGCACGCCCCCCCTAACTGGGTGCTTTTACTTACTTTAACGCTGCCATGATGCCAATCAGCTACCTTGGTAACAATGGCTAGGCCAAGGCCATAACTCTTATCGGCTCTGTTACGGTGATCTTCCTCTCTAAAAAATGGACTAAATACATTACTAAAGTTCTCTTGTGCGATACCAGGGCCGTCATCTTCTACCGTTATTATAAGCTGTTGCTCGTGTAACTTTGCACTGAGGTAAATATGTTGGTTTGCAAAATCACATGCGTTAGTTAATAAGTTAGTAATTGCACGAGCCAGCCAGTGAAGATCTGCATTTATTATTTTATCTGTACTATTGAGCTGTACGTTGAGCATTTGCATTTCAAGTTTTGGTGCAAGTTGAACTAAAATATCTTCAAGGTAGGATTTAATATTGGTTGATGAATAGGTTAGTTTATTCGCGTTTTGCTCTAAAGTAGCAAATGCTAAATAGCTACTAAGCATCGATTCCATATGATCTAAATCGTTTTCCATACGGGTTAAATACTGTTTTACTTTTTGCTCATCATGGCTATCTAATGCCGCATCTAAACCAAATCGCAGGCACGCGATAGGGGTGCGGATGTCGTGAGACAAGCTCGAGGCCATTAGTTTGTTTTCGGCGACAAGTTTCTCTATTTGGCTAGCCATGCGGTTAAAAGTAAGCTCTACATCTTTTATATAGGTAAAGTGCGATACCTTTATTCGGGCTTGAACATTACCAGAGGCAAACTTTTTAGCGGCTTCATTTAAGACAGTTAGCCGTTTAGCTAAGGGCGCGATAATAAACCCCATAAATACACATAGGCCTGCGTAAAATAGTAGAGTTAATATAATGTCGTTATGCTGCTCGCTATCAGAAATTTTATCTAAGCGCATTGATAAGTGAAAAGGATTTAAAACGTCGCTACTATAAAGCATATAAAAGCCTTGCTGATCCTCTAAAATCAGCCCACCTAGCGTGTGCATTTGTAATAATAAAGAAGGTGGTAAGGCGAGTGACTCATTTGGCTTGTAGTCAATTAAAACATCAAACTCTCGGGCTAGTTGTTTTACATAATCGCTGCGCTCAGATGTAGGTATGTTAGCTAACTGCTTATTAAAACCCATGATCATTTTACTTTGCTGACTAAATTCATCTTGTGGGGTATGCGCTTGTTGACTAAAAGCATCAATAAGCCAGCCCAATACCACAATAGATAAAAGTGCACTGCCTAGAAGCGATATATAAAACTTTTTCATTTATTTATTCATCGCTCTATTACCACGCGGTAGAAACAAGTAAATATCCACGGCCCCAAATAGTTTTAATTTTTTCGGGGTTTTGTGGATCATCATTAAATTTTTTACGAAGTGCAGAAATAAGTACATCAACACTTCTATCAAGCCCGTCGTACTCTCTACCTTTCGTCGCTTTAAATACGGCATCGCGTGAGACAACTTGACCTGCATTGCTTGCAAGGTAGTGTAATAATAGATATTCGGCGCTTGATATGTTTATATCTTGCTCGTTAAGGGTCACATTTCTAGATTCGGTATTAATACTAAGTGCACCAACTTGAATAATGCTTTGGCTAACCTGTGGCTTATTTGGCTCATTGTTTTGACGCAGTGCTGCTTTTATTCGCGCTAGTAATGCACGCGGACGCACCGGTTTCATTATGTAGTCGCTTGCGCCAACTTCTAAACCAATAACTTCATCCATCTCTTCATCGCGTGCGGTGAGCATTATAATAGGCGAATTATAAAAGCTACGAAGCTCTCTACATACGCTGATACCATCTTGCCCCGGGAGCATAATATCAAGGAGCACAATATTTGGGTTTAACGTTTTGACCTTGCTAACAACTTCGTCACCACGATGACAAACATGCGTTGTATAGCCTTGCTCTGTTAAATATTCAGCAACCCATTGCGCTAGTGATGCATCGTCTTCAACAAGTAAAATAGTGCCGTAGTTATCCATAAAATATCCCTAATGCGATTGGTATTAAAATAGTCGCCAGCGGCGTTTTTTTTGTCTGTTTTGATAAACCCATTGTAGTTTTACTTCTGCTGTACTGATGACTTTGGATGTATTGCTATCAAATAGTTCAAATGAAATGCTTTGCTGTGAGTCAAAAGCATAATTAAAAGTACCACTTTGTTGCTTTAGCCAACATTGCATAATGTACTTTGAAGTTGCATCGCGTAGGCAGTAATTGCCAATGATAGGTTGCTCCCACGTAAGTGTGACATCGGCATAGCAATTACGCCCTTCGCGCAGTGCAACACAAGTGTCGGGTAGTGCTATGAGTGCTTCAGGGGGGTCCTGCGCTTTAACAGTAAAGGTACTGGGAAAGATCAGTAATACCCAGATCCATCTAAAATACATAACGTAGGCCTACCTTGGCTTTATGTTGATATCCTTGGGAAATAATTGGGCTGTCGTCAATTTCTTTTGAAAACCATGTAGTAAGCCAACCGGATAAAAACACCCAATCTTGGCTTATTGGATATTCAGCATGGAACTCAAAGATAATACTAGTACTGGCATTGCTGGTATAAATCGGGCGAAGGCTGGTGGCTTCATCGCTATCAATGCCAAAGTAATAATTGGTAAAGTCAGCAGAGTAGGCGCTTAAACCAACACCAGACCTAAACTCCCAGTTTCGCCATGGCAAAATGTGGCTAAAAAAGCTATTTATAACCCAGCCATTATGGGCACCAGATATGTCATGAAGGTATTCAAAGGAGAATTGTGAGTTTTCAAATCGGCGCGAGAGCCTAAGACCAACATCAAAATCGTAATTACGCTTTTTAATACCTTGGAGTTCTTTTATAACACCATGGTTATAAAACCCGAGGCCTTTTTCGTCAAACCCGGCTTGAGTATTTGTGCCAAGTATATCTAAGCCCCAATCAAATTTATCTATAAGGCTGTAACCAATTACAAGACCACCGCTGAGTTGATTGTGATCAAAATCAAGATAAAATTTATCGTAAGAAACAGCAAGACTTAAATCAAGCTCAACGCCCTTATCGTAAGATTCGATACCGATTAGGTAAGAATCTTCAATATAAAAGCCCGCACCTGCACTCCAATCCCAGGCAAAGCCTTGGGTTGGCTCTAACGTATTGTCTGCATAATAGCGATTACTTGCCATACTTGTGGTGCTAAAAATAAAGCAAAAAAGCAATGTTATGCTAACTAAAGTATGGTTAAGCAAAGTGTTTCTCATCCCTATGGGGCCTAATTATTATTTGTTATTAGGCGTAGTATATTGTTAATTCGTTCCTTTAATCTGTAAAAAAATGTAGTAAGTGTTAGGTCTGTTGAACTTTCAAGGTTAAATTTTCAGCAGTCTGTTTGGTATATAGGCAAGGCAGAGCCTATGCAGTGTGGCTATTCCCCATAAATGGGCGATAACGTAGCATTAATGCCAAACAGGCGCTGCCCAATGGGTTCTTCCTAAGGGCTATTTACGCTTTGTTGCTCGGTTTTTACTTATTCTTACATGGATGTAAGCCATTAGAATAACGCAGGAGCAGTTATCGAGCCCACTAGGTTACAAACCGAGCGCCGCGATTAAATAGCCCCTAGTTTGAACAAATTTTAATCCGTAAAGATCAACAGACCCTAATTTACTGAACTTTAATTTTATCGATTAATATACTGCTTAAGTAAAACTGCATCATAGGCGTTAATGCGCTTACTTCTGTTCTGTTACATGGACCACTAAGCTTGGCAAGGCTAGATAACTTTGACAACGTTTTGTACTGAGGAATTTGAATGTCTTTTCCAAGTCTTTCCATGCGGGCTTCATCAGTATTTTGCTGATGGACAAAAGCGACAACCTCAAGCTCATTAGTTATTTTTTGCTCTTCGGTGAAACTATAAACTAGTGGCTCACGATGAAAACTTGCACTATCAATAGAAGATTTAGCAAACCAAACAACATCACCTGATGCTTTGTGTGTGAGGCGCATACTTACTTGTGCAAATATTGCAGCGCATTCCTGAGTTGGGTATTGCTGAGCAATATCTGAATATAATGTAAAAGGGTTCTCAGGTTGCTTTATTGCGTACTTAACATCGTCAGTGAAAGTTAAATCAAGTTGCTGAATAGTTAGTGTGTAGTCGCTGTTATTTTTAGTTGTTACTTTTAGCTGTTTATCGTTAAGTGCTTGGCTAATTTGCGATAAAAGTTTATCGGTTACACTTGCCTTATCGGTAATAATTTTTACTGTTTGGTTTCTAACTACCTTATGTGCAGGAAGTTGAACGGATTTAACTTTTGGGGATGAGTGTTCTGTGGTGTACTCAAGCTGGTAGGTCTGACTTTTTAATGTTGGCTTTAATGGCATAGCCAGTGGCTCGGCCGGCTGCTTTGTAAGAGTACAACCAGTTGATAATATAACAAAAAGTGACACAACTAAAAAACGCATAAGTACTAAACACTCACTAAAAACCAAATAATCGTCGTATTGTACGTTAGTCCAAACAAAACTTCATGATATTATCTACATAGATGTAGTTAAAAAGATAAAATTTATAAAAATGAAGTATCTCAAATCTTTATTGTATAGCCTACCTGCTTTGTGTTTGTTGTTTAGCTCTGTGAGTTTTGCAGCAAAAGCAGATCCTGATTGGGATGCATTTGTAAAAAATTACGGCCGTTATGCGCAAAAAAAACTGAAAAATAAAGGTATACCAGGCGCTGCACTTTCGATTGTAAGTACAAACAACTCAGACTACATCCACACCATGGGTGTAACTAAAACCCGAAATGGACAAAAAGTAAATAAGCATACCCGGTTTAGGCTCGCGTCTGTTTCTAAAACATTTGCAGGCTCGTTATCAGCTAAATTAGCCAATGAGGGTTTACTTAAATTAGATAAAGCTGTTAGCGATTACATAACTGAGTTCAAAGGGACTGTTTATCAAGATGATTTAAAGGTATTTCACCTTCTAAGTCATGCAAGTGGGTTAGTGCCTAATGCGTACGATAATTTGATAGAGTCTCGTATGGATTACCCCAGTATTGTTGAAAAATTACTTAGTGTTAAACCTATTTGCAAACCAGGCGAATGTTACGGTTATCAAAATGTTATGTTTAGCCTTATAGGTAATGTGATATTACAAAGCAGTGGTAAAAGTTACGCGCAGTGGTTACGGGAAACTATTTTTGCGCCTTTAAAAATGAGTGATGCCAGCTTAGGTTTTGAATCTATGGTTCAGGATGAAAATTACGCATTACCACACGTGCGCGGTACAAAACGTTGGTATAGCGCTAAGCTTAAAAAAAATTATTATAAAGTGGGACCTGCAGCGGGTGTAAACGCAAGCGCAAATGACATGGCCATTTGGTTAAAAGCCCAGCTAGGGCAATACCCAGATGTTTTGTCATTGGATACTCTAGCAAAGCAAACGCGTCCTTATACACATACAAAAAAAGAAATGCATCGCAGGGTGTGGAAAAAACACCTTAATGAGGCTTATTACGGACTAGGTTGGCGGGTTTATAATTACGCTGATGAAACGCTTTACTATCATAGTGGCTGGGTGCAAGGATATAGAAGCGATGTGGTTGTGTTTCCCCACTTAAATGTTGGTTTTAGTTTAATCGTTAATGCTGAAACCGGCGTAATAAATGAATTAACAACTGAATTTATCGACAGGCTATTAGAATACAAACGAGGTAAAAAAATATGAATAAAATAATATTAGCAATCACTTTTTTAGCCTTGTCATTTAATTGTAGTTTGGCATTTGCCGCACCTGACGAGGTATATTTGTTTCGTCATAGCGAAAAGTTAACGGGGAAAAACCCAGCGCTCTCAGAAGAGGGGAAGGCACGTGCAAATAATTTAGTTACTTTGTTTAAAGAACATCAAAATATACATCTTTTTAGCAGCAACTATAAACGCACGTTGCAAACAGCCGCACCTTTGCAGGCACATTTTAATACCAAATTAAATGTGTATAACGCAGGTGAGCTAGGTGATTTAAAAAATGAGTTACTCAAACTAAAGGGTGTAGTTGTTGTTATTGGGCACAGTAATACGACGCCGCAACTGGCTGAACTACTCTCCAATGAAAAAGTGCCAGCTATGAGTGAGACACAATTTACTCAGTATTTTATATTGCATAATAAGCCCAGAAGTAATGGCACTGATTATGATGTAACGCATCATACAATGAGCTTTTAAATTAAAAAGTGTTAGGTAACAAAAAACCAGCATTAAGCTGGTTTTTTAATTTAAACGTACTAAATCCTTTAAATAGGATTAATTAATTACGTGGTAAATGTATTTTTTTCTCAACACTTTGACGATAAAGCACAATAGTGTGACCTATCGTTTGTAGCTTAGTCGCACCAGTTTCACGTACGATTGCTTCAAAAATAAGTGCTTTTGTTTCACGATCATCAGTTGGAACTTTAACTTTGATTAATTCGTGAATTTCTAATGCACTTTGAATTTCGACTACTACGCCTTCGGTTAAACCGTTAGAACCTAGTAAAACTACAGGCTTGAGGCTATGTGCCTGACCTTTTAAAAACTGCTTTTGTTTGTTTGATAATGTCATGTTTATACAAATTTTGCTGAATATGGCTTGAATTAAGGGTATTCTAACGCCATCTAGAGAATATTACTAATTAGTTGCGTGTTAATTTATGACAAATAAAAAACAGTCAGCCAGTTCACAGCGATGGCTGAAAGAACATTTTGATGATAAATATGTTCAAGAAGCGCAAAAAAAAGGCTGGCGTTCACGAGCGGTTTTTAAATTAGATGAAGTACAAAATAGAGATAAGTTACTTCGCCCTGGTATGACCGTTGTTGATTTAGGAGCAGCTCCAGGAAGCTGGTCACAGTATTTGGCAGAAAAAGTAGGTGACAAAGGTCAAGTAATTGCCTGTGACATATTACCTATGGACTCACTTGCGGGTGTTGACTTTTTACAAGGTGACTTTCGTGAAGAAGCTGTGTTAAATGCGTTGCTAAAACGTATTGATGGTAAAAATGTTGATGTGGTACTCTCTGACATGGCACCAAATATGAGTGGTAATAACTCAGTAGATCAAGCGGGTAGTATGTATTTGGTAGAACTTGCGCTGGATATGTGTAGTCAAGTACTAAAGAAAAATGGCGCATTTATTGTTAAGGTTTTCCAAGGTGAAGGCTTTGATCAATACTTGCAAGATGTACGTAATAGTTTTAAAGCAGTGAAAATACGCAAACCTGATGCCTCACGTGCCCGTTCTCGGGAAGTATATATAGTAGCGACTGGATACAAACTGTAGTACAGTTGCTTGGCGTTTAGTTGAATTTAAATTAATTGGATACAAGAGGTTAACCCCTTGAGCGATATGGCGAAAAATTTAATACTATGGCTGGTGATTGCAGTTGTGCTGATGTCAGTCTTTCAGAGCTTTAATGGTGGCGAGCAAGTTGATCGTCAAACAAGTTACACTCAATTTGTTAAAGATGTCCGCAGTGGCTCTTTACAAGAAGTTATTATCGACCGCGGTACAGGAAATATTACTGGTACGAAGAGCAGTGGTGAGCGTTTTCAAACAACGATGCCAATGTACGATGAAGACTTAATAAATGATTTACTTAAAAATGATGTAAATGTGAAGGGTGTACAACCTGAAGAACAATCATTCTTAGCAAGTATATTTATTTCTTGGTTCCCGATGATACTGCTTATAGGTGTATGGATATTCTTCATGCGTCAAATGCAAGGCGGTGGCGGTAAAGGCGCTATGTCATTTGGTAAGAGTAAAGCCCGTTTAATGAGCGAAGATCAAATTAAAACCACGTTTGCAGATGTTGCTGGTTGTGATGAAGCGAAAGAAGATGTTACCGAATTGGTAGACTTTTTACGTGACCCTTCTAAGTTTCAAAAGCTTGGCGGTAGTATTCCTAAGGGCGTACTAATGGTTGGTCCTCCTGGTACTGGTAAAACGTTACTTGCAAAGGCTGTTGCGGGTGAAGCGAAAGTACCGTTTTTTACAATTTCTGGTTCAGATTTTGTTGAAATGTTTGTCGGTGTTGGTGCGTCACGTGTACGTGATATGTTTGAACAAGCTAAAAAAGCGGCACCTTGTATTATCTTTATAGATGAGATTGATGCGGTTGGTCGTAAACGTGGCGCAGGTATGGGCGGCGGTAACGATGAACGTGAGCAAACACTCAACCAAATGCTAGTAGAAATGGATGGTTTTGGTGGTAACGAAGGTATTATCGTTATTGCGGCAACTAACCGACCAGATGTTCTAGACCCTGCATTACTTCGTCCAGGTCGTTTTGACCGTCAAGTAGAAGTAGGTTTACCTGATATACGTGGTCGTGAGCAAATACTTAAAGTACACATGCGTAAAGTGCCATTAGGCGATAACGTAGAAGCGGCTCTTATAGCACGTGGAACACCAGGTTTTTCTGGCGCTGATTTAGCGAACTTAGTAAACGAAGCTGCACTTTATGCTGCACGTGGTAATAAACGTGTTGTAAGTATGGCTGAATTTGACGCTGCTAAAGATAAAATCATGATGGGCGCAGAGCGCAAAACCATGGTGATGAGCGAGCAAGAAAAAGAAATGACAGCATATCACGAAGCAGGCCACGCAATTGTGGGCCGTATGGTTCCTGAACATGATCCAGTTTACAAAGTATCTATAATTCCACGTGGCCGTGCGCTAGGTGTAACAATGTACTTGCCTGAACAAGACCGTGTTAGTCATTCAAAAGAACTTTTAGAATCAATGATTTCAAGCCTTTATGGTGGCCGTATTGCTGAAGCGCTTATTTATGGTGCTGACAAAGTAACAACGGGTGCAAGTAACGATATTGAGCGCGCAACTGATATTGCACGTAAAATGGTTACACATTGGGGTTTAAGTGAAAAGCTAGGTCCATTGCTTTACGCTGAAGATCAAAACGAGATGTATATGGGTGGTGGCGGAAGCCGTGCATCTAGTATGTCGGATGATACTGCTAAAATAATTGATGCTGAAGTACGCTTGTTTTCAGATCGTAACTACCAAAGAGCAGAAGAAATATTAAAAGAAAATATTGATATTCTTCACTCAATGAAAGACGCGTTAATGAAATACGAAACAATCGACGCTAAGCAAATTGATGATTTAATGGCGCGCCAACCAGTGCGTGAGCCGCGCGATGCTCATGACCGCCATGAAGCTAAGCCGGTAAAAGAGCAAGAGCCTCAAGAGCCAGTGCTTGATGAAAGTCAAAAAGCGGATGATTCATCGAAAAAAGATGAAACAAACCTTGATGATAAAGCTGAATAATCGTTAAAATAGTTAGTGAAAGCCCCGAATTTCGGGGCTTTTTTGTATCAGCTATTTAGAAAAAGAATAAAGGTTGGCAATGACTAATATATTAAAGCTTCCCAGAGGACGTACGCTCAATATTGAAAAGCCTGTTATTATGGGAATATTGAATGTAACGCCAGACTCATTTTCTGACGGCGGGCAGTTTTTAGACCCCAAAATAGCGCTAAAGCGCGCAATGCAATTGTTAGGGGATGGTGCGCAAATTTTAGACATCGGGGGGGAGTCTACCCGCCCCGGCGCGCCAGATGTGAGTTTGAAAGATGAACTAGCCCGAGTAATTCCTGCTATTAAAGCGATACGTGAGTACAGTGATTGCGTTATTTCAATTGATACTAGTAAAGCGCAAGTTATGGAGCAAGCAATACTCGCTGGGGCAGATATAGTCAATGATGTAAGAGCTCTACAAGAAATAAACGCCTTAGAAACGGTTGCGCAGTATGAAGATGTAGCAATTTGTTTAATGCATATGCAAGGGCAACCCCGCAGCATGCAGTGCGCACCTCATTACGACAATCTGTTTGCAGATATAAATATGTTTTTTAGTGAACGTATTAAAGCATGTGAAACAGCAGGGATTAAGTTTGAGCGACTTATTCTAGACCCTGGTTTTGGATTTGGAAAAACACTTAGCCATAACTATCAAATATTGGCTAAGTTTGATGATTTTAACAAGTTAGGTTTGCCATTATTGGCCGGATTATCTCGTAAGTCGATGATAGGTAATCTATTAAATAGAGAAACAAATGAGCGATTAGCGGGCAGCTTAGCGGGTGCGTTAATCGCGGCGCAAAATGGCGCAAAAATTATTCGTGTACATGACGTTAAAGAAACCGCAGACGTACTTGGTGTATATCAAGCCTGCGAGAAAGGAATTGCATAATGAAAGAAAGAAAATATTTTGGTACTGATGGCGTACGTGGTCTAGTAGGAACGCCACCTATTAACCCTGAGTTTGCAATGAAGTTGGGTTGGGCTGCAGGGCGCGTATTATCTCAAAGTGGTACTAAAAAAGTCATTATAGGTAAAGATACGCGTATTTCTGGCTACATGCTTGAAACTGCACTTGAGGCTGGTTTAATTGCCGCTGGTATTGATGTTGTATTACTGGGTCCAATGCCGACACCTGCAGTTGCGTATTTAGCGCAAACATTTCGTGCAGAGGCAGGTATAGTAATTAGTGCCTCACATAACCCTTATTACGATAACGGTATTAAGTTTTTCAATGGGCAGGGTCTAAAGCTTGACGATGAAGTAGAGCTTCAAATTGAAGCGATGCTTGATGAGCAAATGACATGTGTTGCTTCAGATAAACTAGGTAAAGCTTCGCGTTTAGTTAGTGCAGACGGCCGTTATATAGAGTTTTGTAAGAGCCAGTTCCCCCAAGGGTTATCTTTAGAAGGACTTAAAATTGTTGTCGATTGCGCAAATGGCGCTACATACCATATAGCTCCTTCTGTCATGCGCGAACTTGGCGCTGAAGTTATAACACATGCATGCGAGCCTAATGGCGTTAATATAAATCATGAATGTGGCGCTACTCATGTAGATACCCTTAAACGCAAAGTGCTTGAATTTAAAGCTGACGTAGGTATTGCATACGATGGGGATGGCGATCGTGTAATGATGGTTGATCATAATGGTCGTGTATTTGATGGTGACGATTTAGTTTATATTATTGCTTGCCAAGCTGCCGAAGATGATATGTTGGGTGGAGGTGTAGTTGGCACTGTAATGTCTAACATGGGTCTTGAAAATGCTTTAAAAGCAAAAGGTATCGAGTTTGCTCGCAGTAAAGTGGGTGACCGCTATGTAATGGAATTACTACAGCAAAAAGGCTGGAAAATTGGCGGTGAAAGCTCAGGCCATGTATTAAATTTAGATTTAATTAGCACGGGTGATGGCATTATATCAAGTTTGCAAGTACTTGCAGCTATGGTTGCACAAAACCGTACACTACAAGATTTGGGTGCTGGTTTTACTAAATATCCAATGAAAATGATTAACGTGCGCTATACCGCTGGAACAGATCCGACAAAAGCGCCAGAGGTACTTTCAGCTGTAGCAGAAGTTGAGCTTGCTTTAGGCGACAAAGGCCGAGTTTTACTGCGCAAATCAGGCACAGAACCTGTTGTTCGTGTTATGGTTGAAGCCGAGCAAGAAAAAATTGTAATAGACAGCGCTCAAAAAATTGCAGCTGTTGTAGAATCTATGAGCAAACAGACTGATTAATAACAATAACCTCTTGTAACTTTGGGCGAGAAAAGTTAATATCTCGCCCGCTTTCTAATGTGGAGTGGAAAATGGCAATACGCAAGGCGATGGTCGCAGGCAACTGGAAAATGAATGGTTCGTTAGAGCTAGTTAAACAAATGTCTGATGCTATTAACGATGTAAAATCACAAGAGATGGACATTGTTTTATTTCCTCCATTCCCACTTGTACCTGCGATGATAGCTAGTGGTGTTTCTACAGGTGCTCAAACTGTTTCTGAAAATACACCTGGTGCGTTTACCGGTGAAGTAGACGGACAGCTTCTAAAAGACTTAGGTGCAACTTACGTACTCGTTGGTCACTCTGAACGCCGCAGTATTTATAACGAAAGTAATGAAACTATCGCTGAAAAGTTTGCTAGAGCACAAGAAGTTGGGTTAACACCAATTTTATGTGTTGGCGAAAGTGAAAGTGAGCAAGAAAACGGTCAAACCGAACAAGTCGTTGCTGCACAAATTGATGCAGTAATTGAAAAATTAGGTGTAGCAGCACTGAAAGATTCTGTGATAGCATACGAGCCCGTTTGGGCCATAGGCACAGGTAAGACTGCATCGCCAGAGCAGGCACAAACTGTTCATAAATTTATCCGTGATAAAATTGCTGCACTTGATAGCACTTTAGCACAAGGGCTTTCCATCTTATATGGTGGTAGCGTTAATGAAAAAAATAGCGAATTATTATTTGCACAAACAGATATAGATGGCGGCTTAATTGGCGGCGCAAGTCTAAAAGCAGAATCTTTTTCTGCAATCTGTAACAGTGCAAAAGGGACTGTATAAGATGTACGAAATTTTATTAGTAGTTTATTTAGTTGTGGCTCTAGCTCTAGTTGGAATGGTTTTAATTCAACAAGGTAAAGGCGCAGATATGGGTTCTTCATTTGGTGCTGGTGCTTCAGGCACGGTTTTTGGTTCGTCTGGTGCTGGTAACTTTATGACAAAAACAACCACAAGCTTAGCAACAGTATTTTTTGTTTTAAGCATTGTGCTAGGTAACCTAACTGCAGGTCAAATTAAAAAGACTGACGAGTGGGAAAACCTAGAAGCAGCTCCTGCAGTAGAAACTGTAGTTCCTGTTGAAGAAGATGTTCCGGTAACATCTACGAAAGAGCAAAGCTCTGACGTACCGAACTAATTTAGCGTAAAGCTATAGTTAAACGATTTATACTCCTCAAATAAATCATATGTTTAACAAATAAGCGAAAGCTTAAAAATGCGGATGTGGTGGAATTGGTAGACACGCCACCTTGAGGGGGTGGTGCTTTCGGGCGTGGGGGTTCAAGTCCCCCCATCCGCACCAAATTTAGAAGCCAGTAACAGAAATGTTACTGGTTTTTTTGTATCTGAAATTTATTGTGGGTGTTTTTTGAGCGATGTGTGTTTGTTGTTAAATAATTCTTCTATTTGTTAGAAAAAACTAGAAATATTAAAAATTTAGCTCAGACTTATAGATATCAAGCCGATAACAAATATAGACAATAAAATAAGGTATCTACAGACTCTACATCTAAAAAATCTGAGTAGTGATAAAAAGGTATGCGCATTTTACCAGCGCTTAATTGTAGGTCATCTGAAAATTTGTATGTAATATACGCCCATTCAAACTCTGCATCGAAGTCGTTTTCGCCTCGAGCTACAATTTGAGCTGTTGCAGTAAGTTTCTCTTGTAGGTCTGCAGATAACTATAATGCAAAAACGCTTTCATTTTTAAATGTAAAATCATCACCGTAACCGTACAAAGTACTCTCACTATCCAGACTTTTACCACAGATAATTGATGCAAAACCATTAACTTTTACTTCAACACTAACATAGCTAGATGCCAAAGCTGCACATATTGCTACTGCTACATATAGCTTGTTCATATGTTGTTCCCATGTGTTATTTATATGTCCATAAAATGTACTTATCTAATAAATAGAGTGTTTTAATTTTAACCAATATTATTCTGTTGTTTTTATAAATTAGGCGTGAACATTTGTGTTTAAAAAAGTTTAGTGTTGGGTTTAGGTATATAAATATGCGAATAGTAACCCTCTTTGGTTTTTGTTTATAACTTTTTGAACTGCTTCATAAGCCGTAAGCATTAAATTTACTACTTTACAGAGTCATTAAGATTCAACTCTATATATTTTATATAAGCTATTTAAATGAAATGTTTATATTTTCATATGTCCTCATAGTTGAAATTATCAATAAGTAAAGCTAGTCATAAGCAAATAACAACTTTCTAAACGACGATTTTATCGTAGGATTAATCCTGTCTTAGCGAGGTTGTTCAAAGGAAATGGCGCTGATGAAGAAGCTAACTTGGTTTTTATTATGTTGCTTTGCAATGAATGCATACAGTAACGATGAAGTAAGTTTAACTCTGGTAGGTTATATCTCACCAGTGTGCGGCTTTACTACTCAAAATAACAACCTACAGTTTTCTTCAGATGGCCTCGCGAGTACAAAGCTAGAGATTAATTGTAATTCACCTATGCGAGTATCAATGCAATCTGAAAATGGTGGCCTGCGCCACCAGCAAAGTGCTCAAATAAATGCTTATAACCTTAATTGGTCAATAGATGGCATTTCAAGTGAAGTTTCAGCAACGGCACTTGAACTTAAATCTATATACAATTTTGATGTTAATGAGATTTTATTTAACAGTGTAGCAAGATTACAGCTAAAACTAGATGAGCCTTTAATTTATGCCGGAAGCTACCAGGATGTGCTCCGCATAGAAATGACACCATCGGTTATATCTGGTGGAGTTTGGTAAAACACTAACTATTAAATATAAACAAATATGTCACATGGATAAGGAATATTAAAATGAAAAAGTTAATCGTGTTATCAGCAATCGCAGCTCTAACATCTGGCGCAGCATTTGCTGAAAATCTAAATGTAGGTGGCGCAGTGTCATCGGTTTGTGGGGTGAGCAACATTAACACTACACAATTCTTTCAAACATTGTCAGAAGGTATTACTAAAAATGTAGGCTTTGATTTGCAGTGTAATGATGTTGATGGTGCAACAATGTCATTAACAACATCTGAAGGGCACTTACAAAATGCTGACCATGAAGATCGTGGTGTCGGCTATACTGCCAAGTTAACTGCAGATACATTTGATTTTACGCTTTCTGCTGAGAATGGCCAAAATGATCAGTCAGAATCGCAAAGTCGTCCTGGTTCACCAACCCTTGCCGCCGGTGGCGTAGCTGGAAATATATTACTAACTGTAACACAAGCACCAGTTTATGCAGGTACTTACGCTGATACACTTATGTTGGCAATAACAGCTAACTAAGCAGCATAGTAAAAGGCAGTAGCTACTGCCTTTTACTTCATTAAGAGGGATTTTGTATGCGTTATATATTTCTAATTATAGTGTTGTTAACTTCATATTCTACAGGGGCTTTTCAAGTTAAACCAATGGTCGCGGAGCTAGAGTCTTCAGGTAGCCAATCACAGCAAACCATTCGTATATCAAACCCTTCAGACAGTCCTTTAACTATTGAGATATCTGCGTTTGATTTACTAATTGACCCTAATGGCGATGAAACATTAAAAGCAAACGACGATGACTTTTTAATTATTCCGATGACTACGATTATTCCGTCTGGGCAAAGTCAATCAGTAATTGTTCGATATATTGGGGAACCAATATTAGAAAACTCAAAAGCGTACCGTGTAGCCATTGATCAGGCATCTGTTGATTTAGAAAAGGCGGGGCAATCAGGCGTAGGTATGTCAGTTAGCTTTAGAACTTTGTTTAATGTAGTTCCCAAAGGTGCGGAGGCAAAATTATTAATTAAAAATAAACGTCAAGTAGATACAGAAACATGGAGTGTACTACTAGAGAATACTGGTAATAAATATATCCGTTTATCTCAGGCACAGTGGCTTATTAAAGGTGATGAACAACAGCTATTATTAGAAGGGACTGAATTGAGTAAAGCATTGACTGGAAAAATTTTATTACCTAAATCTAGCCGTGAGGTTTCAATAAAAATTCCTACAAGGTTTAATGCAGCAAGCAGTGATCTAGAGGTCAATTTTTAATGCTGCGGATATGCAGTTACTTTTTTATATATGTAAGTGTAATGACACCTGTTTTTGCTGTGGAAGTAACGCCTATGGTGGTTACTTTCTCTCCTGATAGTCGTTCAAATAATGCTTCTAGCTTGGTTCATAATCAATTACCAAGAGACATTGCTTTTGATATCCAAATTTACGAAATTGACTTTTCTCAAGGCACGCCTAAATTAATTTCTTTAGATGACTCTCCATTGTGGGTTTTTCCTCCATCGCTGTTTTTGCAACCAGGGCAAAGCCAACAGTTGCAATTTAGATGGTTAGATAAAAAACTTCCTAGTACAGATAAAAGCTATCAAGTTAGTTTGATTGAGCAGCCCATTGCAAACCAGTCTATAAATAAACAGTCACAACTTACGATGCTGTTAAATGTAAATTTAATTGTTCATTTGGATCAACCTAGATTAGTTCCTAAACTGACTATAAAAAAACCTCATGTTGAGGATGGCTTTATTATCACTGAAGTATTAAATGAAGGAAAAGGGGCTGGACGATTAAGTGATTATGAAATAAAGATTACTAAAAATAAAACCCTGAGCGATCGAATTTTAAAAGATCAATTAAAAGCAAACGGATACGATGTTTTTTTTGCTCCTAATAGTACCACTGTCATAAAAGTCCCTATTCCACAATCTTTACAGAAAGGAAGTTTAAGTCATTTACGTTTAGTACTGGCTCGCTAGTTATGCGAGTTTTATTATGCATATTTTTATTGAGCTTTACTCAATTATGTTATTCAAAAATTAACCCGTCTAAAAGAGCCATCGAACTCAGCGTTGAAGCAGAACTGAATAAAAATGCTATTGGTAAATTAACTCTTGCAGTTGATCCAAATGATAATTTATCACTTAAATGGAGTGAAGTTAAAGTTTCATTCGAACGACTTTTATTTTCAGAAGATTTTGATTCTTTAGAGTCTAAAGTTAATAACAATATTATTGATACAAAAGAATTAGAGTCATTTGGATATAATATTTCATTCGATATGAGTGATTTTAGCTTAGCAATATCAGTACCTCTTACACTGACTCGCCCTCAAGAGCTAAGTTTAAAATCTGATTCAAGGAATTTAACAGCATCGGAACCTGCAAAGTTAAGTGGGTTTGTTAATGCTTACTCAAGTTACTTGTATCAACAAGATAATAGTGAGAATACAACAGATGACCTCTTAGCTATTCGCTCTGAAATGGTAGTGAGTTGGGAAGGGTGGGTTTTAGAAAACGAAGTGGAGTATTTATCTGAAGTAGCTCCTACTTCATCAAATATTAGGCGCTTAGGTACTCGTGTAATGCATGACCTACCGCTTAGTGGGCTTCGGATATCCATTGGTGATAATTATAGTTCAGGTAGTTACTTTCAATCAACGGCACGGGTACTAGGTATGTCGCTTTCACATGATTTTTCGCTAGTTTCTGACAGGCCTATTAGACCCAGCGCTTCACGTAGTTTTACCTTGGAGAGTCCATCCTCTGTTGAGGTATTAGTTGGCGAGCGGATAGTACAAAAACTTAATTTAGCCGCAGGTATATATTCTCTTGATGATATTCCCCTTAATGAAGGAAGCAATAATATTACTTTGAGGATTACTGATATAGCAGGAGTAGTCCGTTTTGTTGATTTTGATGTAACGACCGGTTTAGATCTTTTTGCTCAAGGGCAACTGGAATATGAGTTTCATTTAGGCGTTCCTTCACGCTTAGGTAGTGAGCTAGATTATGATTACGACGAGCCACTAGCTAGCTTTTATCTTGATTATGGCATTACACCTAGCTGGACAGCCGGTGCGGCAGTACAAGGTGATGAGTATTCTCAGCAGATTGGTTTTAAAAATATTTATGCAGCTACAGTTGGACAAATTGCGTTTGAAAATGCGATAAGTTTCAATGAAAAAACAGGTCATGCTTATCGCATTGTTTATAGTAACTATAGAAATCATAGTGATAATAACACTGACATTACGGTGGGTTATGAATACTCATCAAGATATTTTACAGGTCTTGGCTATCGACCTGATTCTCAATCTAGTTCTCACTTAAGAGAGCATTATATTCAGGCTAATTATAGTTTTTTTTGGGGAGAGAATACGCAAACATCTTTTTTTACAAGTTTATCAAGGTCATATGATGAAGCTCAATTTGATAAATCAGTTGGAGTTAGTTTTTCTGGTGAGATCGATAATAGCCAATGGAGATATAGTTTAGGTGGGCAATGGGAGGGTCTCGCTGAAGAAAGTCAATGGGATGTAAGGTTGTCTGTCACTTATAAGTTTTCTAATACTCGGCGGGCTAAATTATCTCATCAATCTAGGCAGGATAAAACACGCTTAGAATTCTCTCAAGATAGTAATCAGCGCTATGTTGGAGCTTTGAATATAAGAGCTGGGCTTGAAAAAAATGATCAAAATGAAGCTGTTTTTGATTTAAATACTCAATATAACGCGAATCGTTTTGTTATGAACTTTGATCATGGGAGTTTTTACGAGCAGTTTAATGAGGCCTCAGCTTACCATCAGAGCCGATTAAGCTTGGCATCAAGCATAGCATTTGCAGATAAGAGTTGGGCTGTTGGGAAACCCATATACGATAGCTTTGCTTTGATAGAACCCCACTCTAGCCTTAGAGGAAAAAAGATCACCTTGGGACAATATGAGGATAACTATAGGGCTGATAATGAAGACTTCGAAACTATTTTATTAAACGATATTAGTTCATATGCCTCAACCAACGTTACAGTCGATATTGATAACTTAGAGCCGGGGTATGATATTGGTTCTGGCATAATTACCCTTTACTCACCTTATCGAACAGGTCATGCAATCACAATAGGGACTGCTGCAAACATATCAGTGATTGCGACTTTGTATGATCAACAGAAAAAACCCTTATCATTACAAGTTGGTACAGCAATTTGTATCGATAAAAACAGCCAAAAAGAGCATACATTTTTTACAAATAAAAAAGGACGATTTGCATTAACAGGTTTAACCGCCTGTAATTATAAAATTACACTTAAGAATGCAGAAAAGTCACATTTTACGATTCAAGTATCTGAAGGTGAGCAATTACAGCGCAAAGGAGCTATTTATGTACAATAAAAAAGTAAGTTTATTATTGGGTGGTTTAGCACTCTTTATTTTTACGCCCTTAATTCATGCGCAATGCGCCGCTAGGTTCGATAAGATTGAACATATTTATGATGATTTTGAAAGCTACCATGCCTTACAGCAAGTAGACTCTAAGAAAGAGCTACGGATAAGCGTCACTAATGATGAAAGCTGTCAATTAGAACTCGTGCTAACAAGTGAGAATCAAGCTCAGCTAAAAGGGCAATTTCAAAGTATTCCCTACGAGATGCAGAGTATACAAAGTAAGTTAGTCAGCACATCAACTTTAAAGTTAAACTTTACTGATTCTTCGACGATATTGACATTAGTCCTACCGTCAGGAACACCAATTAAAGCAGGTATATACTCAGATAGGCTCCAAATGAAATTATATGATCAGGGGAGTAAGTTATTAGATGAGCGAGAATATAGTATTCAAGAAAATATTGCCCCTAGGACAAGTCTTTCTGTACTTGGGTATAATACATTTTCAAATACTATCAATTTGGGAGAACTAATTCCGAGTAAGGAATACACTATGTTACCTAGTTTACAAGTCGTTACTAATTCAGATGTTCAATTGTCTGTAAGTTCAGATAATAATGGGAAATTAATACATAGTCTCTATAGAGACAAATATGCAATTAATTACAGTCTAGATCTGGCTGGAAGTTGGCTTCAACTAGATAACTTATCACAACATAAATTTACATACTCAGGACAAACCGTTTATCTATTACCTTTAAAAATTCAATTAAGTGATTTCGAAAGGCAAGCTGCCGGTGAGTATTCAGATACAATCAGGTTTCAAATAAGCCCGCTTAACTATTGATTTTACTTAAGTTTTTCTTGCACCAAAGTAATGCCTGTTGCTTGTTTTTTACAGCTATTTTTTGATACACTTTGTGTAAATGTACACGAACTGTAGCTTCACTGATAAATAAAGTGTCTGCAATTGCGCTTGAATGTAAGCCAGAAAATAACAAGTTTAATACTTTCATTTCTTTGCAGGTTAAGTTATTTGATTGCAGCGCAGTTTGTTGTTCACTCGCTAGCATTTGTCTCATCCAACCATCAGTTACCGCACGTGGAAACCAAAGTTTTCCTTGTTCTATTGCTTCTAATCCTTGCTGCAGTAGTACTTCGTCAGTGCCTTCATAAAACAAACCTTTTAAATTAGGCCACTCTTTTAATGCCAAAACATCACCGTCTTTGGGCACGTCAAAAATAACGAGACCTTGATGACCGTTTTTTAGCATAAACTGATTTATAAGTTCATGGTTGATAATAACATTTAAAGCTTGATAATTAACAAGTAGGACGTTGAAGTCAGCTGCAACACAAAAAAGTGATGTGTAATTTGGGCTGGTGAAGCATGTGGGGCTTTTATTGACTGTATTTTCAATATTCATAATATTCTATCCATAGACTACATTTTAGCACTATATTCTTATTTTTAGTTAATTTCAATGATACCTGAATGTGTTTTAGCTCTTTTTTTATACACTAAAGTACATGTATGAGTATGTTTTATGCGCTCTTTAAAGTAGTATTTATGAGATTTTTTGTTTTAAAACAGTTCATTAGTGAGGTAAATATTAGAGGGGTTTATTTATGATAATTCATCTAAAGCTAACAATGCTTAAATTACTGTCATTTTCTATGAATTTATTTAAATAATTTATACATTTATTCACAATAATGTCATATAATACCTGTCCAGAGGAAAGATGCTATTTAGCGTCTTTTTTTATGCCTAAAATTTATATTATCAATATAAAAGCATAACAAAAATCACACGGTATCCTTTGGAGAATATTTTGAAACTACGCACACTCTCACAGTTAAGCCTAGCAATTGTCGCTGCACTATCTACTTCAGTAAATGCTGAAGAAGCTAAAACAACCGCAAAACAAGACGCGTTTGAAAAAATCGAAGTCACAGCTCGTAAACGTACAGAGAGCTTATTTGAATCTCCAACCGCTATCACATCAATTGGGGCGAACCTAATTGATAAAGCCAATATGAGTAATCTTGAAGATATTGGTAAATATGTTCCAAACTTAAACATCACCCGTTACGGTGTTGGTAATGCAGCACATGCGTCTGTGTTCATTCGTGGTATTGGTCTGCAAGATCACATAATAACTACTGATCCAGGTGTAGGCGTATACTTAGATGGCGTTTATTTAGGTCGTCAAATGGGTTCTAATTTATCATTACCTAATGTTGAGCGTGTTGAAGTGCTTCGTGGTCCACAAGGTACTTTATATGGTCGTAATACATTAGGTGGCGCTGTAAATGTAATTACAAAGCAACCTGGTGATGAAGGTATTGTAACTACTTCAGCTAAGCTGGGAAGTCGTGGACGTATTGCTGGTGATGTTTATTTTAATAACTCACTAAACGATGAACTAAGCATGTCTGCGAGTGCATCTTACAAAACACGTGATGGTGTTGGTGAAGCTGTTAATTTAGCAAATCCAGAGAAAGAAATTGGTGAGGAAGAGGAATTCAGTGGTCGTGTAGCCCTTAAATGGCAAGCGAACAGCGATTTAGCATTCACTTTTGCTTTAGATGGAGTTGATAACGAGTCAGGTCAATCGCCTTACACAATTGAATTAACTGACCCGCTAGATGCAAACGATGTGTTTAATGGCGACTTCCCATTATTGACTCAAGATTTAATTCCATCAGACCCTGATGATTTAGGTACAACCGTTGCAGGTATTGAATCAACTTCTTACTCAGGTTGGGGCACATCGTTCTCGGCTGATTGGGCAATTAACGATACTTATACTACTAAGTTTATCTCAAGCTACCGTACATCTGAGTATGAAGGTGGCCTAGATGACGATGCATCACCTTTAAACTTATCTGAGTTTCCAGAAGAGGGCGGAGCTGATCAGTACTCGTTTGAAATTCAACTAAATGCAACATTTGATAATATGGACTTTGTGTCAGGCCTTTACTTTTTTAATGAAGATGGCTTTACACGTTCAGGCCCATTTGTATTCAGCCCATTTAATACACCCAATGGCTTATTGAATGACGGAGTAACAGAATCATTTGGTGGTTACGGCGATTTTGAAATTAACCAAGAAACTAATTCTTACGCAGCCTACTTTAATGCAAGCTACGATTTAACTGACGATTTAACGGTAGGTGGTGGTCTTCGTTATTCAAAAGATGAAAAAGATGCAAATGCTATATTCCCATCATTTCCTACTCGTAAGTATGTAAGTGCAGATTTTGATGCAGTTACGTGGGATGTAAATGCATCTTATCAGCTTAGCAATAATATGAATGTGTATGGCCAGATTCAAAAAGGCTACCAAACAGGTGGTTTTCCACCGCGTCCATTTGGTGGACCAGATCAATTTGTATCGTTTGACGAAACAAAAGCGGTTAATTACGAAATGGGTTTAAAAGGCCAAGTACACGAAAATGTATCTATGATGCTTGCAGTATTTGTGACTGATTACACCGATTTAGCATTACCGTTTTCAGATCCAACAGCGGGTGGTGGCTTTGTAACAATTGTAGAAAATGCGGGTCAATCTAAAGCGCAAGGTATTGAACTTGAAACAACCGTTGCTATTACCGATGACTTTACTATTCGTAGTGCAGTTGGTTATTTAGATTCTGAAATAACAGAAGTTGCTGAGGGCGTACAAGGCATAGGTAAAGGCGATTCACCAGCACTTACACCACGCTGGACTGTCATGGTTGCACCTTCTTACTTTATGGATTTAGAGAGTGGCGCAACACTTGCGTTTAATGCTAATTATTCGTATCGCAGTGAAATGCAAGGTCAATCAGTTTACAACCAAAGTGAGACTATTGATTCTCGTGAATTAGTTGGTTTTAATATTTCGTACACTAATCCATATGGCGATATGGAAGTTACACTGTATGGTGAAAACGTTCTAAACGAAGTTTACGATGTTGGTCGTCTACAACAATCAGGTTTTGTTGGTGTAATGCGTAGTAATGACCGCAGCGAATTTGGTTTGAAATTCAAAAAAGATTTTGAGCTATAAACTAAAATCAAGTAAATAAAATTCAATGTAATTGAAGTTTATTTTTCATAATAAAGGCCGAATCATGCTGTGATTCGGCCTTTATATATTCATTAGTAAAATTATTATCCGCATAATTTAAATCCCTAATTTAAATCCCTAATTTAAATTGCTGATTTAAAACAATCAACATAACCACTTTTAAGTATTTGTATCAGCTTAAATGCGCCTTTTTAGTTTGTGTAAAGGCTTGGTTGTTCGTTACAATGGCGCCACTTAATTGCCAAACGGACTCAGTGATGAAAATTCTTGCCGATCAAAATATGCCTTTAGTTGAGCAGTACTTTGCAGACTTTGGTGAGGTTGAGCGTTTTGATGGTCGTAAATTAACGCCTGAACAATTAATAAATGTAGATGTACTCCTTACTCGTTCAGTGACTAATGTTAATCATGAACTATTGGCACAAGCTAACAAGCTGCGCTTTGTGGGGACTGCCACAATTGGCATTGACCATATTGATACGCAATTACTACATGATAGAAATATTGCTTTTACCAGTGCACCTGGTTGTAATGCCGTTGCTGTAGCTGAATATGTAATTAGTAGTTTATTTGCATTAAGCCAAGAAAATGCGCGCCCATTATGTGGTCAAACAATTGGTATTGTTGGTATGGGTAACATTGGCACGTGTTTGTCGCAAAAATTAAAAGCATTAAATGTCGACGTACTGCTGTGCGATCCAATTAAGCACGAAAAGGGCTTACTACAAGAGCATGTAGCGCTTGATGAGTTATTAGCGCAGTCAGATGTTGTTACTTTTCATGTTCCACTTGTTATAAGTGGCGAGCACAAAACGCTGCACATGATGAATAAAGAGCGATTAAAAGCACTTAAGCCAGGACTCACGCTAATTAACGCAAGCCGAGGCGATGTAATTGATAATCAAGCTTTGCTTGAGGTAATGGAAGCTGGGGCTGATTTAGATTTAGTACTTGATGTATGGGAAAAAGAGCCCAATATTCTAACTGAATTACTAGAGCATGTGCGTTATGCCAGTGTGCATATCGCAGGGCATACACTTGAGGGGAAAGCTCGTGGTACACAAATGTTGTATCAAAAACTGTGTCAGCTCAAAGGTGTTGAGGCGATTAAATCGTTGGATGATTTTTTACCAACACCAGCCGTTACAAATGCAACTGTTACGCAAAGCCTTAATGAGCAAGATATTGCCCGTTTAGTGCATTTAATTTATGACGTTCGCCGCGATGACGGAATATTACTTCGTCGTCTAGAGAGCGACGGCTTTGATAGTTTACGTAAAAACTATCCAATAAGGCGAGAATTTAGCACTTTATTTCTACAAGGTGATAGCTCACAACTAGCAGCACTTAGCCAGCTTGGCTTTAGCATAGCTGAATAATTATTTAACTAACGATGTTGTTTTAATGTCGTTTATAGAGGAAGAAATATGTCGCAAAAATATAACGTTGCCGTACTTGGCGCTACTGGTTTAGTAGGCCGTCAAATCATTGAAACGCTAGCAGATCGTAAGTTTCCTGTTGATCAGCTTTTTTTACTTGCTAGCAGCCGCAGCGCAGGTGAAGATATAAAGTTTCGTGGTGAGACCATTGAAGTACTTGACGTTGAAGGCTTTGACTTTAGCCAAGCGCATATAGGTTTGTTTTCTGCTGGTGGCAGTGTATCTGAAAAATATGCTCCTATTGCTGCTGATGCCGGCTGTATTGTAATCGATAATACATCGCACTTTAGAAATGATTTTGAAATCCCACTCGTGGTGCCAGAAGTTAATGCTTCAAGCCTAGCTGATTTTAGAAATCGTAATATTATTGCTAACCCTAACTGTTCAACTATTCAGATGATGTTAGCACTTAAACCAATTTATGATGCTTACGGAATAGACCGTATTAACGTATCTACTTACCAAGCTGTATCGGGTGCAGGCAAAGACGCGGTTGATGAACTTGCAAAGCAAACAGCTAATTTGATGAATGCACGCCCTATGGATAATAAAGTATTTCCAAAGCAAATTGCATTTAACGTTATTCCTCAAATTGATAGCTTTGAAGATAATGGCTATACGCGCGAAGAAATGAAAATGGTAAACGAAACTCATAAAATTTTGGGTGATACCACTATTGCAGTGAACCCAACGTGTGTACGTGTTCCCGTATTTTTTGGGCACTCAGAATCAATTAATATTGAAACGCGCATGCCTTATGACTTTGAACACGTTAAACAACTTTTAAAAGACGCGCCTGGTGTCGAGCTAATTGATGATGAAGGTGACTACCCAACAGCAGTGTCTGACGCTAGTGGTAACGATACTGTGTATATAGGTCGATTACGTGCTGATATTTCTCATCCTCATGGATTAAACATGTGGGTTGTAAGTGACAACACTCGTAAAGGTGCTGCAACTAATAGCATTCAAATTGCAGAAGAGCTTATTGCCAATTACATGTAATAGTTAATTGCGCTAAACATGCTTTTGAAGCGGTAAACAGTAGTTGTTTGCCGCTTTTTGTTTATATGGCTTGTCAAATTTTTGCCGTTTAATTTTAAAAATACAAAAACTGATTGATAACACTCAATAAATTAATATTTATAAAGATGTTTTAAGGCATTTATTTTCAAGGTGTTGCGATGGATATTACGCTCTAACTGGTTTATAGTTTGTAATTGGAATAGAGCTTGCAATAAAAATAGATTGTAATAATAAATGCGAGTCAGTCATTTGGCTGATAATAGCAATAATAAACAATATTTATGCACTTAAGTTTTAGGTGTTTTATTAATATTTAAATATTAAAGGATCAGCATGCGCGGTTTAGCTACACTTATTATATTAGCGTCTGCATTGATAGTAACGCCAGTTTACTCTCAGGACAGTACCCAATTAAAGGGGCCTAAAGGCGTTGACTATGGTGCGCAAGGGCGATCAATTGGGCCAATTAAACCAACTGATACGCTTTGGCGTATAGCAGCTAAAGTGCGCCCAGACAATTCTGTCAGTATTTATCAAGTTATGCAGGCTTTGTATAACAAAAATCCCGATTCATTTTTAGAACAAAATCTTAACCACATTCAAAATGGTGCCTATTTAAAAATCCCTACCTTAGCCGAAATAAAAGCTGTAAATACGCAGCTCGCAAAGCAACGCTCTGAGCAAGATGATGCATTATGGGAAAAGAAAAAAAATGGCACGCTTACACAAAGCGAAATTAACTCAGCGCAAACAAAAGTAACTCAAGCGCGTAAAATTGATGTAGACGATGCTAAAAAAGAGATACAGAAAGAATTAAATGAAATAAAAACAGAGCAAGGTACTAAGCTTGTTGAGTTACAACAACAGTTTAAAAGCTCAGTTAGTAATGTAGAAGAGATTTTAGTTGAAAATAATAATCTCAAAAAACAGTTATCAGGAATATCAAAAGAGCTCGAAAACTTACGTTTGCAATTAGGACAAGACAGCGAAATTCAAAATCAGTTAAAAGAACTCATTGTTAAACAAAACGAGATTATTGCCCAACAAAAAAAACAAGAAGTAATACCAAAAGAGTCATTTGATTTTGGCTCATTATTTTCAAATCCCATAGTACTGGGCTTGTTAATGTTTATTCCTGGGTTACTGATTATTTTTGCAATCGTTATGTTTTTACGCAAACGAGCAAGTAATCAAGAAGAGCCGCAAAACGATGATGACTTTTTACCACAAACCCCAACTTATACTGGCGATGATGATTTAGGCCCAAGCTTAAATGACGATCCAATTGTACCTGACCCTTTAGATGACTTGAGTGTTCAATTAGATGATAGTCTCGAAAGTGATATGTTGCCTAATGATGATTTAGACGACGGCTTAGATGATTTTTCTGGCGACGAAAATTTACTTAATCAGGATGAGCTCGAAAGCTTGCTAAGCGATGACATTGTTTTTGATGATGAAAGTACCGATGACGATGATGAGCTCGATATTTTTATGCAGCAAGGGTTTGATCAACCTTCAGATGAAAACGCTGAAGATATAGATTTAGACTTATCTGATGACTCAATTAACAATGATGAAATCCTAACTAATGACGATTTAGATAGCTTGTTTGATGAAGAAGATAGTCTACCTGAATTTGATGCACCGCAAACAAGCGAAGCTTTAGAGGATGACAGCTTAGAATCTCATGATGAAATGGCGGCTTTAAGTGAAGAGCTTGCAGATGAAGATAATTTTGATATAGATGAATTATTAGATCAAACATCAACAGAATTAGATACCTCAAATAACACTTCAGCTGAACTTGATACAAGCGACGACTTTGATTTAGACGATATAGATAGCTTAATTGATGAGGCGAATGACCCAAAAAGTGATGTGGTAGATGACTCACTTGATGCAGAGCTACTCGACGAAGATGAACTTCTAGAAGAAAGCGACGACTTTGATTTAGACGACATAGATAGCTTAATTGATGAGGCTGCAGTTGATACTGCAGATGACTCATTAGTTGAGGAAAGTGACGACTTTGATTTAGACGATATAGATAGCTTAATTGATGAAGCAGCAGTTGATACTGCAGATGACTCATTAGTTGAGGAAAGCGACGACTTTGATTTAGACGACACAGATAGCTTAATTGATGAAGCAGCAGTTGATACTGCAGATGACTCATTAGTTGAGGAAAGTGACGACTTTGATTTAGACGACATAGATAGCTTTATTGATGAGGCAGCAGTTGATACTGCAGATGACTCATTAGTTGAGGAAAGTGACGACTTTGATTTAGACGATATAGATAGCTTAATTGATGAAGCAGCAGTTGATACTGCAAATGATTCATTAGTTGTGGAAAGTGACGACTTTGATTTAGACGACATAGATAGCTTAATTGATGAGGCAGCAGTTGATACTGCAAATGATTCATTAGTTGAGGAAAGTGACGACTTTGATTTAGACGACATAGATAGCTTAATTGATGAGGAAGCAGTTGATACTGCAAATGATTCATTAGTTGAACAAAGCGATGATTTTGATTTAGACGACATAGATAACCTAATTGATGATGAAGTAAAAAATTCAGATGTAAGAGATTCAGAAATTGATAATGCATTGGCAGACTCAGTTGAGGATTTAGCAGATGCTCAAGAAGAATTAAATGTTGATGATATTGAGTCGCTTGCTTCATCATTAAATGAAGAGCCTGAGCTTGAAGAAGAGCCTGAGCTTTACGATGAGCCTGAGCTTGTAGAAGAACCTGAGCTTGAAGAAGAACCTGAGCTTAAAGAAGAACCTGAACTTATAGATGTAACGGTTGATGATTTTTCAGATACATCAGAGTCGCTTCTTGATCCAGAAGATGCGCTTGAAGAATATACAGATGATACTTTAAAGAGCGTTGATGAGCTTTTAAATGAGCTACAACAAGCGACGGATGATGACTATATAGAAACACCAGATTGGTCTTTAGATGAGCTTGACGACGATCTTGAAGAAATAGAAGTAGATCTTGGTGACGATCCGTTAGCGGGCGACGATGACTCAGATCTTACAAAAGTTGAAGAGCAGCTTGATAGCGATCTTATAACGCCAAGTGAAGAGTTAGATGAATATCCTGAACTTGAATTAGATGATGATCATTCATTATTGGAGAATGAACCTTCGTTTGAGCCGCAAGAACCTAAAGAAAATGCACCGAGTGAAGAAAATGCAGTATCACTTAGTCAAACAGAGAAAGATCTCGCAAATGCGCTTTCTGAAAATGCTAACTTAGATAGCTTAGAAGATGATTTTGATGATGAACTATTAATTGATAATGACTTCTCTGAATCAGAAGCTAAGGCTGAAGACGAGTCGTTTGATGATGATTTACTGCAAGAAATTAATGACGGAATTGATTCTGTTGAACCAGTTAGTATAGAAGAGGATAACAAACCTCTTAACCTTGATGAAGTTCAAGAAACACTAGAAAGTGAGTTGCCATTTACCCCCGAAGAATTACAAGGTGATGATTTAGACGGTAAGGCGCAGGGAGTCGCTTCCAGCCAAGCTGAGCAGGACTTATCAAATGCGCTTTCTGAAAATACTGATTTAGATAGTTTAGAAGACGATTTTGATGATGAAATTTTAATTGAAGACGATTTTTCTGACTTAGATGTTGAGTTTGACGAAGATACTTTAGAGCAAGCGCTAACTGATGAGTTATCAGACGAGCAGCAAGAGCAAACAAATGCAGAGCGCGAAGCACAGTTAACAAACTCAGATGAAGCAGGTAGCACTGATATTAGCTCTGACGATGAACTTGATGAAGAGTTTATGTCAAATTTGACGCAAACTGATTTTGATTCATTACTTAGTGAGTTAGCGGAGCCTGAAGAATTAAGTGCTGAGGATAGCAGTGAATTTGATGTCGACTTTGACAGCTTGCTAAAAGAAGACTTAGAGGAAGATGACTCATTAACTACAAAAGAGCCACTTGTTGAAAGTAGTGATATTGAGCAACTTGATAATGATGAATTTGTAGATATAGATTCATTATTAGAAGAAAGTGAAGAGGCTGAACTTGAACACGAACCTTACACCGACGTTAATATGGATGTCGGTTTGAGTGAGTTTGATGCATTACTTGCTGGTGATAACCCAACCGATGTTGATGCTGAAAGTGGTGGTTATTCAGCTAAACTAGATTTAGCGCGTGCTTATATTGAAATTGATGATTTTGATTCTGCGCTCAAGGTCATTGAGGATGTCATCAACAAAGGCCCAGAAGAAGTTCAAGAAGAGGCACTTAGTTTAAAAGCGAAACTAAAATAACAAATTGTTAAAAAAACCCTTAATTGGTTATTCTAATTAAGGTTTTTTTTATGGATGTTAGTTTAATTATAACAAGGGAAAGCAACGCATTAATGAAGCGGATTTTATAGTATGTAATTGTTATAAAAGAATAATTTACATCGTAATTATTAAGTTATTTGATTCATTAAAATGCTCATGTTTTTAATAAAAAGGGTATTACCGCACACCTCCTTTTATTGCGTCGAGAGATAGCATAAAATGCCGTGTTCATTAGCACAGTAGGTAAAGCAGTAATTATGCGAGTAGCACTTGGAGTTGAATACAACGGCGTACGCTATAGTGGGTGGCAACGTCAATCACATGTTAATAGCGTACAACAAGAAGTAGAAAAGGCATTGTCGCGTATTTGTAATCACCCAGTTGAAGTAGTATGTGCGGGGCGAACTGATGCGGGTGTGCACGGTACAGGTCAAATAATACATTTTGAAACTGAAGCTTCGCGTGACATGGTCGCATTTACAATGGGTATGAATACCTTATTGCCTAAAGATATTGCTATTCGCTTTGCACAACCAGTTGCTGTCGATTTTCATGCTCGTTTTAGTGCAACAGCTCGCCGATACCGCTATATTATTTATAACTCTCCTTTTCGAGGAGCGGTGTTAAGCGAAGGGGTTACGCATTTTCATCACCCATTAGATGAAGTTAAAATGCAGGAAGCCTGTCAGTATTTGATCGGGACACACGATTTTACATCTTTTCGAGCGATCCATTGTCAAGCGAATACACCAACTCGTACTATTCATCATTTATCGGTACAGCGCCAAGGGTGTTACGTTATTATTGATATTAAGGCGAATGCGTTCTTACATCACATGGTACGTAATATAACGGGGAGCTTGATGGATATTGGCATACATAAGCAACAGCCTATTTGGTTGAAAGAATTACTTGATTGTAAAGAGCGTGCTAAAGCAAGTGCTACAGCTAAAGCTGCAGGTTTATACTTGGTTGATGTCGATTATCCTGAAGAGTTTAATATTCCTAAAATGCCTTTAGGTCCATTGTTTTTACCTGACGCTGAAATTTAGTTATGGTTGTCGTTAGTGCTTTTTATGAACACTTTTAACTACTAAGACCAGTTTTTTATACCGCGTTAGTGTAATTCATGTTTTAATTGAAAAAATTTGTCTGCTAATTGCTATTGGCAGGCTCGCGACACAGAACAGCATTAAGAGAGTTGCAAATGAGTTGGCTAGAAAAAATCTTACCTAAAACGACAAAATCATCAGGTCGTAAAGAAATCCCAGAAGGTGTTTGGGCTAAGTGCACATCGTGTGATTCAATTTTATATAAAGCTGAATTAGAAAAGTCATTAAACGTATGTCCTAAGTGTGACCACCACATGCGTGTTAGTGGCCGTAAGCGCCTGGAGCACTTTTTAGATGAAGGTGACCGTCAAGAGCTTGGCACACAACATGAGCCTAAAGACATTCTTAAGTTTAAAGATTCTAAAAAATACTCTGATCGTATCAGTGCAGCCCAAAAAGCAAGTGGTGAAAAAGATGCACTTGTAGCTATGAAAGGCCGATTAAAAGGTATTCCAGTTGCAGCAGTAGCATTTGAGTTCTCGTTTATGGGTGGTTCAATGGCTTCTGTTGTTGGCGCTCGCTTTGTTGATGCTGTTGATCAATGTTTAGAGCATAACATGCCGCTTATTTGTTTTTCTGCATCAGGCGGTGCACGTATGCAAGAAGCGCTTATGTCGCTTATGCAAATGGCTAAAACAAGTGCTGCACTTGCAAAAATGACTGAAAAAGGTCTTCCGTTTATTTCAGTCATGACTGACCCAACTATGGGTGGTGTATCTGCATCACTTGCTATGCTGGGCGATATTAACGTTGCAGAACCTAAAGCATTAATTGGTTTTGCGGGTCCTCGTGTTATTGAGCAAACTGTTCGCGAAACATTACCTGAAGGCTTTCAGCGTAGTGAATTTTTGCTTGAACACGGTGCAATTGACATGATTATTGACCGCCGTGAAATGCGCGATACCCTTGCACGCATTTTAGCTAAATTTATGAACTTGCCTTCTACGGAACAAGAGCATAGAGTAGCGTAAATTTCAGCTTTACTGATTACACGTTATGACAAAAAAAACTCCTAGCCAATCATCAAGCCTTGATGATTGGCTTTTTTATTTAGAAAGTGTTCACCCAGCTAACATTGCTATGGGCTTAGAACGAGTTGCTAATGTTGCTAACAATATTGGCCTGTTAAACACTCCAAGTAAAATTATTCTTATTGCCGGTACAAACGGTAAGGGCACCACAGCACGCTGCTTAGAGTCGCTATTGCTAGCGCAAGGTTTCAATGTGGGTACTTACGCATCTCCACATTTAATTCGTTATAACGAGCGTGTACGAGTTAATGGGAAAGAATTGGCAGACCAATTTCATATAGATGCTTTTCACCAGCTTGAGCAAGGCCGTAAAGACACTCCTCTGACTTATTTTGAATATGGTACTTTGGGGGCGTTGGCAATTTTTAAACGCTGTAACGTCGATTATGTATTACTAGAGGTTGGTTTAGGTGGACGCTTTGACGCCACAAATATAGTCACTCCCTTTGCAAGCGTGATCACCACTATAGACTTAGACCATAAAGAGTACTTAGGTGATACCCGTGAGTTAGTGGCTTATGATAAAGCCGGTATTTTTCGTGAAAATACGCCCGCTATTATAGGGGATTTAAATATTCCTCACACAATGACTGATTACGGCAAAGAAATTAATGCCAACATGACGCTGTCGGGCAGTGACTTTATTTTTAAAGAAAATGCTGAGAGCTTTAATTGGCAATATAAAGAACATAATCTTGAAATAGATAAGCCTGCAATACCGTGTCAAAATGCAGCTACCGCATTAACTACGCTAAGTGTTTTAAACTTATTACCTAGTGAATCAATTATACGAAGTTGTTTAGCTAATTTAGTTGTCGAAGGGCGCTTTCAACAGTTAAGTGTTGAGCCTTTAGTCTTTACCGACGTAGCACACAACCCTGAGTCGGCGCGTTATTTAGCCAATAAGTTATCAAGCTATAAAGATAAAGGCTTTAAAATTCATGCATTAGCCGCTATGCTTGCTGATAAAGATAAAGCGGGTGTATTTAAAGAAGTAAGTCACTTGGTCGATGAGTGGTCATTAGCGAGCTTAAGTGGCCCGCGAGGCGACACTGCAAGTAATTTACAAAATGCACTGCACGAATTGTCTCATCATAATACTATTAATAGCTATGATAGTGTGGCACAAGCACTGAATGTAATTTTACCAGAACAACAAAGTGATACTATGTTGATTATATTTGGTTCATTTTTTACAGTTGCTGGCGCTATTAATTACTTTAAAAAATAGAGAGGATGTCGGTGAACTCAAGTTTTATTAATCGCTTAGTCGGAACAAGTATAGTGGTGATCGCAGCAATTGTGTTTATCCCTAATATACTCGATGGCGAAAAAGTGCATTATAAAGAAGGCTTTAAAGCGATCCCAGACCGCCCTGAGTTCAAAACAATCGATCTTCAAGAGTCAATTGATGAAAATATGGCTAATGCTGAGCCACTAAAGCAAGATGAAATTGAAGACATTCAAGCTGACGATGAAGCTTTTGAGCAGCAAAGCGCGATGGATGAGAGTGATTACGCTGTGGAAGATAAAGTTGTTGAAGCAACTATAGAACCCAAAGCTACACCAATTACAAAAGCGCCTGTTCAAGCTAAGCCAGAGCCAATTGCACCACGTAAAAGTGATGAAAACCTAACGAGTATGGCCTATGTTATTCAATTAGGTAGTTTTTCACATGTTGCAAACGTTAAAGCATTACAGGCTAAATTAAAGGCTGAAGGGTTTAAAACGTTTACTAAACCGATTAAAACCCCAAATGGGACACTAACCAAAGTATTTGTTGGTCCTTCGCTTGATAAAAGTGAATTACAAAAGCAGCTCCCCCAGCTCAAAGAGCTTACTAAATTAAATGGTAAAGTTACGCAGTACGAAGTAACAAAATAATTTTAAAAAGGCTTGTATAACAAGCCTTTTTTTTATTTATTTATATTTTTTTTATCATTATCTTTATCTCACAATACCTACACTAGAATGTTAATTTTTTGTATTAACTACAACCCAGTAATCTCCCGTTTAAACTTGCATACTAACGATGTTTGGGTATAGAATGCGCCCCAAATTAGCGACTAATTGGTTCTTATGATCTGGGTTGATTACGCCATTATTGGCATCATTGTATTGTCTACCATCATCGGTTTAATACGCGGCTTTGTAAAAGAAGCAATGTCATTAGCTGTATGGGCTGGCGCCTTTATCATCTCTAGCTTATTTTACCAATATTTAGCTTCCTTCCTAACAACCATTTCTGAACCCCTTTTAAGAAATGCGGCGGCCATAGCCATATTATTCTTTGCGACGCTACTGTTAGGCGGTTTACTAAACTACATTTTAGGTGAACTTGTACATCGTACTGGTTTATCGGGTACCGACCGTGTTTTTGGCATAGTGTTTGGTGCTCTACGAGGCGTGTTGGTCGTGAGCGCGTTACTCTTCTTTCTTGATGCTTTTACTGGTGCACCCAATACGCACTGGTGGGGCAATTCTATTTTGATTCCAGAATTTGGCTTTGTTGTTGAATGGTTCTTTTCGTACCTAGAAAACAACTCGAGCTTTTTAAATTCAGTAAACCGTTAATCGGCGAGGATAAATTACATGTGTGGTATCGTTGGAATAGTCGGAACATCCCCTGTCAATCAGGCGATTTATGATGGCTTAACTGTTTTGCAGCACCGTGGTCAAGATGCCGCGGGTATCATTACCATTGAGAATAATACGTTCAGCTTACGCAAAGCAAATGGCTTAGTGAAAGATGCCTTTCACACTCGTCATATGAAACGACTACAAGGTACGATTGGTCTTGGCCATGTGCGCTATCCTACAGCAGGGTCTTCAAGCTCATCTGAAGCACAGCCTTTTTATGTTAACTCACCGTTTGGTATAGCGCTTGCCCATAATGGTAACCTTACTAATGCAGAAGCTTTAAAAGAGCAGTTATTCTCAGAAGCACGTCGTCATGTAAATACAACATCTGATTCAGAAATCTTACTCAACATCATGGCACATGAACTAAGTAAATCTGATAAGTTGCATTTAGACCCTGAAGATATATTTACTGCGGTAACCGAGGTAAATAATAAAGTAAGCGGTGGTTATGCAACAATTGCTATGATTATTGGTCACGGCATTGTTGCTTTTCGTGACCCTAATGGTATCCGTCCACTTGTATTTGGTAAACGTGAGACTGCAAAAGGCACTGAGTACATGTTCGCTTCAGAAAGCGTTGCGTTAAAACCGGATGGTTTTGAGTTTGTACGTGATGTTGCCCCTGGTGAAGCTATATATGTTACAGAAGAAGGTGAATTTCATTCACTTAGTTGTGCAGATAAAGCATCTTACTCGCCGTGTATTTTTGAATTTGTTTATTTTGCTCGACCTGATTCAACAATAGACCGTATGTCTGTGTACGCAACACGCGTAAACATGGGCACAAAACTAGGTGAAAAAATTGCACGCGAATGGGCTGATAAAGACATTGATGTAGTTATCCCAATCCCAGAAACTTCATGCGATGTAGCACTGGAAATTGCACGTGTGCTTGATTTACCGTATCGTCAAGGTTTTGTTAAAAACCGTTATATCGGTCGTACATTTATCATGCCTGGCCAAGAGATGCGTAAAAAATCAGTGCGTCAAAAGCTAAACGCAATTGATCGCGAGTTTAAAGGTAAAAACGTATTATTGGTTGATGACTCAATTGTTCGTGGTACAACATCAGCACAAATTGTTGAAATGGCTCGAGAGTCTGGTGCTAAAAATGTTTACTTTGCATCCGCAGCGCCTGAAATACGCTTCCCTAATGTGTACGGTATTGATATGCCTTCAGCAGCTGAGCTTATTGCTCACGGACGTGAAGTTGAAGATATTAATGCAAGTATTGGTTCTGACGGTTTAATCTTTCAATCGTTAAAAGATTTAATAGCTGCGGTTAGCCAAGAAAATCCTGAAATTACTAAGTTCGAAACCTCAGTATTTGATGGGCAATATATTACAGGCGACATTGATCAAAACTATTTAAACCGTATTGATGAGCTACGTAACGATTCAGCAAAAAGTACCCGCGAAAGTGCGATGTCTTCAAGTTTAGAGATTCACAACCAAGACGAAAACGAAGCTGATTAATTATTAGTTAATAAAAAGTCGTTACATAAAAAAAGGAGCTAATTAGCTCCTTTTTTGCGAAGGAAAGAAAGGGAACATTTCTATCAAACACGACTCTTTTTTAGCTAAACTTTATTAAGTAAACATTGGAGTAACAATCCCATTTGTCCAAAGCATAGCTGTTACAGCTAAAATAATAACTAGTAATATTAATCCACACGTTACAACCGAGCTGGCATAAATAAAACCACGCTCTTCTGGAATATGCATAAGTATTGGTACGCCGGTATAAAGTAAGTAGACCGAGTAAGCTAGTGCAATAATTCCAATACACACTACAAACCAAAGTACAGGCCAAAAGGCGGCAAGCGCCGACATAAACACAGGTGTTGCAGTATAAGCTGCAAGTTCAAGTGTTTGTGTAAATGTAGGCTTAGAGCCAAATGTAACGGCCATCCAATGAGCCAAATACGCCAATGCAAAAACACCCGCTATTAAAGCAAAATACATTGCAACTGCAATTAATAGCGCACTATCGTGCGTTAAAAATACAGGATCGCCTGCGCCTATACTCCATCCTAAATAAACAGATGAGTAATAACCCATTATTGAAGGAAACAAAGCAATCAGTAAAATATGCGACAAACTATAGGTTAAACTTTCATGGCGATTATCTATTGTTTGCCATTCTTCAAGTGGGTGAGCATAAATGCCCCAGAGGTGATTTAGTATCATAGTGCTTACTCCATAAAAGGAACGTATTACTGTTTTGGTTGGTTTATTTTTATACAGTCTACGTACAGTTATGGTTCACTTATTTTGCAAAGTCAAGTTAACTCACTATTAACATTTTTGCACAGGTTAGGGCTTTGATTTATCCCAAACAAAATTTCGTGTTAAAATAATGGCATATCAAATTTATTTAGTAATGAGCAGTCAACGTGCCACATAGCCAACTTTTAGAGCCGATCAATAACTTTTTAGTGTGTACAACCCCACAGCAGTGGGTGGAGCAGGCAATTAAAAAAGAGAACTTATCAGTAATCTTAATCGATCACTTAATTTGTGAGTTAAAAGCGGCTCAAAGTGCGATGTTTTTAATACGTAAATACGCTGTTGATAAAGAGGGCAGTGATGCCTTACTCGAGTGGCTAAAGCCATTTGAAACGCTTATTTATAAGCGTGAAGGAAATTGGCGTGATCTCGCCGCTAAAAATAAGCTAACTAAATCAATAATTCCTAAATCTAATTCGCCATATGGACAAGATTTAATTGATAAAATGGTATTGTTGATAAAAGAAGAGTTGCATCATTTTTACCAAGTGCTCGAAATTATGGACGAGTACGGTGTAGAGTACCAAAGCATTACACCATGTCGTTATGCAAAAGGCATGCTTCGTCATGTTAAAACGTTTGAGCCAAACGCCCTTGTTGATAAATTAATTGTAGGCGCTTACATTGAGGCGCGTTCATGTGAGCGTTTCGCAAAGCTTGCGCCGCATGTTGACAAACGTTTAGGTGATTTTTATATTTCGCTGCTGCGCTCTGAAGCCCGTCATTACCAAGATTATCTAACTTTAGCGCAAGAAATTGCTGATTTTGATATTACCGAACGAGTTAAAGAATTTGGCGAGATTGAAGCCGAATTAATTTCATCACAGGATGAAGATTTTAAGTTTCATAGTGGCCTGCCAATAGCAGAAAGCTAATTTTCTTTTAAAAAATTAATGTATTCAGCTGTTTTTTGATTGCTGAAATTGTGTTTCTTCATGATTTCAGCAATGCTTCCGTTTTCAATTATTATATCAATCCCTCTATTAAACTTTTGTAAGTACTCTTTTGCCCTGTAATTTGATTTAGAGACAACTAAATATAGTTTATGAGAAGCAAGATCTGGCAATAAGTACTCGATTTTATTCTTATCTAAATCAACTTCGTTATTGTGCTCAAGCCAATACTTCCCTACTTCTTTAGTGCCTGCGACCAAATCAATACGTCCTTGTTGTAGCAGGTATAAACTTGTAGGAAGGCTTTTAGTGGATGTTATTGCCAGCTCAGTATTTCTTGTAAACTCTTGGCTTACAAAGGCATTGTCTTCTGTACCAATACTATAAGGTGTTAATGATTTAACTGTACCATCGAAGTTAATAGCACTCTCTTTGCGTTTAAAAATTCCTGAATGAGCAACTGCAAGTGGGCGAGAGTAGTAAAAAACTTCATTTCTTTTTAATGAATAAAAAGCGCCTAAAATAGCTGTTTTTCTCTTTTTTTCTAATAGCTTTAGGGCGCGGTCCCATGTCGTAAACTCGGCTTCGCTATTAATGCCTTGAGTTTTAAGGGCTGATTGAGTGATTTCATATAACCAACCGTTATCAGGAAGGTTTTCGCTAAAATAGGGAGGGTAGTTTTCAGTAACAATTTGCCATGTTTGCTCGCTAAATACTTTGGTAGGAATGGCAATTACTACGATGAAAATTAACAGCTTAATCATTAAACCTCTCACTATTATTCAAATATATAGTTAAATAATAGTCAGGATTTTAAATTATGCGAAAGGCGTGCTAATTAATTCTTGTGATTGAGGGGTAACGACTAAATAAGAGCCTTGGGTATACCAGTCACCTAGCACTGTACGAGTAAGCGTTTGTTCATTAACTTTATAGGTATGAACATTAGGGCGGTGAGTATGACCATGAATCATATTAGTAACGTTATGTTTGGCAAAGGTGGCAAGCACGGCTTCATCTACAACGTCTAAAATTTCGATAGGTTTATCAGCTTGGCTCAACTTACTTTTTTCACGGGCATTACGCGCTATTTTTTTACGATACCAAAGTGGCATTGCAAGCATTAATTTTGGCCACCACCAACCACGGCTTTTTTTACGAAATTTTTGATACTCAGTATCTTGAGTACACATTTCGTCGCCATGTAAAATAACGGTAGGCGTACCATATAAATCAATGACTGTTTGTTCATCGAGTAAAGTCATTGCGGCCATGTCTGCATATTGCTTGCGCATGATGAAATCACGGTTGCCATGTATAAAATAAACAGGTGTCCCACCATCATTAACGGCGCTTAAATGCTTTGCTACATCGGCACTCAGCGCTGTAATGTAGTCATCTCCAACCCATACTTCAAAAAAATCACCCAAAATATAAAGTGCATCTACATCTTTATTTAGTATATGCGTATTTAAAAAGTCAAAAAATGCAGCGCTAATGTCGGGGCGGTTTTCGCTTAGGTGTAAATCTGCAATAAAGTAAGTTTGGCGAGTCATAGGTCAGTCTTTTCGATATAAATAAAGCGGGCGTATACACATTGGTAAATGCCCGCTGATACTCCACATTACGTGGGTAAACTTACTATTAGCTAACAGTAACGCTTTCGATGATCACATCTTCAAGAGGCACGTCTTGGTGAAAACCAGTACTACCTGTTGCTACGCCTTTTATTTTATTTACTACGTCCATGCCTTCTACTACTTCAGCAAAAACACAGTAACCCCAGCCTTGCGATGTTTCGCTACTGTGGTTTAAAAAGTCGTTGTTATTCACGTTAATGAAAAACTGCGCTGTAGCTGAATGAGGATCAGGTGTACGTGCCATTGCTAAAGTACCTATCTTGTTAGATAGGCCATTATTAGCTTCATTTTTAATTGGGTCGTTAACTTCTTTTTGTTCCATACCTGGTACAAAACCACCGCCTTGAACCATAAAACCATCGATTACACGATGAAAGATAGTGCCGTTGAAAAAATCAGCATTTGCATACTCTAAAAAGTTTTTAACAGTGTTTGGAGCTTCTTGCTCAAACATTTTAATGGTGATGTCACCAAAATTGGTGTGTAGAACAACCATGTGTTTTCCTATATCTGGTTTAAATATTGGCGCTATTTTATCGTAGTTGGCTAAGATTAACAAAGTAGATGTTTGGTTTGTTATAAAGCGCTAGAGCAGGGGCTTTTCAAGTGGTAACATAACTGTTCAAGTAAATAGTCAAGGACTCAAAGTAAATGGTAAATATATACAACACACTCACGCGACAAAAAGAGCAATTTAAACCTATGGTCGAAGGCAAAATCGACATGTATGTGTGTGGTATCACCATTTATGATTACTGCCATATTGGACACGCTCGTACTTTTGTTGGTTTTGACGTTATTGTGCGCTACTTACGTCATATTGGTTACGATTTAAAATATGTACGTAACATTACAGATATCGACGATAAAATAATTAAACGTGCAAATGAAAATGGTGAGTCAATAAACGACTTAACTGTGCGCATGACTAAAGCGATGCATGAAGATTTTGATAGCCTAAATATGCTACGCCCAGATGTTGAACCAACAGTTACAAGCCATATGGATGAAATTATCGTTATGGTTAAGCGCTTGATTGAAAAAGGCCATGCCTATGTTGCAGCTGATGGCGATGTTTTGTTTGATGTATCAACGTTTGAGCAATATGGTGCGCTTTCTCAGCAAGATTTAACTATGTTGCAATCGGGCTCTCGCGTAGAAGTGGCTCAAGATAAAGACGATCCGCTTGATTTTGTGTTATGGAAAAAAGCCAAAGCAGGTGAGCCATCATGGTCATCACCGTGGGGTGAAGGGCGTCCTGGTTGGCATATTGAATGTTCGGCAATGAGCTCAAAACACTTAGGTGAGCATTTTGATATTCACGGTGGGGGGTCTGATTTACAGTTTCCACATCATGAAAACGAAATTGCCCAGTCGTGCTGTGCAAACAACGGCAAGTATGTAAATACATGGATACATACTGGCATGGTGCAAGTAAATAAAGAAAAAATGTCTAAGTCGTTAGATAACTTTTTTACTGTGCGTGAAGTTTTAAAAGCATACGATGCCGAATCTGTTCGTTACTTTTTAATTTCAGGGCATTACCGCAGCCAATTAAATTACTCACAAGAAAATTTAGACCAAGCGCGTTCATCACTTGAACGCATTTATACAGCGCTTCGTGATGTCGTACCGGTAGAGTGCGACTTAGAAGGCAATGAGTTTGTTGCTAAGTTTAGAAAAGCAATGAATGACGACTTTAATACACCAGAAGCACTACCTGTGTTGTTCGAACTTGCTAAAGAATTAAACCGCGTAAAAGAAAGTGACGCAGGTCAAGCTGGCAAGTTAGCGTTTATACTGCGTAGCCTCGGTGAAGTGTTAGGTGTTGCTCAACAAGCACCGGAAGCTTTTTTACAAGGTGGGCAAGATGACGACGAAGTTGCGACAATTGAAGCATTAATTGTAAAGCGGAACGAAGCACGTGCTAGTAAGGACTGGGCTGCTGCTGATGAAGCACGTGATGCGCTTAATGCGTTAGGTGTAATACTTGAAGATTCAGCTGGTAAAACAACGTGGCGTAAAGCGTAAGCGTTTAAAGTAATTCAGGTCAAACTAAAAAAGGGTTGCCAAATGGCAACCCTTTTTTGATTTTTTAACAGCTTAGCTGTGATACTTTTCACACGCTTCAAGTGTGTTTTCAATTAAGCTTGCGACAGTCATCGGGCCAACGCCACCTGGTACAGGTGTAATAAAATGCGCTTTTTGTTCGGCCACACTGTATTGAACATCACCGACTAATTTACCCGTATCTAAGCGGTTAATGCCCACATCGATAACAATAGCGCCTTCTTTTATCCAATCTCCCGGTATAAATTCAGGTTTACCGACAGCCACAACTAATAAGTCAGCGCGGCGAACATGTGTTTCTAAGTCTTGAGTAAATTTATGGCACACAGTGGTAGTACAACCTGCTAATAAAAGCTCTAACGACATTGGACGACCAACAATATTTGACGCGCCAACGACAACTGCATGCATCCCTTTATAACGTACACCCGTTGAATCAAGTAATGTAATAATACCTTTAGGGGTACATGGGCGAAGGGCAGGCATACGCTGTGCTAATCGACCAATGTTATATGGATGAAATCCATCAACATCTTTATGTGGGGTAATACGTTCTAAAATCTTTTCAGCATCAAGACCTTCTGGCAGTGGTAACTGCACTAAAATTCCATCAACTTCGGCATCATTATTTAGCTCGTCAATTAAATCTAAAAGAGTTTGCTCTTGTGTGTCTGCTGGTAAATCAAATGATTTAGAGATAAAACCTACTTCTTCACAGGCTTTACGTTTTGAACCAACATAAACTTGGCTTGCTGGATCAAGTCCTACAAGTACTACTGCAAGTCCTGGTGCACGTAAACCATTTGCTACACGTTCACTTACGCGTTCTGCTACAGCGCTACGTACTTGTTTTGCGATTGCCTTACCATCAATGATGTTTGCCGTCATGGGTGACCTTTAATTGGGGTTAATTAACTAGATACCGATACTCTAAAAACGAATGCACAATAAAATAGGGGTAAAAATGCTAATAAAGAAAAATACGCTCTTTATTTAACTCGTTTTATAATATGCCTACTATTTTCGCAGAAAAGCATAGCAGCGCCAAGTTGCTTTTAAGGTATATAACGTTTGAGCTGTTAAATAGTTTAAAATTCAGCCGACTATTGTAATATTTAACCATTGTGCACTAAAAATGAGCACTTGATTGGTTTTCTTAAAAAAACGTTTGACCTAACCCCGTCAAATCACTATTATGCACCCCGTTGTCAACGAGGTCACTCGCTAACAATAATAAGTTTCGGCGATTAGCGCAGTTTGGTAGCGCACTTGGTTTGGGTCCAAGGGGTCGCAGGTTCAAATCCTGCATCGCCGACCATTTTTTTATAATTTTTTATAATCGAATAGCTTATTGGTAAACTATGAAGTTTTCGATGCGCCCATAGCTCAGCTGGATAGAGCAACGCCCTTCTAAGGCGTCGGTCGAAGGTTCGAATCCTTCTGGGTGCACCATTTGAAAACATGTAAATATAGCGGTGATTGTAGCTCAGTTGGTAGAGCCCCGGATTGTGATTCCGGTTGTCGTGGGTTCGAGCCCCATCAGTCACCCCATTTACAACGAATATCGGCGATTAGCGCAGTTTGGTAGCGCACTTGGTTTGGGTCCAAGGGGTCGCAGGTTCAAATCCTGCATCGCCGACCATTTTCTTAAAATGGTCTTAAACTCTCAGTTTAAGTGTTCAGTATGAAAAAAGAAGTTAACTCTTCAATGTCGGCGATTAGCGCAGTTTGGTAGCGCACTTGGTTTGGGTCCAAGGGGTCGCAGGTTCAAATCCTGCATCGCCGACCATTTTCTTATCTAATAAGAACAATAAGTAAATTCCTCTAAGTTATAAATCTAAATCTGTTAGCCTATAATTCTATTAAATAATTTCTATTTTATTCTATTTAGTCCGTAGTTAGCCTGTTTTTTATTCAGTTAGTCTTTATAGTCCCTTATCTAGTCCAAATAATTGCCCCCTATACTCGACTATCATAAATATTAGGTTATAATGCCGCGTCTATTGTTTAACATAGTGCCCGAAGGGCAAAGCAGCAATGGTGTCTCATGGTAGCGACGGATGCTTTTAAGTGTGAAAAACCGCTTAAACTTTATCAAGACTCATGCAGAACACTTTGTTTGTAAAGGAAGGCGAACAGTCGCCAAAATTGAATATTGAGGTAAATCATGCAAGTTTCTGTTGAGACGACCCAAGGCCTTGAGCGCCGTATAACTATCACCGTTCCTTCAGAGAACGTTGAGACCGAAGTAAAAAAACGCCTACAACAACTGTCAAAAACACAGCGTATAGATGGTTTCCGTGCTGGTAAAGTTCCAGTATCTGTAATTAACAAGCGTTTTGGCCCTGCAGTTCGTCAAGAAGTTGCTGGCGAAGTAATGCAACGTAATTACATCGAAGCAATCGTTTCTGAAAAAATCAACCCAGCTGGCGCGCCTACATTCGCTCCTAAATCACTTGAAGCAGGTAAAGATTTAGAATTCTCAGCAACGTTTGAAGTTTACCCTGAAGTTGAAGTTCAAGGTCTAGATAAAATTACTGTTGAAAAACCAGCAGTAACAGTAACTGACGAAGATTTAGCTAACATGCTAGAAACACTTCGTAAGCAACACGCAGCGTGGGCTGATGTTGATGCAGCTGCTGGCGAAAACGACCGTGTAACAGTTGATTTCGTAGGTACTATCGACGGTGAAGTATTTGAAGGCGGCAAAGCTGAAGACTTCCCATTAGAACTTGGCCAAGGTCGTATGATCCCAGGTTTTGAAGATAACATCGTAGGTAAAAAAGCAGGCGAAGAAGTAGTTGCTGATGTAACTTTCCCTGATGATTACCACGCTGAAAACTTAAAAGGTAAAGCGGCTCAATTCACTATCACAGTGAAAAAAGTTGAAGCGCAAGAATTACCAGAATTAAGCGAAGAGTTTGCAACTAAATTCGGTGTTACCGAAGGCGGCGTAGACGCGCTTAAAGAAGAAGTTAAAAAGAACATGACACGTGAGCTAGACCAAGCGGTTAAAGCAAGCGTTAAAGACCAAGCAATCAAAGGTCTTTTAGCTAACAACGAAATCGAAGTGCCTAAAGCACTTGTTGATCAAGAAGTTGATGCTCTACGTCAGCAAGCAGCTCAACGTTTTGGCGGCGACGCTCAAAACATGCCAGAGCTTCCAGCTGAATTGTTCCACGAGCAAGCTGTAACACGTGTAAAAACTGGCCTTTTATTAGGTGAAGTGATTAAAGCTAACGACATCAAAGTTGATGATGCTAAAGTTGAAGCATTAATCGCAACAGTAGCTTCTGCATACGAAGATCCAACTGAAGTAGTAGAATACTACAAAGGTAATGATCAACTTATGCAGCAAATGCGTAATGTAGCAATGGAAGAGCAAGCTGTTGAAGCTATTTTAGCTAAAGCAGTTGTTACTGATGTTGAAAAAGCATTTGATGACATCATGAATCCACAGCAAGGTGCTTAATAAGTCATTGACTTAAGCTCTCGCTAACGATTAAATGGCTCGTGTTACTCTGTTTATACAGCGTGCCCGGGCCATTTTAGTTTTTGGCTCTAAATTTGCGAAAAACGATAACTATGCTTCCTTATAATAAGGATAAGTATAAGCGCATAAGGAATTAAATAAGTATGAATACTGGTATTACAGATCCCCTAAATGCATTGGTCCCAATGGTTGTTGAACAAACACCAAAAGGCGAGCGCTCGTATGATATTTATTCGAGATTATTAAAAGAGCGTATTATCTTTTTAACAGGTCAAGTTGAAGACAACATGGCAAATCTGATCTTAGCGCAAATGCTATTTTTAGAATCAGAGAACCCTGATAAAGATATCTTTTTATATATCAACTCACCAGGTGGTTCAGTAACTGCGGGTATGGCTATTTACGACACAATGAACTTCATCAAACCAGATGTAAGTACAATATGTGTAGGTCAAGCTGCAAGCATGGGTGCTTTTTTACTTACTGCTGGTGCTAAAGGTAAGCGTTTTTGCCTACCAAACTCACGTGTGATGATTCACCAACCATTAGGTGGTTTCCAAGGTCAAGCATCTGACTTTGAAATACACGCTAAAGAAATTCTGTCTATTAAAGATAAGCTTAACCGCTTAATGGCTGAGCATACAGGCCAACCATTAGATATTATCTCTAAAGACACTGATCGTGATAACTTCATGAGTGCTTCGCAAGCTGTAGATTACGGCTTGGTAGACTCTGTGTTTACAAATCGCGACAAAAAGTAAGCGCTTGGTAAGCAGGACTACCTGTTTGCCACTTTGAGTTACTATGCGAAAACCAATAAATTTTGGTATAGTTAAAGCGTATTGAAATAGCCGCCAATAGTTTTGGGGGCCAACGTAATAAAATGAGGTAGCTGAATGTCTGACACTCCTACAGACGGCGACAAAAGTAATAAATTGTTATACTGCTCTTTTTGTGGCAAAAGCCAACATGAAGTGCGTAAATTAATTGCAGGCCCTTCAGTATACGTTTGCGATGAATGTGTAGAGTTGTGTAACGATATTATCAGGGAAGAGATCAAAGACATTGCTCCTAAGCATGATACGTCTGACAAACTACCTGTACCAAAAGAAATTCGTAAACACTTAGACGATTATGTTATTGGTCAAGACCATGCTAAAAAAGTATTGTCTGTTGCCGTTTATAACCATTATAAACGCCTACGTAACCAATCGACTAAGCAAGACATTGAATTAAGTAAAAGTAATATTTTGCTTATCGGCCCAACAGGTAGTGGTAAAACATTACTTGCAGAAACATTAGCGCGCCTACTTGACGTGCCGTTTACTATGGCCGATGCCACTACATTAACCGAAGCAGGTTATGTAGGTGAAGATGTTGAAAACATCATTCAAAAGCTTTTACAAAAGTGCGATTACGATGTTGAAAAAGCACAGCGCGGTATTGTCTACATCGATGAAATTGACAAGATTTCTCGTAAATCAGATAATCCTTCAATTACGCGCGACGTATCAGGCGAGGGCGTTCAACAGGCGCTACTTAAACTGATTGAAGGCACCGTTGCTTCTGTTCCACCGCAAGGTGGTCGTAAACATCCACAGCAAGAGTTTTTACAAGTAGATACATCTAAAATCTTGTTTATTTGTGGTGGTGCATTTTCAGGCCTAGATAAAGTAATTGAGCAACGTAGCCATAAAAACACCGGTATCGGTTTTGGCGTTAGCGTAAAAGAGTCTGCGGCGAGTCGTTCTTTAAGTGAAACATTTAAAGATGTAGAGCCAGAAGATTTAGTTAAATATGGCTTAATTCCTGAGTTCATAGGCCGTTTGCCGGTAGTGGCTACGTTAACTGAACTTGATGAAGCAGCTCTTGTACAAATATTGAGTGAACCTAAAAACGCGATTACTAAACAGTTTTCAGTATTGTTTGGTATGGAAGACGTTGAACTTGAGTTTCGCGATGATGCCTTAGCTGCAATTGCCCACAAAGCAATGGAGCGTAAAACAGGCGCACGTGGTCTTCGTTCAATTGTTGAAGGTGTATTACTTGATACTATGTACGAACTTCCTTCAATGGATGATGTAAGCAAAGTGGTTATTGATGAAACCGTTATTAAAGGTGAGTCAGATCCAATCTTGATTTATGAAAATAATAAACAAGATAAAGCTGCATCAGAATAGTTTTTAAGCTATTTGAATGGAAAAAGGAGCCTTAGGCTCCTTTTTTTATAATTAATTTAATCGAGTTAGGGAAAATTGTTGAACTTTAATTAGGTTATCCCCATATACTTGAGTAATCTTTAAAATAAATGAAGTGCGAAGAGAAACTATAATGACGCTTGAGAGAACCGACCGAGTCGAAATCCCAGTCCTTGCACTGCGCGATGTTGTGGTATACCCGCACATGGTGATCCCGCTTTTTGTTGGCCGTGAAAAATCAATAAAATGCCTAGAAGCGGCAATGGACAAAGACAAACAAATTTTCTTGGTTGCACAAAAAGATGCAACTGTAGATGAACCAGAGCAAGATGATATTTATCGTATCGGTACTATTGCCACTGTACTTCAGTTATTAAAATTACCAGACGGTACAGTTAAAGTTTTAGTGGAAGGTACACAGCGCGCACAAATTGAAGAATTTGTAGATAACGATGACTTTTTTGTCGCTAATGCTCAATTTATTGAATCTGATTCTGTAGATGAACAAGAGCAAGATATTTTTATCCGAAGCGCAATTAGCCAGTTTGAAGGCTATGTAAAGCTAAATAAAAAAATTCCACCTGAAGTACTAACTTCGGTTTCAGGTATTGATGAGCCAGCACGTCTTGCCGACACAATGGCAGCGCATATGCCGCTTAAAGTACCTGAAAAACAAAAAGTGCTCGAAATTTCAAGTGTCACAGAACGTCTTGAATATTTAATGGCACTAATGGAAGGCGAAATAGACTTATTGCAAGTTGAGAAGAAAATTCGTACCCGCGTTAAAAAGCAGATGGAAAAATCTCAGCGCGAGTATTACCTCAATGAGCAAATGAAAGCCATTCAAAAAGAACTTGGTGAGCTTGATGATGTGCCTGATGAATTTGAAGCGCTTAAAAAGCGTATTGAAGATTCTGGCATGCCTGATGAAGCTAAAGAAAAGGCAACTACAGAGCTCAATAAGCTTAAAATGATGTCGCCAATGTCTGCAGAAGCAACTGTAGTGCGTTCATACATAGATACATTAATTAATGTGCCATGGAAAAAACGCTCTAAAGTGAAAAAAGACTTAGCAGGCGCACAAAAAATTCTTGATAGCGATCATCACGGCTTAGATAAAGTAAAAGAACGCATTATTGAGTACCTCGCAGTACAACAGCGTACTAATAAGCTCAAAGGGCCAATTTTATGTTTAGTTGGACCACCAGGTGTTGGTAAAACATCACTTGGGCAATCTATTGCACGTTCTACTGGTCGTAAGTATGTTCGTATGGCGCTTGGCGGCGTACGTGATGAAGCTGAGATTCGCGGTCATCGTCGTACATACATAGGTTCAATGCCAGGTAAGCTAATTCAAAACATGACAAAAGTGGGCGTTAAAAACCCATTATTCTTATTAGATGAAATCGATAAAATGTCATCAGATATGCGCGGCGATCCAGCATCAGCATTGTTAGAGGTGCTTGATCCGGAGCAAAACAGTCATTTTGCCGATCACTATCTTGAAGTCGATTACGATTTATCTGACGTTATGTTTGTAGCAACATCAAACAGCTTTAACATTCCTGGTCCATTATTGGACCGTATGGAAGTTATTCGCTTGTCGGGTTACACCGAAGATGAAAAGCTAAACATTGCAAAAGAGCACTTAATTACTAAACAAGTTAAACGTAACGGCTTAAAAGAGTCTGAAATAGTTATCGAAGACAGCGCAATTATTGGCATTATTCGTTATTACACACGTGAAGCGGGTGTACGTAACTTAGAGCGCGAAATTTCGAAACTATGCCGTAAAGCCGTTAAAAATATCTTACTTGAAAAAGACACTAAAATAGTGACCATCAATCAAGATAACCTAGAAGAGTTTTTAGGTGTGCAGCGCTTTGACTATGGCAAAGCTGAAGATGGCGACCGTATTGGTCAAGTTACAGGCTTAGCATGGACAGAAGTTGGCGGTGATTTGCTAACAATTGAATGTGCGGCAGTGCCAGGTAAAGGCAAGTTAAGTTACACCGGCTCTCTTGGCGATGTAATGCAAGAGTCGATTCAAGCTGCAATGACGGTTGTGCGTAATCGAGCAGATACTTTCCGTATTAACAGCGACTTTTACGAAAAACGTGATATTCACGTACACGTACCTGAGGGCGCAACACCAAAAGATGGTCCTAGTGCGGGCGCAGCAATGGTAACGGGTCTTGTATCTAGCTTAACGGGTAATCCTGTACGAGCAGATGTTGCTATGACTGGTGAAATTACACTACGCGGTGAAGTACTTCCGATTGGTGGTTTAAAAGAGAAGTTATTAGCGGCGCATCGTGGTGGAATTAAAACAGTGATCATTCCAAAAATTAACGAACGTGACTTAAAAGAGATACCAGACAACGTGCTGGCAGGTCTTGATATTCACCCAGTTACTTGGATTGACGAGGTGTTAAAGCTTGCTTTAGTGCATCCTGTTGAGAGTTTTTCGGTCGAAACACCTAAAAACCAAGAAAAAACATAAAAAAAGTGCTTTTTAGGGCTTTTCAAATCTAAACGGTATGATAAGTTAAGCACTGGTTTTCAAGCCTAGCCCTTACGGGGCCTAGGCTTAAGAAAAATATAATAATGTGGGCATTAAAAGTTTGCTCTAAAATTTTCAAAAAAGTGATGTTAGTTTAAAAAACCATCGCTCTTGATAATAACAATGAAAGAGGATGATATTGTGAATAAATCTCAATTAATCGATCAAATCGCAGCTGATGCTGACATTTCTAAAGCGGCTGCAGGTCGTGCACTAGATTCATTCATCGAATCTGTATCTGGCGCGCTAAAAGATGGCGACTCAGTTGCACTTGTAGGTTTTGGTACTTTCTCAGTACGTGAACGTGCTGCACGTTCAGGCCGTAACCCGCAAACTGGTGAAACTATCCAAATTGCTGCTGCAACTATTCCAGCTTTCAAAGCCGGTAAAGCGCTTAAAGACGCAGTAAACTAATCACTGTTTTAAACACATTAGTTATGGCGAGTGTAAAGTTACTGATTCACCACAACAGATGAGTTAAGTAACTTTTCCGCCAGTTACTTCAAGTGAAAAAGCGTATCTGGTAAGATACGCTTTTTTTACATGTGACAAGGTAAAATACCTTGATCAAAAAGAGATAAACAAATGCTTGAGAAAATCAGAGAAGGTTCGCAAGGACCTGTAGCCAAAATAATTTTAGGCGCGGTGATTTTATCTTTTGCCTTAGCAGGGATCGGTAGTTACTTAGGTCAAACCACAGAACAACCCGTTGCTGAAGTAAATGGAATTAAAATTAGTCAAACCGATTTTAACCGTGCTTACCAAAATGAACGTAGCCGTTTAGAGCAACAATTTGGTGAATACTTTACACAAATTGCAGCTGATCCAAATTACATGGCACAAATTCGTCAAGGTGTAGTTGACCGCTTAGTACAACAAGAATTGCAATCACAGCTAGCGGCTGATTTAGGCCTTCGCGTAAGCGACGAAAGTGTACGTAAAACAATTTTAGAATTACCGTACTTTCAAATTGGTGAAAAATTTAATAACGACCGTTACCTACAAGTAATTCGTCAAATGAATTTTCAACCAGACGCTTTTCGTGAATATTTACGTAAAGATATGACACGCAGCCAGGTAGTATCTGCTGTTGCAGGTACAGACTTTGCTCTAGAGAGCGAGCTGAAAAGCGCAATTGCTCTTCAGCAGCAAACTCGTAGTATTGATTACGTAGTTGTAAACAAAGAGGCACTTGCCGCGAATGTTGAAGTATCAGATCAAGAAGTATCTGATTACTACGACTTAAACGCATCTCAATTTTTATCTCCAGAGCTTATCTCAGTAAGTTACATTGAGCTTAAAGCGGCAGATATCAATGTTGAATCGGTAACCGAGGATGACGTTAAAGCGTATTATGAGCAAAACAAAGCACAATACGTTGAGCCAGAAAAGCGTCGCGTATCACATATCTTAATTGATAACAGTGAAGACGATGATGCAGCAAAAGAAAAAGCCAATGCTCTTCATGCACAGCTAGAGCAAGGTGCAGACTTTGCTGAGTTAGCACAATCATCGTCTGACGATATCGTTAGTGGCGAAATGGGCGGCGATCTTGAGTGGATTGAGCGTGATGTAATGGACCCTGCATTTGAAGACGCGGCTTTCGCGCTTGAAAATAAAGGTGATATTTCTGACGTTGTTACTTCTGAGTTTGGTTATCACATAATTAAACTTACTGACATTCAATCACAACAAGTTAAAGCGTATGACGATGTTAAAGCTGACTTACGTGCTGAATTAGAACAAGCTGAAAAAATTGATGCATTTTACGAAAAGCAAACTGAAATGGGTGCACTTGCATTTGAAATTTCAGACCGCTTAGATGATGCTGCAGAAGTTGCTGAAGTGGAAGTTAAATCTACACCTCTTTTAGCACTTAATGCTCTACCAGAGCCGTTAAACAGCCCTGCAGTTGTCACAGCACTAACATCAGTTGATTTACTTGAAGATAAAGTAAATTCTGAAGTTATTGAGCTTGGCGATGAGCATGCAATCATTGTTCGTATTAACGAGCACAAAGCTGCTGCTACTAAGCCGTTAGACGAAGTAAACGAGGAAATTAAAGCGCGTTTAGTGAATGAAAAATCATCTGAGCTTGCTAAAGAAAAGGCACGTAGCTTATTTGCAGAAGTACAAGCAGGTAAGAGCTTAAACGATGTTGCTAACGAGCAAAGCTTAACACTTCGCCAAGAAGCTAAGTTAACACGTCAAAGCTACACTGTTTCACCTGCTATTGTGACTCAAGCTTTTAAAATGGCTCACCCAGCGGATTCTGCGGTAGTCGATCTCGTTAATTTAAATAATGGTGATGCAGCAATTGTTGCGCTTAAGTCGGTAACGGATGCACAAGTTGCAGCTAATATTGACCCTCAAGCAAAACAAAGCATTACTATGGCGCAAGCTAATAAAAACTACATGGTATTTATTGAAGCGCTTAAAGCCAATGCTGAGCTTAACTTACCAACGGCTACACAAACTGTTGAGTAATTAATTTTAGCTCATAAAGAAAGGCGCTTTTAAAGCGCCTTTTTTATTGTCTTTTAATTACCTCTGGCAATAAACTCAATCCGATTGCCGCTAGGCTCTCTTATCATCATATGTTGGGTTGGGCCGCTACCTAAGTTTTCGGGTGCAAACTCTATAATAATATTATTTTGCATTTTTAAGTGTTCATGTAGCTCGCTTAACTTTTTGATACTTTCAACACTGAGTGCTAAATGGTGTAAGCCCACATTTTCTGCTCGATTAAACTCCACACGTTTTGCATCGTTTTTCACGCGCCATAATGTAATGGTTATTTTATTGTTTGATAAAAAATAAGCAGGATAGGCTGGGTCATTCCCTAGCGTTTTAAAGCCAAGTACATCAGTAAAAAATGCTTTGGATGCATCTAAGTTTGATACGGTTAAACCTAAATGATCAACGCCACCAACCCAATTTGTATCAGCAATAGCTGAGGCTGATAGAAGGAGTAATGGGGAAAGGCTAAGTAGTAACTTTTGTTTAAGCATGAGATCTCTTGTTAATTAAATACAATTAACAAGAAGACCTAGTTAAATACGGTTACCTTACAAAAAAGTTAGGTATTTATAATCTGCTTTAGCAGCTTAATAAACGCTGCGTTACTTTTGACTGAGGGTTTTGAAAAACATCTTCAGTAGGACCGTATTCAACCACTTCGCCTTTATCAAGTACAACTACAAAATCACTAATGTGACGTACTAAACTTAAATGATGAGTGATCATCACATACGTAAGGCCTGTATCGCGCTGCAGCTTAAGTAACAAGTTTACTATTTGCGCCCGTATAGAGGGATCTAAAGACGAAACAGCTTCATCAAGTACAATCACCTTAGGATCTAAAATTAATGCACGAGAAAACGCTACACGCTGTAGCTGCCCCACACTAAACATATGCGGGTAGTAGTGTTTATGATCAATTAACAAACCCACCTTAGAAAGCGTTGCATCAATCTTTTCAGTGCGTTCACTAGCATCAAGCTCAGTATTATATTGCAGGCAATCATCAAGCATTTCGCCAATGGTTAAGCCCGGGTTGAGCGATGCAGCTGAATCTTGAAAAATCATACGAATATGGCGACATTGATTATCGCGTACGCCATTATCTTCGATAATATTATTCTCGAGCAAAATTTGCCCGCTATCAGCGCTATCAGCTCCTGAAAGTAGTTTTGCCAACGTACTTTTACCTGCGCCTGTTTCGCCAATTATGGCAATGCTTTCACCTTTACCTACGCAAAATGAAATGTTTTTAAGGACTTCAAACTTTTTACGTGAAAAAAGCCCAGCTCGCACATTAAAGGTTTTACAAAGTGCTTGTACTTTTAACAGTGGCTGCATTACTTCATGTCCTTAATTAACGGGAAGTGACACGCATAACTATGCCCATGATGCTTAGTCAGGGCTGGTGTAACCACACAGGCTTTTTGTGCTTGCGGGCAACGCGGCCCGAGGCGACAGCCAATAGGCAAATGTTGCAGGGTAGGGATAGTCCCTTTAAGTGCATAAAAAGGTTCTTTATGCGCTAAACCTTGTTCGTAGTCTGGCAAGCTTTTTAGTAATGCTTGCGTGTATGGATGGCGAGGCTGTTTGAATATTTCATGGGTTGGGCCTGCTTCAACCATTTGCCCGCAATATAAAACATGAATGCCATGCGACCAATGTGCAATCTCTTCCAGTTCATGAGAGATCATTAAAATAGACATGTTTTTAAGTTGGTTTAAGCTTTTTAGTAACCTAAATACCTGTGCGCGAGTTGTGCTCTCAAGCGCTGTAGTTGGCTCATCTGCTATCAATAGCTTAGGCGTTCGAGCAATGGCCATTGCAATCATTACTTTTTGACATACGCCTTCTGAGAGCTCATGAGGGTAACTACTTAGTACTGCTTCGTGGTTTTTAATGCCCACTTTATGAATAAGCGCTTTTACTCTGTCTTTTCTCTCGCGGTTGCGCTTTAAAAAGAAACCTTTAGTTGCGACCTCTGGGAGTGTTTCGGCAATTTGGTCAAATATTTTAGCGGTTGGGTCAAGGCAGCGACTTGGATCTTGATAGATCATCGCTATATCTTGGCTTACTATTTTACGGCGTTTCTCTGGGCTTAAACGCATTAAGTCTACGCCGCGCCAATGAATACGGTCGGCAGTAATATCCCAGCGTTCGTTCAATACACCAATAATCGCTTTTGCTATTAAGCTTTTGCCAGAGCCAGACTCGCCTACAAGCGCATGTACCTCGCCTTCTTTTAAGCTAAAGCTCACTCTGTCTACGGCTCTAATTACAGTTTCAGAGGTACGTAGTTCAATTGTTAAGTTACGAACATCGAGTAATTGCATTTAATCAGCCTTACGTGCTTTTAGCACTTGTCGCAGGCCATCGCCTACTAAATTAGTAGATAACACGGCTAAAAATAACAGCACACCAGGTAGTGCTACAGTCCACGGCGCTAGATAAATAAGGCCTAAGTTTTCGGCTAATATTGCGCCCCATTCGGTCGTCGGTGGTTGAGCCCCTAATTTTAAAAATCCCAGTGCTGAAATATCTAATATCGCAGTAGAAAGCGCCATCGTGAATATAACCACAATATGCTCATAAATATTAGGGAAAATACCGCGCGATATTATATGCCAATTAGATGCGCCATCGAGTCTAAACGCAGTAATGTAATCTTTACTTAATTCATCAACAATTAGGTTGCGCACCGAGTGAATAAATTGCGGTAGTAACGCTAAAATAATTGCCCATACGGTATTCATTAAACCAGGGCCGAGTATGGCGATTATTATTATTGCCAATAACAAAGAAGGAATAGAAAGTGTTATATCAAGTAAATGATTTAAAAAGCTTGAACGCAACCCTTTACTAATCCCTGCAAAAGTCCCCACTAATACACCAAACAGGGTCGTGATTAGGGCAGCTACAACAGAAAGTCCAAACGTATATGTTGCACCATTCATTAAGCGCGAGAGTACATCACGGCCTAAATCATCGGTGCCTAAAATAAAGCGTACATCGCCCATTTCTCGCCATGAGGGCGGTATGAGTAATGCATCACTATGCTGTTGGTTTACGCCATAGGGCGCTAAAAAAGGAGCAGTGGCGGCCAATAATGCAAACGCCATAAATATCCATAAACCAACCAAAGCTGGGTGATTGTTTTTAAATTTGCGCCAAAATCGCGCAAGTGGCGATTTATTCGACTCTTCAGAAAATAAATTAAACTTTGCCATGGGCCTGATTCCGCGAGAGTGGATCGAATAAAGTGTAAGTAAGCTCAGCAGTAATAGAGGCTAAAATAACAAATAAAGACACCGCCATTAATCCACCTTGAATAGCTGGAAAGTCACGCTGATAAATACTATCGATTAACCATCGGCCAATACCCGGCCAAGAAAAAATAACTTCAGTAATCATCGCAAGTGTTATCAAGGTGCTAAATTGCAAACCAATTTGCTTAATTACCGGTAGTAGTGCATTACGCAGTGCATGGTGCATGATAAGTTGACGGCGGTTAAGGCCTTTTGCCCTAGCTGTTTTAATAAAGTTTTGATCCATTACCTTAAGCATAGACTCGCGAGTAAAGCGCACTAATACCGTGGTTGGATACATGGCCAGTACAATAGTAGGGAGTGTTAAATGGCGCAGCGCATCAACAAAGGCCATTCCTTTATATGGAAATCCAGCTAGAGCAATATCAATTAATATAAACCCTGTACTGGCGGGTATTTCGTAAAGGAGGCCCATTCTGCCCGACATTGGAAACCAGCCAAGCTTTAATGAAAAAACCATTATTAACAACAATGCGAGCCAAAACACAGGCATTGAATAACCTACCATAGTGACAGAGTTTATAAGTTTGTCGGGCCAGCGTTTATGATAGCCAGAGCCTAAAATGCCAGTAGGTACACCAATAACAACCGATACAATTAATGCATATACGCTTAGCTCTAAAGTAGCCGGTAGTAAGTCAATAATATGGCTAAACACGCTGTTACCAGAGGCAAATGAAAGCCCCCAATCGCCTTGAAATATTCTCCCTAAAAAGGCAATGTATTGCATAAAGTAATTGCTGTTGTATAAATATTTATCCTCAAGCTCACTATGCTGTGCAAAGTTACCACTTGGTATGCCACTTAAATTACTTAGCGGATCACCGGGAAATAAATACGCCAGTGAAAACGTAAATACGCTGAGCATTAGTATCATAAAAAAGAACAAACCAAGGCGACGTAAAATATAATCTAAGATCATTATTTTTTCCTCGCATTAGCAAGCGAAATAGCACCAAACGGGCCAAGTGTTATGCCTTCCACATCAGCGCTACTTGCTTGAAAGCGCAAGCCATGAGCAATTGGTAATAACGGCAACTCTTTAATAATTAAGCTTTGTGCATCTTCGTAGTATTTTTTACGTTTATTTAAATCAGTGGTGTCTAGTGCTTTAGTAAGCAATAAATCAAATTGGGGATTACACCAGTTTGCAGGGTTTTTGCCACTAAAAGTAGCGGTACAACTCAGCAGCGGGCTAAAAAAGTTATCAGGGTCGGGTGTATCTGCGGCCCAACCAAGTAATACACTGTCGTGCCTATGCTCGCCAATACGTTGAATAAACGTATTCCACTCATATTCTACAATACTGACGTTAACGCCTACTTTGCGTAAATCACTTTGCATAAGCTCAGCCATTTTACGTGCGTTGGGATTATAAATACGACTCACAGGCATAGCCCATATCGTCATATCAAAGCCATTAGGCAACCCTGCTTCAATAAGTAATTTTTTAGCAAGTTCTGGATCAAACGTAGGTATATCTTCTTGTGGCTCAAATGCCCAAGAGGTTGGCGGCAAAATAGATTGTGCGCGAGTACCGTTACCGTAATAAACCGCCTGCATTATTTTATCTACATCTATTGCGTGCGCAAGCGCTTGGCGTACGCGTAAGTCGTCAAACGGAGCACGCTCTGTATTAAATGCCCAATAACCTATGTTTAAGTTTGTTTCTTTTTCGACGTTTATATCATCACGTTGCGCTAAAATGCTCAATTGCGCACTACTTGGATGAGCCGTTACATCGCACTCTTTAGTCAGCATTTTTGCTATGCGCGTAGTGCCGTTAGGGGTTATATCGTAAACCAATTGCTCAAGTGCAACGTCATGCTTCCAATAAAGTGGGTTACGGTAAAAGCGCACAAGATGATCTCGGCGGTATTCTTTATAAATATACGGGCCGGTGCCAATAGGGTACTGATCAAATAGGTTCTTTTGATTATTTTTCTTAAGTTTCATGGCGTATTCTTCTGAAAGCACCACGGCAAAGTCGGTAGCCATATTAGCTAAAAAACTACTTTCAGGATTAAACAATTCAAAACGGACTTGGTAGTCAGACACGCGCACAATTTTGCGAATAAGTTGATCAATTCCTACACTTTGAAAATACGGGTAATCAGCATCGCCCACAAAGTGATATGGATTATATACATCGAATAATCGGCTAAAGGTGAATATAACGTCGTCGGCGTTAAAGTCCCGCGATGGGGTAAAATAAGAAGTTGTATGAAACTTTACATCTTTACGCAGGGTAAAGGTAACCGATTTACCATCTTTGCTAATTTTCCAATCGGTCGCCAGCTCACTTTGAAACTCTGCCGTAACAGGGTCAATGCTAATTAAGCGGTCGTATAATTGGTTAGCAATTATATCAATAGTTGAACCGGTGGTCGTGACTTGCGGATTAAACGACACAGGGTTAGCTTCAGCGCAATAAACTAAGCCTTGGTTTTTTTCTTCTATGATTTCTTCTTTGCTATCAAGGCAACCAACTAAAGTGGTGGTAAGCAAAACAAGTAATAATTTATGCACCCGCATAACCTCTGACTATTGTTGATCCAACAAGTTGTATTTTTTAAGATAACCACGTAATTGATGATACGTTAAACCAAGTACTTCTGCAGTTTTCTTTTGATTAAATTGGCTATGTTCGAGTGCTTTATTAATCATGTTTATTTCAAAGTCGTTTGAATGCTCTTTTAAGCTGCACGGAAATTGAATATCGACGGCTACATTACTGCTTGCTTGAGCAATCGGTGGCGCAACAACAATAGGCTCGGCATTAACCGTTTGAGCTGCTATAGGTGCTTTAATGCGCGCTTTTGGTCTAAATGGGCTATCGAATGGGTCTAAAATAATCTGGTGAACGGGAATATGTTCACTACCGTGGCGATACAAACTGCGTTCAACCACATTTTTAAGTTCACGAATATTACCAGGCCAATCATAACTAAGCAGTGTTTCTGTTGCGCTTCGGGTAAAACCGCTAAACAGTTCCCACTCTAAATCGCGCGCCATATTCATCGCAAACTGCTCAGCAAGAAGCATAATATCGTCTTGGCGTTCGCGCAGTGGTGGCAGGGTAATTACATCAAAGGCAAGGCGATCGAGTAAATCACTTCTAAATTCACCTTGCTCGGCCAAATAAGGAAGATCTTCGTTTGTCGCACACACTAAGCGGGTATCTACTTTTACAGTTTGTTTGCCGCCAACACGTTCAAACTCACCGTATTCTATAACGCGCAGCAGTTTTTCTTGTACCATAGCTGAGGTATTAGCTAATTCATCTAAAAACAGTGTGCCGCTGTTAGCGCGTTCAAAACGACCTTCGTGACGTTTACTTGCCCCCGTAAAAGCACCGCTTTCGTGGCCAAATAACTCACTTTCGAGTAGGTTTTCGTTAAGCGCTGCACAGTTAAGCTTTACGTAGTTTTGATCCCAGCGTTTTGATAAAAAGTGTAAGCGTGCTGCTATTAGCTCTTTACCTGTGCCGCGTTCACCAATAATAAGTACCGGTTTATCTAAATTAGCCAGTTGCGATACCTGATCTAATACAGACAGAAAGCTATCTGATTGGCCGAGTAAATTATCCTGTTGGCGATATTGGCTCATATTTCCTAACTCTTGGTCATTTTTACTAACAGTTAGTGTATTTCATAATTAGGGATAACTAAAGAAATTTGTATATTTAGTTTAACGTAATGAAAATAAAGTGTATTTTAACTTTTAAAAAGTTGGCAAGCATATTGATACTAGTTATAGCAGACTAACTAAGTTTTAATTACAGAGGTAAATGTTATGGGAATTTTTTCACGTTTTGCAGATATTGTTAATTCTAATATCAACGCCATTTTAGATAAAGCAGAAGACCCAGAAAAAATGGTTCGTCTGATTATTCAAGAAATGGAAGATACGCTTGTTGAAGTACGTTCTACATCAGCTAAAACATTGGCTGAGAAAAAAGAAATTGTACGCCGCTTAGATACACTTAAAGCGCAGGTAAGTGATTGGCAAGATAAAGCCGAACTGGCTTTAAGTAAAGACCGCGACGATTTAGCGCGTTCAGCCTTACTTGAAAAGCAAAAGTCGGCAGATGCAGTTGCTTCAGTAGCGAGTGAGCTTGAACATGTAGAGTCTCATATTGAGAAATTACAGCAAGAAGTAACGACGCTACAAGAAAAGCTAGCAGATGCTAAATCTCGTCAAAAGGCAATTATACTTCGCCAACGTTCGGCTGAGTCGCGCCTTGAAGTGAAAAAGACACTTGATAGCTCAAAAGTAGAAGAAGCACTTAACCGCTTTGAACGTTACGAAACCAAAATTGATGGACTAGAATCTCAAATTGAGTCGTACGATTTAGGTAAAAAGACGTTAGCGGATGAAATTGCTAATCTACAAAAAAATGAAAAGATAGATGATGAGCTAGCCGAACTTAAAAAGAAGTTAGCTGATAAATAATTACATATAAAAATATATGGGGCCCTTGTGCCCCAGCTTAAAAACATCAAAACGGATTGTCAGGAGAGGATTATGTTTGATCCAGAGATATTAGTTGCACCATTTATCTTGTTTATGATTTTTGTTGCTCCGCTGTGGCTAATTTTGCACTACCGTAGCAAGAAACAAGTAAGCCAAGGTTTAAGTGAGCACGAACATCGCCAATTACTTGAGCTTGCACACAAAGCTGAAAAAATGGCTGATCGATTAGAAACACTTGAAGCATTGCTTGATCAAGAGTCACCACAATGGAGACGCAAAGTATGAGTGCCAAACGCGAATTATTAAGAGACCCACAACGCGGTAAAATAGCCGGTGTGTGTGCGGGATTAAGTGACTACTTTAATATGGAGTTATGGTTAGTTCGCATTATATTTGTTAGTGCGGTACTGCTAACGGGTGGCCCATTATTTGTGGTAGCGTATATTGCAGCCTGGTTCATTTTAGATAAAAAAGAGCCCGCAACAGCGCAAACAAAAAGCTCAACTAAAACTGATGATCCGCTAGAAGTAAAATTTAAAGTATGGCAAAAAGGCGAGCCGCCGCGCCGCGCATTGCAAGATTTAAAAGAGCGTTTAACGCGTGTAGATACTCGCCTTCAAGATATGGAGCGCCATGTAACTTCAAGCGAGTTTACGGTGAGCCGTGAAATTAACAAACTTTAAAGGATTTAATAGCACCTTATTTGCAGCGTGATAAATTACGGCAAATTAGGTGCAAGACACTTTATGAGCCAATCATTTGCAAAAAAGACCTTTAAAAGCATTCAAGGCAAAGCACAAAAAGCCCTTCATCGCAGTTTAGACCAACACGTAAAGCTTGCCGTAACTGGCCTAAGTGGTAGTGGTAAAACTGCCTTTATTACCGCGCTTGTTAAACACTTAACAACCCAAGCGGACGATAAAAACTTACCTTTTTTTGATGTAATGCGCGAGCACCGCCATGTTGCCACTAAAGTTGTGCCGCAAGAGGCGTTAAAAGTCCCTACATTTAATTATACGCGCGCGCTAAATTCATTATTACCTAGCGATGGGATGCCTACATGGCCTGCATCAACTGAGCGGATTAATACGCTGCGCTTGGCAATAAAGTATCAAAGCAACGCAGGGCTGCGTGGGCACTTTTCGCCGCAAACAACGCTTTATTTAGATATTATTGACTACCCGGGTGAATGGCTCCTTGATTTACCTATGCTTGAGCAAAGCTATTCTCAATGGTGCGAGCAGCAATATCCGTTATTAACTCAGCCTTCGCGCGTAAATACATCAAGTGATTTTCTAGCAGCCGTTGAGCAACTTGATTTAAATGCACCTGTAGATGAAAACGCACTGGCTCATATTGCTCAGCTTTATCAAAGCATGTTAGTAGGGCTTAAAAAAGACACCAAACTTGCCATGCTACAACCAGGGCGTATGCTTATGCCTGGCGACTTACAAGGGGCGCCATTGTTATTGTTTTTTCCGGTATCGGGCGAAGTAAATAGTGATGATGTCGTTGCGGGTTCTAATTTAGCGCATTTAATTAAGCGCTTTAACGCCTATATAAAAGAAGTTGTAAAACCATTTTATAATGAGCATTTTAGGCACTTCGATCGCCAAATCGTACTTGTAGATGTACTTAGTGCATTAAACGAAGGGCACGAAACCCTTCAAGAGCAAAGCAGTGTAATAAACCAATTACTTGCACACTTTAACTATGGTGAATCAGGCTTTTTTAAACGTTTATTTAAGCCAAACATAGACAAAATATTATTTGCAGCTAATAAGTCAGATCACATAAGTGCAAAACACCATAAAGATTTAGCACTACTGCTTGATTCGCTCGTGCATGAGCAAAGTAATCATTTAAAGTTTGATGGTGTGCAAATAGAAACTATGGCCATGTCGTCAATTACAGCAACGCAGCCGCGCCAAATTGCCGACAAAGGCCAAACGCTTGACTGTATTTACGGCAAGCCATTACACGAGCTTGATTGGCTTACGTATTTACCGCCGCAACCTCCCTCGCGGATGCTTAATAAAAGTGAGTGGCCAGCACAGGGATTTGAGTTTTTATCGTTTTCTCCAATGCCGAGCCCCGATAAACAACTAAAACATATTCGATTAGATCATGTCATGCAGTACCTGCTAGGAGACAAATTAACATGAGTGAGTCAAACCAAACATTTCAAGCAGGGCGTCGCATAGATACGCAAAGCATTGAACAAAACGAACCCGTTTTAGCACCTGCAAAAATTATTCAACACGGGCAAAGTGATTACGAAGAACTTGAAGATGAAGCACTAGAGCCAGAAATAGATCTGGAGCCTGTGTACAAAAAGTCAAAGTGGCAAACGCTTAAAGGTGTTTTTGCTATTAGTTTTATAGTACTGGTGCTTTTAGAATTTGCGTACTCGTTATTATTTGCTTTCGAGCAGTCAATTATTTTAGGCAGTGTTTATTTAACCGCAGTTGTAAGTGGCGTACTGCTAATAGGGCGCTTATTGTGGCGAGAGTACCGAATGCTGCGCAGTTTAAAGCGTAACCAATTGCACCGGGTTGAAGCCGACAGGCTTTTAAACAGCGAGCAAGTAGGCGGTGCATTACCTTGGCTCGAAAAGCTCAATAAACATCAGGAGCTTGATAACTTTGAAACCTTTAAAAACCAAGTAGCGATGCATCACAGCGACAAAGAAATAATGACGCTGTACGCCAACAGTTTATTAATAACCCAAGACACCAAAGCTAAAAAGCTTATAAATCGGTTTGCGAGTGAATCTGCACTGCTAGTTGCCCTAAGCCCACTTGCGCTGGTGGATATGATGGCTGTGCTTTGGCGCGGTACTAAGTTAATAGAACAAATTGGTAAAATTTACGGCATTGGTTTTGGCTACGCGAGCCGTATAAAGTTATACCGCATGTTGATAAAACAAGTAATGTTTGTTGGCAGTGCAGAGCTTGTATCTGACCTTGCTGCAACTGCACTAAGTGCTGAGCTTTTAGGTAAGCTTTCGGGGCGGGCAGCGCAAGGGGTTAGTGCTGGTATTTTTACAGCGCGTATTGGTTACAAAGCAATGGAGCTTAGTCGCCCATTACCAAGGCTTGAAAACAAGCGCAGCTTACTAAAAGGCACTGTGCAAAGCATCGCAGGTAAAATTATGAGCCGCAAAAAGGCGGAACCAACGTAGTAAAGGTAGTGGCAATATTTGTGTACAAACGTGCGCTGCACGGTTTTTACACAAATAGCCATCTGAGCATCCGGCATGCTTGCTGTTTGTAAGCGCATACGTTTTGATTGTTGAATCGCAAAAACATAATAATCAAAAAATGAGCCTACAATGAGCAAGCATCATATAAACACCCAGTGTATTCACGGACCACAAAAAGCAAACGACCCGCACTGCGCACTCACTTCTCCTTTGTATCAAACCTCGACCTTTCATTTTGAAAATGCCGCACAAGGTGCTGCGCGTTTTGCAGGCGACGAACCTGGCTATATTTATACGCGCTTAGGAAACCCTACAACCACAGAGCTTGAACAAAAAGTTGCTCAACTAGAGAGCTGTGAAGCAGCTGCTGCAACCGCAACAGGTATGGGGGCCGTATCTGCCTCAGTACTGAGCTTTTTATCGCAAGGAGATCATCTTGTTGCCTCAAGTGCTTTATATGGTTGTACCTTTGCGTTTTTCTCGCATATGTTGCCGCGCTGGGGAATCGAAGTCACTTTTGTTGATATGACCAACGAGGACGAACTACGCGCTGCCATCAAACCTAATTCAAAAATGATATTTGTAGAAACGCCAATCAACCCCACTATGGCGGTTATTGATTTGGCACTTATTGGCGCAGTTGCTAAAGAGCACAACTTAATTAGTGTGGTCGACAACACCTTTTTAACGCCGCTCCTGCAATCACCAAAAAAATACGGTATCGACATTATAATGCACAGTGCGACCAAGTACTTAAACGGCCACGGAGATGTAGTTGCCGGTATTGTATGTGGATCGTTTGAGCACATAACACACATTAAAATGACCGTACTAAAAGACATTGGTGCAACCATAAGCCCGCACGATGCATGGCTAATTAATCGAGGCCTAAAAACACTCGCCATTAGAATAGAACGCCATTGTCAAAGTGCACAAACAATAGCGCAATATCTAGAAGCGCACCCACAAGTAAGTACCGTATATTACCCAGGGCTTAAATCGCACCCAGGTCATAAGTTTATTGGCAACCAAATGAAAGCCGCTGGTGGTGTTATTGCATTTGAAATAAAAGGCACGCTACAAGATGGCGCACAATTTATTGATAGTATGAAACTTTGTACACTTGCAGTAAGCCTCGGCGACGCTGAAACACTGATTCAGCATCCTGCATCTATGACTCACTCGCCTTATACGCCAGAGGAGCGAGCCGCCGCTGGAATAAGTGATGGGCTGATCAGACTCTCGGTTGGGCTTGAAGATGTTAACGACATTATTAGTGATTTAGACCAAGCTTTTACTGAAATTGGTTATGTGTAATTAATTGTATACACATAAAGGCAAGCTACAGGCCTTTATTTAAAGGTCTGTATTTTTAGATTGCCATAGGTGTAATTATAAATTTACGATAGTGGTGATCGTCCCAAATACTGATGTTAGTCTATCTATTAAACTTTTCTTCACTTTTGCATAGTATGGGGTCATTCGATATTCATTAGGTTTGAGTATCACACTGACACCGATTTAGGGCTCACACCCAAGAAGGTACTTATGGCTAAAGCAAGTAAATACACATCCAAAACACCAGACGAAAATGGTGTTATACACTGGAGTGATGAAGAAAATAAAATTTGGTCTGAGCTTGTAGCGCGTCAACTTGCATGCATTGAAGGCAAAGCCTGCAACGAGTACATGCAAGGGTTAAAAAAGATTAACCTGCCGCACGATCGTATTCCGCAGTTAAGCGAACTAAACGAAGTGTTACTAGCCACTACCGGTTGGCAAGTCGCGCCAGTACCTGCGCTTATCGACTTTGATGAGTTTTTTAGATTACTGGCAAACAAGCAGTTTCCGGTAGCTACATTTATTCGTAGCCGCGAAGAATTTGACTACCTACAAGAGCCAGATATTTTTCATGAAATATTTGGCCATTGCGCCATGCTAACTAACCCTGACTTTGCCGAGTTTACGCACAAGTACGGACAATTAGGTTACGCAGCGCAGAAAAAGGACCGTGTATACCTTGCGCGTATATACTGGTTTACAGTTGAATTTGGTTTAATGCAAACCGAAGACGGCCTGCGTATTTACGGCGGCGGTATTTTATCAAGCCCAGGTGAAACTCAGTACGTATACTCAAACACGCCAGAAATCAGCCCAATGAATGTGCTTGATGTACTGCGTACGCCGTACCGTATTGATATTATGCAGCCACAGTACTACACCATAAATTCGATTCATGATCTGTTTGATATATCGCAAATGGATATTATGACTTTGGTTGAGCGAGCTAAAGAGCTTGGCTTGCACGACCCAAAATTTCCACCAAAAGAAAAATTAGCCAGTTAAACATTAATGCTAAAAAAGCTAAAAGTAAGGATTTAGAATGTCTTCATTAAGTGCACAAAAATGCGAAGCCTGTCACGTAGATGCGCCAAAAGTATCTGACGAAGAGTTAGCACAATTAATTACTAAAATCCCAGACTGGGTACCAGAAGTACGCGACGGCATTATGCAGCTTGAGCGTGTTTATAAATTTAAAAACTTTAAGCAAGCTATCGCGTTTACTAACAAAGTAGGCGACATGGCAGAAGACGAAGGCCATCACCCAGGTTTATTAACCGAGTGGGGCAAAGTAACGGTTACATGGTGGAGCCATTCAATTAAAGGCCTACACAAAAACGACTTTATTTGCGCAGCTAAAACAGACGACGTATTTAACGCGCTGTAAACTTTTTAAAGGTTTAACCTTCGCAACAAAAAGCTCGCTAAAGTTATTTAGCGGGCTTTTTTTATATACCGTTGTCACTGGCATTTATAGAAATTGAATGAACTTTTAGTTGCTTATCTGAAAACTTACTTTTAAGCATGTCGATGGTTTTTTCTTGTTGCCTACAAGGAGGACAGGGGCCTACATCTTCATCTATTGAGGTGTAAAACAACGTATACTTTTGCTGGGTAAAATCGGGCAATGTTGTTAATAGCTGCTCTAAATTACTTTTAATTAAATCAGAATCAGGATGGCTTTGTTTATTTTTAAAAATGGATAAAATATTTGGTAAATATTTATCAGAGTAATGCATCAACTCGCCTTTGCTGTTAAATAAAAACATTTGCGGTGCGGTATTATTAATGGGCGATTTAACCATTTGGTAATGAGAGAAACTGTACTGCTCAGCGTATGTATTTCCACCATATATAAGTAGTGTAGCTAGTAGTAATTTATACATGCTTATCCTTAAGTTAAGTTATTCCACGAATTGTTAAGTGTTTTTTTAATCTCTATAGCAATAATACATATAACCGCTAACAAAATGACTAAATGCACTGTAAGTATCGTGTTTAGGTCAAAAACGGATTGTTGAAATAAAAAAGTTTGTAGTTTTTCATGTTGGGTGAAAAATAGCGCAATAATAACTATGTGGGTTATCACAAATGCAGTGAAAAATAGCTTTAAAAATAAATAGCATATTTGGTAGCTGCGAGCGCCCATAGCACGTCTTAATGCAAGCTCTGTAGATGATTTAGCAGTAAGCTGTTTAATACTGCTGTAGTTGTATAAAAACGCAGAGAGTAGAAGAATTGAGGAACACACGACGGTAATTATTAGTAATGCATTTCTAGGGGCTTGCTCATTTTTTACTAAAGATGAAAGGGGGGTAAGTGATAAATCGTTAAAGTTTACACTTAATGCTCTTACTGCCGTTTGGAGTTCACTTTCAACTTGTGTGATGGGCGCATGAGTTTTAATTATAATTGTTTCAAAACCTGTCAGGGCACTTATTACATTATATACAGTTGGCTGAACCGGTGTGTCGGCCCCTTCATTATAAATATCATTAACAACGCCAACTACTTTATGTTTTACTTTTCCAGTATCAAATTGGGCTAATAAATAAGCTTGGCTTAGTTCTGTGCCTGCAAAGTATTGATCCCATAAAGCGCTGTTAACGACAATGTTTTGGTACTGTTGCCATTGCACACTTTGCCCAGAAATAAGCTTAGCGCCAATAGTTTTAAAGTAATGCGGGCTCACTCTATGGCTTGCGGTACTGGCGCTTTTAACCGAACTGATAGCTTGTCCGGTAACGGTGTACCATGCACTAAACCCACTGCGATCTGATAGTGGCGGGGCAGAGCTAAGTGATACTTCTTCAATAATGGGCAGTGAATTTAATTGCTGAATTAATTGTTGAGCAGAGTTATTTGCATTAAAGGCCTCGCTAGGTGATTGTGGAAAACTAAAGCTGGCAATTAGAATATTATCTGCATTAAAACCCATACTTTTATTATTTAAATTAATCTGGCTGTAAATAACCAAACTACTAATGTAAACACTTGTAATAGCAAGGCTAGTAAGTAACGAAAGCAATGAGAACACTTGTACTTTTTCGCTTGTTGTTGCACTTTGGCCGCGTCCAATACTGCTGTGTACCCACCTTCGCTGAAAATAACTAAGCGCCGATAAAAAAGTAATAATAACTATGTAAAATACCGCCAGCGTAAATAATGAAAAAGAGCTGCTTAGCTTATTCAGGCTTGGTAATAAAATTGCGCTAATGCGGTCGCTCAGTGGATACAAAACGCACATTACAATAATAAGTAGTAGGCTTGTGAGTGCAATATCAATAATTTGCTGCACAAAAATGTGTTTGTTATTGGCTCCACATAGTTTGCGTATAGTTTCTTCTTGTTGCTTTTTAATTGACTCTGCACAGTAAAATGCACAAAAGGCAATAAAGCTAAATGAGAGTAAAATATAATAAAGTAACTGCAATAAGTTTAGGCGCTTTATTATTTTATTAAAGTGAGTAGGGCTAACGCCAATACCATCACTAAACTTAAGTTCGGTGTTATCAAATATAAACATTTCGTTTTGTAAGTGCTTATTTAGCAAGCTTAAAAAGAGTGTTTTATTTTTAACGTTTCCTAAAATATACGTAAATGTATCTGGGGTCAGGCTACTTTCTTGAGGCAAAATGCGCTTGAGTTGCGAGTAAGAAATAAGGAGTTTAGGTTCATAGGCACGTTTAAAGCTTTTAAACTCTTTTGGCATTACAGCAACAATGTTTATGCTTTTATTATTAACAACAAGCTGTTTGCCAATAATATCAGTGACACCTTTAAAATGAGTATGCCAAAACGAATAGCTAATGGCGGCACTTAGTGCGCTGCCTTGTTTTGGGAAATCTAGCTTCTCAAAGCTGCCTAAAGCAGGAATGATACCTAATTGTTTATAACCCCCCGATATAAAGCTTACCTTAACAGGCACGCTATCATGATTAACCGAAAGCTTTAATGATAAATCAATAGAGCGTTCAAAAACGCCGACTAAATCTTGGTGCAATAAGGTTATTTCATCAAAAATGTACTCATCAACGGGTAAGTCATTTTGAGTGTCACTTAAGTAAACTTGTTTAATGTTGTGGATGTTATTTATTGCCGTGTGATCGGCTGATAAAAACTGACTATGAATATTATTTATATTTAAAATTAAACACAAAGGAATACTCAGCAACAAACAGCTAAGCCATAATTTAGTATTTTGCTTAGCATATTTTAGCCAGTTTAAGGTCAGATCAGTAATTAAGTTCAGCATCAAAAACCTTGCGCACTAAGCTGTCCGTCTTGAATATACAAACGCGTTTTTGCTGTTTTAGCATGGTTTTCATCATGTGTTATTAAGCAAATTGTTTTGCCATCGTCGTTTAGCTTATTGAGTAACTGATATATTTGTTCGCTATTACTCGAATCTAAATTACCCGTTGGCTCATCGGCTAAAATAATAGAGGGCTCATTTATTAATGCTCTAGCAATAGCAACTCTTTGTTGTTGCCCGCCTGACAATTGGCTTGGCTTTCTATCAATAAATTCAAGCATATTTACTTTATTAAGCGCAGCTTCTACTTTTTTTTGGTAATCCTTCCTAGGCACCGATTTGTTGTAACTGAGTGGCAAAGCCACGTTATCAAATACGCTTAAATGATTTAATAAATTAAAGTTTTGAAATATAAAACCAAGTTCTCTGTTTTTAATGGCTGCAATAGAGTCGGGTGTTAAGTCTGCTGTGTTAGTGCCTAAAATAGTGTATTGCCCTTGGCTAGGTAAGTTTAGTAAACCTAAAATAGAAAGTAGGGTACTTTTACCACTGCCAGAAGTACCAGTTATTGCAATGTAGTCACCACTGTTTATTTTAAAACTTACAGCTTTGAGGGTATCAATTTTGGTATTAGGGTATTGATAAAAAATATTATTAAACTCTATTAACGGATAACTCATAACTGACACCTCATTAAAATACTTCTTTCAAATCAAGGTAACTTTGAGTGGCATAAGCTGCTGGTAGTAATAAAACATAGTTACCTTGTAGCGACTCATCAAAGCTTAAAGTGTCTTGCTCAGTCGTTTTGTAATTTATATGAGTAAGAATAGCTTTGCTGGAGGGCGTTATTTCATATACTTTCCACAGACTGTAGTTATCAAAATCATTCGGTTTTTTAATGTTTTGAGCTACTAAAGATTGCTCCAAATAAATATGAGCTTCTATTGCTTGGCTGCTTCTAAGCCATGATGGAGGGGAAGCGTCTAATACTAAAAATACATTAATAGCGCCATTTCTTATTACCGTATCAATATAATCAACCTTAGCTGCAATTGTGCCACTGGGTGTAACTATGTCTGCTTTTTGGCCAATTTTTAACTGAGTGGATGAATACTGAGGGACTTGTATTTTAGCCAGTAAGTTGTCGGTCTCTATTAACTCAAACAGCGATTGCCCTTGAGTAACCGCTTGACCTAATTTAGCTAAGTTTTGGCTTACGGTACCGTCAAAGTTTGCTGTGAGTGTTAGTTGCTCTTGACGCCTTTGTAAATAGCTAAGTTTGTTTTTTGAGATGTTTACTTTGTTATCAAGCGCAATTAATTGCTGATCAAATGCCTCTTTAAATAGACTAAGTTCACCATTTTTGGCATTAACTTCAAGTTCACTTTGCTTGTAAAGCATTTCGCTTTGCTTAAAGCGAATTGCAGAAATAATACCTTGTTCCATTAAGACTTTATTAGCATTTAATTCAAGCGCTTGCTGCTGCAATGCCATTTTAGCTTTTGATAAGTCGACTTTAATTTGCGAGAGCTTAATTGCTAAATTACTTTTATCAATAGCTACTTGGGATTCTAAATTAAGCTGCTCATAACTCGCATTATGTATATCTTGTTCCAATTCGTAGTTAGTTAGCTTTGCTAATACTTGGCCTTTTTTTATAGCTTGCCCTTCACGAATTGTAAGTGTGTTGATATTGCCTTTTAGCGGCGCAGACAAAAGCTCTCTTTGTGTAGGCTCTATTGTACCAATCCCTTTTAATACATTGGGTAATGATACTTGAGAGACTAATATTGGCTTTAAATAACGTTCAGGAATATCATTTGAGAAAAGTAGTATCTTAATTAAATAACCCAAAGCCAATAACAACAATAAAGCCGCAATAGCGATAGGGTATCTACTTTTTTGTTTAACGATTAAATACTCTTCCATTAGTACAACCTACTTGTGCTTTTGTTATTTTAAAATGTGGTAAACGCTGTTTTAGTTAGGATTTTTATTTTCCTTAAGTAAAGGGTGTAAGGGTAAGCTAGCTGAGTAATATTTTTTAGCTGGCAGTTAATGGTTTGATTTATCACCAACTCCGTTCCCAAAACACATTCAGTTATATCACCACTAAGTTAACTATGTAAATTTTATTTTAATGGAATTTAGTGGAAGAAAGGTTTGATTATCTTGTTTGTTGATGAAGCAGGGCAAGGTAATTACTACGTTGCTACATAAAAGCACTTTTTTTATAAGTGATCTTAGGTTTAGGGGGGTATTGCTAACAATGAGCAGTAGCTCGGGATTAATTAAATCAAGCAAATGTTAAACCTACTACATAAAACATGACCATCCTCTTCAGCGCTACATTTACTACTACTTTCTTTAGGTACAAGATGAAAAATTAGATACTATGAAAATCTACATCGTTGTTAAGTCTAATAAGGAAGTTAAATGGCACCCAAAGATAAAGAAGTAATTTTTATAGAACAAAACACAAAACTTATCCTATTAGGATTATCCATATTTATTCTAATTTCAGTTCTTTCTGCGATATATTTTTATAATAGTACTTTCAACTGGTTGAGCCCAGCTCCAAACCGTGGAGAATGGGGCGCTATGGGAGACTATTTTGGTGGTTTAATTAACCCAATACTGTCTTTTGTAACAATTGTTCTTCTTTTATTATCTATAAAAATTCTAGTGAGGGAATTAAAGGCGACAACACAAGAATTAAGAGAAACTAAAGAAGTTCATCAAGAGTCAGTTATGGCTCAAGACAGGAACCTGATGTTTGCTCCACTCACAAAGAGAATAGATCAAGTTATTGAAGAAATTGAAGCTTTAAAAGGTCAACCTGTAATTAGTAGCAATATCGCGAAAAATAATATTGGATTTGTAGAGCAGCACTTAACCCTATTTGATATACACCACAAAGGGTTAGAAGGCTTGAGCCATAAGGAAGAATCTTTTCAAATATTATATGTAGAAGGGCTAGTTAAGAATTTAGGTGAGCTTAAAAGGAATCTCTGCAAAATAAATATGCTATTAAGTGAATTATATAGAGTTAAAACTCCTAAAATAGCTTTTATAACAGATGAATTAGAAACGTTGACTTATTTTATGTTTAGATTGCTAAAAAAATTAGAAGCTCAGTTTACAAGTGATTCACAGCTTAATGTTACAAGCGAAATTGAATCGTTAAAAAGTAATATTTTGAAATTGAATCTTTATGTAAACTAAGGTAAATATAGAGAACAGGAACATTAAAAAAAAAAGCTCAAAACCAAAGGGCTTAGAGCTTTTCTATATACAATTAAAGTTTAGCTAAAACACTTCACTTAAAAGTATCGTTGGGTTTCGTTTCCCTCAACCCAACCGACTGTTACTCATCAATTGAGCGTAGTAGGGCGTTGATGCCTACTTTTTCACGTGTTTGTTTGTCTACTTTTTTTACGATGATTGCAGCGTAAAGGCTGTGGGTGCCATCTTTTGACGGTAGTGCGCCTGGTACAACTACTGCGCCTGCTGGTACGCGGCCGTAGTGAATTTCGCCAGTTTCGCGGTCATAAATACGGGTGCTTTGGCTGATATAAACGCCCATTGAAATTACTGCGCCTTCTTCAACAATTACGCCTTCAACAATTTCAGAACGTGCGCCAATAAAACAGTTGTCTTCAATGATAGTTGGGTTAGCTTGTAGAGGCTCTAAAACGCCGCCTATGCCTACGCCACCTGATAAATGTACGTTCTTACCAATTTGTGCACATGAGCCTACAGTTGCCCATGTATCAACCATGGTGCCGTCGTCAACGTATGCGCCAATATTTACGTACGATGGCATAAGTACGACGTTTTTACCTACAAAGCTGCCTTTACGGGCTACTGCGTTTGGTACTACGCGCATACCGCCTTGCTGAAATTGCTCTGGCGTGTAGTCGCTAAATTTAAGTGGTACTTTGTCGTAAAACTGGTTTACGCCATCGTTCATTGGTTGGTTGTCGCGAATACGAAACGACAGTAAAACCGCTTTTTTAAGCCACTGGTGTACAACCCATTCACCTGAGATTTTTTCAGCAACGCGTGCTGCGCCGCTATCAAGTAAATCAAGTGCATCAATAATGGCTTGTTTTACGTCGCTTGATACTGTGCTTGGGCTAATGCTATCGCGGTTGTCCCATGCGTTTTCGATCATCGTTTTTAAATCTGACATGTGTGTCCTCTATTCTGTTTCGGCGTTGAATTTTTTACGTAATGCCTGATGAATTTTTGCTTGTTCTTCATCAGTCAGCGCTTGGTATTCGTTATTAGATACGACAAAGAAATCCTCTGCACGTTCACCCACCGTGGTAATACGGGCAGCGTGAATGTGTAGTAAATGCGCTTGGAAAACTTCGGCTATTTTGGTTAGTAAACCTTGTATATCGACGGCTTGAATTTCTATTAAGCTACGGTCTTTGCGTGCATGTGGGCGCAACACAATTTTAGGTTTAATATTAAAATCTTTAAAGCGTTGAGAGCGGCTCTTTTTAAAGCGAATTTTTTTACGTGGATCGCTAAGTGCTTGCTCAAGCCCGCGTTTAATTGATTGCGCTCGACCACTTGCAATAGGGTCGCCACTTACTTCAAGTATTACAAAGCTAAACAGGACGTAACCGTCTTTTGTGGTCAGTACTTGCGCGTGTTGTATTTGTGCTTTTTTAGAGCCAATTACACTCACTAATCTCGCAAATAACGCACCAGAGTAGGGGCTGTATACAAATACTTGTGTACCCCCATGCATTGCTTTGTTAGATACAATAACACTGGGTTGGCTTAAATCGGTGCTAGTTAATAAATGCTCACTTTGCCACGATATTTGCTGTTCGCTAAAGGCGGTAAAGTAGTTGGCTTTAAAGCGACTCCAAATTAAATCAATTTTATTCTCAGGGTAACCTAAGTTGAGTAGACGTTGTTTAGCTTGGTGCTTTTTATCACGAATTTGGTCGCGCTGATCCATTGGGTTTTCAAGCCCTAAGCGTAATGCGCGCTGCGTGTGCAAGTACAATTCACGCAGTAGGGTGTTTTTCCAATCGTTCCATAAGTTGTCGTTGGTTGCACGGATGTCGGCAACGGTTAAACAATATAAATAGTCGAGTTGGCGCTCTGTTTTAATACGTGTTGCAAAGTCTTTTATTACTGCAGGGTCGTTAATATCTTTACGCTGCGCGGTAACCGACATAAGTAAATGGTTACTTACAAGCCACGCTACTAATTTTGCATCAGAGGATGAAAAGCCATGTAATTTAGCAAAGGCTATAGCATCAACAGCGCCAAGTTCTGAGTGATCTCCCCCTCGGCCTTTAGCAATGTCGTGAAATATACCGGCTAAATAAAGTAGCTCTGGTTTATCCATTCGAGTGACTATTTCACTACAAATAGGAAACTCGCTAATGCCAGTTTTATCAAAGTATTCGTAAATATTTTTGATTAATTTGTGAGTATGCTCATCTACGGTGTAGGCGTGAAACAAATCGAACTGCATTTGTCCAAATATATTACGCCACTGCGGTAAGTAGGCGGCAAGCATGCCGTGCTTGTGCATAAGCGTAAATGCGCGGCCCATACCATTAGGGTGTTTAACTAAGCGTAAAAAGGCTTCACGACAGGCTGCATAATCTTGTAAATCCCCCAATAAACGGCGGCGTACTTGGCGGATTGTACGAATAGTGCTTGGGTAAATATGCGTTATTGCAGGGTTGTCTGCTATGTGCTCAAACAATACAAAAAGTTGGTCACGTCTAAAAAATACAGATGGATCTTTTACGCGTATTTGATGACCCACTTGCTCAAAGTTTCTGTCGAGTACTATCACCGTTTTTTCACTACTTTCGGGCATGATACTTTGCTCAAAGTATGAAAGTAGCATTTGGTTAAGTTCGCGAACGCGGCTCATTATTCTAAATAAGCGCTTCATCATACGCTCAACAGAGGCTTTACCGTCGCTACCAAAACCTAAAATTTCGGCTGCTTGTGGTTGATGATCAAACAATAAGCGGTTTTCAGCCCGACCTGCGGCTAGATGCAGTGCAAAGCGAATATTCCATAGGTTTTCTAGGCACTCTGAAAGCTCTTGAAACTCTTCATGGGTTAAGTAGCCGTGACTTATTAACTCTTGCAGAGTTTCGGTTCTAAAGTGCTTTTTTGCGACCCAAATAATGGTTTGCAAGTCGCGCAGGCCACCGGGGTTTTCTTTAATGTTTGGCTCAAGATTATACGCGGTGCCGTGGCACTTTTTGTGACGTAAGTTTTGTTCTTGAACTTTGGCAGTAAAAAACTCACCGGAGCGCCATACGGGGGTTTCTAGAATATGCGTTTTGAGTTTTTCAAACTCAATATGATTACCAAAAATAAGGCGGCTTTCGAGTAAACTGGTGGCAAAAGTAACGTCTTCACGTTTTTGCTCAATGGCTTGTTCTATCGTGCGCACGCTGTGGCCAATCTCTAAGTTGAGATCCCATAGCATGGTGACAAACTGGCCTATTTTTTCGCATATTTCTTCGCTTGGTGGTTTAGTTACAAGCAATAAAAAATCGATGTCGGAGTAGGGATGTAGCTCGCCACGTCCGTATCCGCCTACTGCTATTAGTGCTAAATCAGGTTCGCGCGCTAAGTCGTAAACATGAAAAAGCTTAATTAGTAGGCGGTCAATAAACTCAGCCCGGGCATTAATTAAATTCCCAACCGGTTGTTTAGAAAATTCGTTATGTAACCATTTATAAAAATAGCTAGAACAATCGCGATAATCACTAAGTTGCTCTGCATCGCTGAGCAACTTTTTTACTTTGTTGGGTAATGCCACGTGGGCTGGCTCCTAATTTCTTATTTATTATTAGTGTTCTATGATCCTGTCGATAGTATCATCTGATCGTAGCGTTAAAATTTCAACACCATTTTCAGTCACTAATAAAGTATGTTCCCACTGTGCAGACAAGCTGCGGTCGCGAGTTACTACAGTCCAATCATCTTTAAGTAGCTTACATTGGCGTTTACCCGCATTAACCATTGGTTCAATTGTTAAGCACATGCCCGCTTTTAAAGTTTCGCCAGTACCCGCTTTACCGTAGTGCATTACTTGTGGTTCTTCATGAAATCCTGCGCCAATACCGTGGCCGCAATATTCACGAACAATAGAGTAATTAAAACTTTCTGCATATTTTTGAATAGCAGAGCCAATATCACCTAAGCGCACACCTGGTTTTACCATTTTAATAGCAAGGTATAAGCTTTCTTGTGTTACTTCTGCAAGACGCTTAGCTTGGATGTTTGGTGTACCAACGTGGAACATTTTAGAAGTATCGCCGTGGTAGCCATCTTTAATGACAGTGACGTCAATATTAACGCTGTCGCCTTCTTTTAATGCTTTGTCATTTGGAATTCCGTGACAAATAACATGATTAACTGACGTACAAACTGATTTTGGAAAGCCATGATAATTTAACGGAGCAGGGATTGCTTGTTGCACATTAACAATATAATCATGACAAAGTGTATTTAGCTCATCGGTGGTAACACCCGGCACTACATGAGGGCCGATCATTTCAAGTACATCGGCCGCTAAGCGCCCAGCTACGCGCATTTTCTCTATTTCTTCAGGGGTCTTGATAATAGCGCTCATTGAGGCTCCAAAGTTGAGTTTCTAACATTTATCGCCGAACAAATTTTGCACGCGACGTTGAGTATTTAATTTTAATATGGTATAAAGCGCGCCGTCTTTTTACAAATAAATTCTTAAATGATTTTTTGTATTTAAGGCAAACACAATTTTATTTTAACACACACACGTATCGTCACATACACTTGGGTGCATTTGAAGTTTAATTACTTCGGTGTTGGTGCTATGGGATATGTGGAGGCCTAACCCTAAACAACTATAGAGGATCTATAAAATGGCAAACGTTTCAATGCGCGATATGCTTCAAGCTGGTGTTCACTTTGGTCACCAAGCACGTTACTGGAACCCTAAGATGAAGCCTTTCATCTTCGGCACACGTAACCGTGTACATATCATCAACCTTGAGCAAACTGTACCAATGTTCAACGACGCACTTAAGTTTTTATCAAGTGCTGCAGCTAACAAAGGTAAAGTTCTTTTCGTTGGTACTAAGCGCGCAGCAAGCGACGCAGTTAAAGCAGCTGCTTTAGAAAGCGATCAGTTCTTCGTAAATCACCGTTGGTTAGGTGGTATGTTGACTAACTGGAAAACTGTACGTCAATCAATCAAGCGTCTTAAAGACCTTGAAGTACAAAGCCAAGACGGTACTTTCGAGAAATTAACTAAGAAAGAAACGTTAATGCTTAACCGCGAAATGGAAAAGCTTGAAAAGAGCCTTGGTGGTATCAAAAACATGGGCGGTCTTCCAGACGCGCTTTTCGTTATCGATGCTGACCACGAGCACATTGCTATCCGTGAAGCAAACAACCTAGGTATCCCTGTTGTTGCAATCGTTGATACTAACTCTAACCCAGACGGCGTTGATTACATCGTTCCTGGTAACGATGATGCTATCCGTGCTGTAAGCCTTTACACTAGCGCTGTTGCAGCTGCTATCACTGAAGGTCGCGAGAATAACATCGTTGCTCAAGCTGAGAAAGACGATTTCGTTGAAGCTGAGTAATTAGCTATCATCAAGTCTTCATCTTTTTAAGGTGAAGACTTGTTATTCTTGTAGAGCGGGTAACCCGCTTATCTAAACCAGATTTCAGATTTGAGGATTTACTAATGGCTGTAACTACTGCCCTAGTTAAAGAATTACGCGAGCGCACAGGCGCTGGCATGATGGATTGTAAAAAAGCGTTAACTGAGACTGATGGCGACATCGAGTTAGCGATTGAAAACATGCGTAAAAGTGGCGCTGCTAAAGCTGCTAAAAAAGCAGGTAACATTGCTGCTGAAGGTACTATCATCATCAAGCAAAACGCTGGTGTTGCAGTACTAGTAGAAGTTAACTGTCAAACAGACTTCGTTGCAAAAGACGTAAGCTTTTTAGCATTTGCTGATAAAGTTGCTGAAGCTGCAATTGCTGACACTCTTACTATCGAAGACTTACAAGCTAAGTTTGAAGAAGACCGTGTTGAGCTAGTAACTAAAATTGGCGAAAACATCAACGTACGTCGTCTGCAGTACATCGCTGGTGAAAACCTAGTTGAGTACCGTCATGGCGACCGTATCGGTGTTGTTGTTGCAGGTGTTGCTGATGAAGAAACACTTAAGCACGTTGCAATGCACGTTGCTGCTTCACGTCCAGAGTACTTAACTCCTTCTGACGTACCAGCTGACGTTGTAGAAAAAGAAAAGCAAGTACAAATCGAAATCGCGATGAATGAAGGCAAGCCTGCTGAAATCGCTGAGAAGATGGTTGTTGGTCGCATGAAAAAATTCACTGGTGAGGTTTCTCTTACTGGTCAAGCTTTCATCATGGACCCTAAAAAATCTGTTGGCGATATTCTTAAAGAGAAAAACGCAACAGTTACTGGCTTTGTACGTGTAGAAGTTGGTGAAGGTATCGAGAAGAAAGAAGAAGATTTTGCTGCTGAAGTTGCTGCTCAAATTGCAGCTGCTAAAGGTCAGTAAGATTAACTATTTGTGATGCAAAAGGAAATTAGATGCAATTAAAGTACTATTTGGTTTTGCTTCACAGCTAGAAATTCTTTAAAATAACCGCGCTTTTATGTTTAACATAAGCGCGGTTATTTTTTATCCATAATTCAATAAAAGTTGGCCCCTATACTATGACTATCAATCGCAAACCTATTTTTAGACGTGTTCTTCTCAAATTAAGTGGTGAAGCTTTAATGGGAGACGAAGGCTTCGGCATCGACCCTAAAGTTTTAGACCGTATGGCACAAGAAATTAAAGAGCTAGTAGAGCTTGACGTAGAAGTGGGTTTAGTTATTGGTGGAGGTAACTTTTTACGCGGTGGTTCACTTGCAGAAGCAGGCATGAACCGCGTAGTAGGCGACCACATGGGTATGCTTGCAACGGTTATGAATGGCCTTGCAATGCGTGATGCGCTACACCGTGCATTTGTAAACTGTCGTTTAATGTCGGCTATTCCGCTAAATGGTGTATGTGACGCTTATAACTGGGCTGAAGCAATTAGTTTATTGAAAACTGGCCGCGTTGTTATTTTTGCAGCAGGCACCGGTAACCCATTTTTTACTACCGATTCTGCAGCGTGTTTACGCGGTATCGAAATTGAAGCGGATACAGTAATTAAAGCGACTAAAGTGGATGGCGTGTACAGTGATGATCCTGTTAAAAACCCAGAAGCGACGCTTTACAGCCACTTAAGCTACAATGAAATCATTGAAAAAGAATTAAAAGTTATGGATTTAGCGGCATTTACTCTAGCCCGCGATCACAATATGCCATTGAGCGTATTTAATATGAATAAATCAGGCGCGCTAAAACGCGTAATTATGGGTGAAGAAGAAGGAACACTTATTTCTTCACAAGCCTCAGATGAAATAATCAAATAATTAGGATTAAACCGTGATTAACGATATTCAAAAAGACGCGCAAGCGCGCATGCAAAAAAGTGTAACTGCACTAGGTAGCCAATTATCTAAAATTCGTACTGGCCGTGCACATCCTGCAATCCTAGATGGCATTATGGTGTCGTACTACGGTGCACCAACGCCTTTAAACCAAGTTGCTAACGTAACAATTGAAGATTCTCGTACACTTGCTATTGGTGTATTTGATAAGTCTTTAGCGCAAGCTGTTGAAAAAGCAATTATGGCGTCTGACTTAGGTTTAAACCCTATGTCGGCAGGTACTGTTATTCGTGTACCACTTCCTCCACTTACAGAAGAACGTCGTAAAGACCTAATCAAAATTGTACGTGGCGAAGTTGAAGGCGGTCGTGTTGCTATTCGTAACATTCGTCGTGATGCTAATGGCGATGTAAAAGGTTTATTAAAAGATAAAGAAATATCTGAAGATGAAGCGCGTCAATCAGATGATGCGATTCAAAAACTTACAGATAAGTTTATCAAAGAAATGGATACTCTATTAGCTGCTAAAGAAGCAGAGTTAATGGAAATCTAAGTAAGTCCCTGTTTATCTTTTGAGGTTAAATTTGCAGTAGTGTGTTTGGTTTTAAGGCAAGGCAGAGCCTACGTAGTGTGGTTATTTCCCATTATTAGGCGATAGGAATGCATAAAATCTAAAAACGCGCTGCCCAAAGGGTTCTGCCTAGATTGAATAAATTACAATCCTGAAAGGTCGACAGGACCTATTAAAATTATTAGTTTTGAAACGCCGTCTAGGGTATACTAGGCGGCGTTTTTTTATGGAATACTCGATATTTATGGTTCTAGATGCTGACACAATTTCACAGCAATGTTTACCCAAACATGTTGCTATCATCATGGATGGGAACGGACGTTGGGCGCAAGCTAGAAATAGACCTCGTGTGTATGGGCATAAAAAAGGCGTAGACGCAGTTCGTCAATCTGTTCAGTTTTGTACTAAATTAGGGATACAATCGTTAACCTTATTTGCTTTTAGTAGTGAAAACTGGCGCCGCCCTGAAGACGAAGTAAACACTTTAATGGAGCTTTTCTTATTTGTTTTAACAAAGGAAGTTAAAAAGCTTCATAAAAACAATGTAAAACTGACCATTATTGGAGACTTATCACGATTTTCTGAAGGATTACGTAGCAAGGTAGACGCTGCACATAAGCTGACTGAAAATAATACCGGATTGCGCTTAAATGTTGCAGCTAATTACGGTGGTCGTTGGGATATGGCTAACGCGGCTAAACAACTTGCTTTGCAAGTTGCGCAAGGCACACTCAACGCAGAAGATATTACAGAAGAGCGCTTAGCACAGCATATGAGCATGGCAGATCAGGCAGAACCTGATTTACTTATTCGCACTGGTGGCGATGTTCGTATTAGTAATTTTTTACTATGGCAAGTTGCTTATGCAGAACTTTACTTTACCGAAACACTTTGGCCTGATTTTAATGAAGCAGCATTTGCTGAGGCTATAGCGTGTTACGTTGCCAGAGAGCGACGTTTTGGTTGTACGGGCGAACAAATAAAACAATTACTCGCTCAAACCTAAATAGAATAAGGGTCACATTTTGTTAAAACAACGAATTTTAACCTCACTTGTGCTTGCACCATCGGCATTAGCTTTGGTTTTTTATACACCGCTTACGTTATTTAGTTACTTTGCCGGTGCAATAGTATTATTAGGCGCATGGGAATGGTCTGCGTTTATGGGTTTATGCGATAAGCTCAAACGTGGTGCTTTTGTTGTATTGATTGCAGCCTTACTAGGCCTGCTTAATTTACATTGGCCTATTGAATCACTATGGGAAAGTGGCAAGCTAGTAGGTGATGCGAATTACTTATTTACGCTTTCGTTTGCTTGGTGGATTGTTGCTAGTTATTTAATTTGGCGCTATCCAGAAATGGCTAAAGCGTGGAATGAAGGTCTAGTAATGCGCGGCATTGCAGGTTTATTAACACTTGTGCCGTTATGGCTTGCACTAAATACGCTGCGCAGTGCGCAATATGCTGAATCAACACATTTTGGCTCTGTACTTATTTTAGTCGTATTGGGTATTGTGTGGAGTGCAGACGTTGGTGCTTATTTTTCAGGTAAGAGCTTTGGTAAGCATAAACTTATGCCAAAAGTGAGCCCTAATAAAACAATTGAAGGCTTAGCAGGCGGTGTAGTCGCTTCTATCATTTTTGTTTTAGCATTTTGTCACTTTACCGATGTTGATTTAGGTGTTTGGCCTATCTACGCGATAATGACTGCATTTATTGCATTGTTCTCTGCGGTAGGTGATTTACTTGAAAGCATGTTTAAACGTGAAGCTGGTTTAAAAGATAGCGGCCGTTGTTTACCTGGGCACGGCGGTATTTTAGATCGCATTGACAGCTTAACGGCTGCAGCTCCAATGTTTGTAATGTGCTATGCGTGGACTCTTAGTTTATGAGCCAAAAGCAATTGCTGGTTATTTTAGGCGCAACAGGTTCAATTGGTTTAAGTACACTAGATGTTGTATCGCGCAATAAAGAGTTATTTGATGTTTTTGTTTTAGCTGCAGGGCAAAACGCAAAAAAAATGGCTGAGCTGTGTATTGAACACGAACCACTTTATGCGATTATGGCTACCCAGCAAGCCGCTGAGCAGTTATCTGCTTATTTAGCTAATACACCATGCCAAACGCTTGTTATGCACGGCGAGCAAGCAATGTGCGACTTATGTGCTCACCCAGATGTTGATGTCGTGATGTCGGCAATTGTAGGTGCAGCTGGTTTACTGCCAACATTAAGTGCAGTAGAAGCAGGTAAAAAAGTACTCCTTGCTAATAAAGAATCGTTAGTTATGTCAGGTCAGTTGTTTATTGATAAAGTTAAACAACATAAAGCGACCTTGCTGCCAATTGATAGCGAACATAATGCTATTTTTCAATGTCTACCTTCTTCGTTACAAAGTGCCAAAGGCGATCAAAATTTACAGCAACATGGCGTAAGTAAAATTTTGCTTACCGGTTCTGGTGGCCCGTTTTTAACGCGCGATATAAACACACTAAAAGATGTAACTGTAAGTGAAGCCGTGGCGCATCCTAACTGGTCGATGGGTCAAAAAATATCAGTAGACTCGGCCACTATGATGAATAAAGGCTTAGAGTTTATTGAAGCTAAGTGGTTATTCAATTGCGACACCAGTGATATAGACGTAGTGATTCATCCACAAAGTATTATTCACTCAATGGTGCAATATCATGACGGTTCTATTTTAGCGCAAATGGGTAACCCTGATATGCGCACACCAATTGCCCATGCACTTGCATACCCTGAGCGAATTAATGCAGGCGTTAAACCGTTAAACTTCTCTGATATATGTGATTTCTCATTCACCAAGCCTGACTTTTCTCGCTATCCAAATTTACAATTAGCGATTGATGCGTGTAGTGCAGGGCAGGGCGCGACTACAACGGTTAATGCTGCAAATGAGATAGCAGTAAGTGCATTCTTAAACGGTAAAATTGGTTTTACTGATATATACAAAATAAATGCACAAACGCTTGAATCTGCAACGTATACCAATGTACAAAGCTTAGATGAAATTTTAGAGTGCGATAAATTAGCGCGTATTAGCGCTTCAGAATTTATAACAAAAGTGACGCATTAATATGTTTGATTTTTTTTGGAATCTTGGCTCATTTATTTTAGCGCTTGGCATTTTAGTGGCCATACATGAATATGGCCATTTTTGGGTTGCACGAAAAATGGGCGTTAAAGTGCTGCGTTTTTCAATTGGTTTTGGTAAGCCACTGTTAAAATGGCACGATAAATATAATACCGAATACGTGATTGCCGCTATTCCATTAGGCGGTTATGTAAAAATGCTTGATGAACGTGTTGATGACGTGCCGGCAAACCAACGTCATTTATCGTTTAACGCTAAATCTGTACAAGCACGTATTGCCATAGTTGCAGCGGGTCCAATGGCCAACTTTTTGTTTGCCATTTTTGCTCTTGCAGTAATGTATATGGTGGGTGTGCAGTCGGTAAAGCCTGTGGTAGGTAGTATTACCGAGGGTAGCCGGGCAGAGCAAGCGGGCATTATGCCTTCTCAACATATTATAAAAATTGGTGATGATGATATAACGACCTGGCAAGATGCCACGTTTGCACTTATGTCTAATTTAGGTGAAGAAAGCGTTGAAGTGATAGTGCGCGATAAAAACCTTCAACCACGTGTTAAAACGCTTAATTTAGAGGGGTGGAAATTAGATCAGCAAGACGTGCCACCATTAAGCTCGTTAGGTATTGTACCGTTTAGACCTCAAGCAACTTTAACAATTGCCGCCGTAACTAAAGACTCAGCTGCAGAACACGCTAATTTACAAGTTAATGACACAATTTTGGCTGTAAACGGTGAAACAATAAGCAATTGGCAGCAATTAGTTAATCTTATTACGCAATCAGCTAACAAATCTTTACAATTTAGTGTAAAAAGACAAGATACTATAAAAGCCATTACAGTAACCCCTAAAGGGCGCATTGATAATAACGGTATTGAGCAAGGCTTTTTAGGCGTTGCTCCTGTTGTACAGCAATGGCCTGATGGTTATGTAGAGACTAGACATTACGGCCCGCTCGATAGTATCGTGCGAGGCACAAAAGAAACGTGGCGCTTAATTACACTCAGTTTTGACATGATTGGTAATTTAATTACAGGCCAGGTTTCGGTTAAGAATTTAAGTGGCCCTGTGGGCATTGCAGTAGGCGCTGGAACTAGCGTAAGCTATGGGTTAGTGGCCTTTTTAAGCTTTTTAGCCTTAATAAGCGTTAACTTGGGTGTATTTAATTTATTACCCTTACCAGTACTTGATGGTGGACACTTAATGTATTACATAATTGAACTTTTTCGTAAAAAGCCGGTCTCTGAAAAGACACAAGAGTTTGGTTTTAAAGTGGGCGCCTTGTTGCTCATTTTTCTAACATGTTTCGCTTTGTTCAATGATGTATCGCGTTTGTAGTTTTACAGCGTGGCAAATTACTAATTAGAACACGATTGTAAAGCACCACTTTAGTAGGGTGTTATGCGGTAATACAGTTGTAAAGGATAAAGATAATAAAATGGCTATAAAAAAACATTTGGCAGTAACAAGTTTATTGGGTGCAAGTTTTGCAGCCCTAGGCCAAAACTCCTTTATTGTTGAAGACCTGAAAGTTGAAGGTTTACAGCGTGTAGCACTTGGTGCAGCGCTAACACATATTCCTATTAACGTAGGCGATAATGTTGATGACTATACGATTTCAAAAACAATAAAGTCACTTTATCGTTCTGGGCACTTTGATAACATAAAAGCCCTTCGTGATGGCAACAACGTTATTTTTAAAGTAACGGAACGTCCTACCATCAGCTTCATTGAGTTTGAAGGCAATAAAGACATTAAAGACGAGCAGCTTAATGAGTCTCTTGATCAGCAAGATATTCGCCAAGGTGAACCACTTGATAAAACCGTTATCGATAGTATCGAAAAGGGCTTAGTTGAGTTTTTCCACAGTATTGGTAAATACAACGCTAAAGTAGATATCAGTATTACTAAGTTGCCTCGTAACCGCGTTAAACTTAAATTAGAGTTTGATGAAGGTGATGCAGCTTCTATCCGACAAATTAACTTAGTGGGTAATGAACTTTTTTCTAATGAAGAGCTTCTTAAACTTGCTGAATCGCAGCAAGATTTACCTTGGTGGCAGTTTATGGGTAGCGATCGCTACCAAAAGCAAACCATTGAAGGCGATTTAGAAAAAATTCGTAGTTATTATTTAGACCGTGGTTACCTACGTTTTAATATCGATTCAACGCAAGTATCAGTGAGCCCTGAACGTGAATCAGTTTACGTTACAGCTAACTTAACCGAAGGCGTAAAATATACCGTTAAAGGCTTTGACTTTATTGGTGACTTGCTTGGCCGTGAAGACTTAATTAAAAGTGTTATCCCACTTAGAGCGGGTGAGCTTTACAATGGCTCAGTCGTTACTTCGTCAGAAGAATTTATTAAAAGCTACTTAGCACGTTTTGGCTACGCTAATGCTGAAGTGCGTACAATTCCAGAAATTGACGACGAAAAGCAAGAAGTACAACTAACACTATCGGTTAATCCAGGTAAGCGTGTATACGTTCGTCGTATTATTGTTGGTGGTAACCAAAATACAGCTGATGAAGTACTTCGCCGTGAAATGACACAACTTGAAGGCGCCTGGTTATCTAATCAAAACCTTGAGCGTTCAAAACTACAAATTCAACGTTTGCCTTATATGGAAACTGTTGATTTTAACGTAGTGCCTGTACCAGGTGTGGATGACCAAGTAGATGTAGACTTTACTGTAAAAGAGCAATCAGCGGGTAGCTTTAATGCTGGTCTTGCTTATGGTTCTTACTTAGGTCTGCAGTTTAATATTGGTGTAACAGAATCTAACTTTTTAGGCACAGGTAACCAAATTGGTTTAAACCTTAATACGTCTACAGGTTCTGAAAGCTTAAGCTTATCGTACACAGACCCATACTTTACGCCAGATGGTGTATCGCAAGGCAGTAGCATCTTTTACAGAAACTACGATGCAAGTAAATTTAGCCTTGTTGAGTACAAATCAAAAAGTTATGGTTTAGGCACAAATATTGGTTTTCCAATTGATGCTGTAAATCGTGTTAACTTTGGCGCCCGTTGGATTAAAGAAGAGCTTTCGGATATTGCAGAGTACGAGCAAACGCGTGTACTTCGTGAAACATTCTTAGATCCAGACAACCCAGATGCAGGCTTTGACTTTACTAAGTATGAGCTGAGTGTTGGTTGGTCGCGTATTACAGTTAACCGTGGTTTATTCCCAACAGCGGGTTCGCGTCAAACTCTAAACTTAACAGCAACAACGCCTAACTCAGATCTTCAGTACTTTAAACTGAATTACGATTCGCGTTTTTACTGGCCTATATCAAATGACCACCGTTGGGTATTCTCAACGCGTGCAGCGCTTGGTTATGGTAATGGTTATGGTTCTACAAACGGGTATGAGCAAACACTGCCATTCCAAGAATACTTCCGTATAACGGAAATGGAACTTCGTGGCTTTGACCGTAATACAATATTACCACGTGCTGTATCGCGTATACCGCAGTCTATTCCGGGTACGCCAGGTGCAGACGGTACTACAACCGGTAGCATTGGTGGCGCATCAGAATTTGATATTCTAGTGCCACAAGGCCGTATTGGTGGTAATGCTAAAGCAGTGGCAGGTATGGAGCTAATTGTTCCTACGCCATTCTTAGATGAAGAAAATACCAGCTCTGTACGTACTAGCTTCTTTGTTGATGCTGCAAACGTATGGGATACTGAGTTTAACGTAGACCGCTATCAAAACTTAGGCGTTGATGAACGTGCTAAATTAGATGACTATTCAGACCCAATGCGCTTTAGGGTTTCAACCGGTCTTTCATTACAATGGATCTCTCCAATGGGTCCAATGCTGATCAGTTTTGCGTATCCATTGCAAAAAGAAGAAGATGACGATACGAAAACCATCAGCTTTAACATTAGTAACACTTTCTAAAGGAGTTTTTTGTGAAAAAATTATTTAAATCAACAGCTGTAGCAGTTTTAGCAACTTTAATGATGGGTACTTCTGTGAATGCATTTGCACACAAAGTAGGTATTGTTGATATGCAGGAAATCTACAAGCAAATTCCTCAAATGGCTAAAATTGAACAGTCTTTACAAACTGAGTTTGCTGAACGTCGTCAAGAGCTTGAAAAGTTACAAGGCGATATTCGTTTTGAAGCTGAAAAATTTAAACGTGAAAGTACAACTATGAGCCAAGCTCAAAAAGATGCACTACGTGATAAAATTCAAGGCATGCAAAAAAATCTTGCTGAACAAGGTCGTCCTTTAGAGCAAGAAATCAAAGCGCGCCAAAACCAAGAGCTTGCTAAAGTTCAAGGTGTGATAATCAAAACAATTGAAGAAATTGCTAAAGAGGGCGACTTCGACGAAGTTAAAGTAAAAGACACAACAATTTACTTTAACCCTAAAGAAGTAACTGATCTTTCGTCTAAAGTTGTAGCTGCAGTTAGTAAGAAATAATCACTCTATGCAAAATTATACGCTTTCGCAAATTGCGGAACTTCTAGGCGCCGAACTTCAGGGTGATGGCGCTTTAGAAATAAAAAAAATAGCGACACTTGCAAATGCCCATTCTGGGCATATTGCATTTTTAGCGAACTCAAAATATCGCTCGCAACTTGAAACTACTCAAGCTAGCGCTGTAATAGTAAGCCAAGCCGATGCTCAGTACTTTAGTGGTAGCAAAATTATTGTTGCTAACCCGTATGTAAGTTACGCAAAATTAGCGCAATTTATGGATACAACACCACGCTCAGCCTCGACGGGTATTCATCCAAGTGCTACGGTTCATTCAACAGCGATTGTTAGTGACAGCGCCGCTATAGGGGCTAATGCAGTCATTGAAGCTGATGCGGTGATAGGTGACAATGCGCAAATTGGTCCGAACAGTTTTATCGGAGAACGTGTTAAAATAGGCTCTGGCACTAAGCTTTGGTCTAGTGTGACTATTTATCACGATGTTGAAATTGGTTCAGATTGTTTGTTTCAAGCAAATAGTGTTGTAGGTAGTGATGGGTTTGGCTATGCGAACGAACGCGGGCAATGGGTAAAAATACCTCAGCTTGGTTCAGTGATCATAGGTAACAAAGTTGAAATTGGTGCAAGCACGACAATTGATCGTGGCGCACTGGACAATACCATTATCCATAGCAATGTTATTATCGATAATCAGTGTCAAATAGCGCACAACGTTGAAGTTAATTCAGGCACCGCAATCGCGGGCTGCACCGTACTTGCAGGAAGCGTTACCATTGGCAAAAACTGTCAAATTGGTGGCATGGTTGCAATTAATGGTCACATGTCTGTATGTGATGGTGTTATAATTACCGGCATGAGTATGGTGACAAAATCAATCACCGAACCAGGTATTTACTCATCTGGTATGCCCCATACAACAAACAAAGAATGGCGTAAATCAATAGCTCACTTGCGTAACCTTTCAGACATGAAATCTCGTCTTAAAGCGCTGGAAGCATTGGCTAAGTCATAACGTTGAACACTAATAAGGATGCTATTTTGGCAAACGAATTAAATAGCCTTGATATTCAAGAAATTTTAAGTTTATTACCGCACCGTTACCCGATGCTATTAATTGATCGTGTTATTGATTTTACACCTGGCAAATCTTTACATGCTATTAAAAATGTTTCTATAAACGAACCTATATTTACTGGCCATTTCCCAAATCAGCCAATTTTTCCTGGTGTGCTAATATTAGAATCAATGGCGCAAGCCACGGGTTTATTAGGTTTTAAAACAGTAGAAAATCGTAGTGAAAACGAATTATATTTATTTGCTGCTGTTGATAACGCACGTTTTAAACAGCCAGTGATCCCAGGTGATACAATGCACCTTCATGTTGAGTTTTTAAAAGAACGTCGCAACATTTGGAAGTTTGCAGCAGAAGCTAGAGTCGACGGCAAAGTAGTGTGTAGTGCCGAAATTATGTGTGCGAGAAGAGAGTTTTAATAGTGATCCATTCTACAGCAATAATCGAACCTGGCGCTAAACTAGGTAACAATGTCTCAGTTGGTCCGTATAGTTATATTGGCAATGATGTTGTTATCGGTGATAACTGTATTATTGAGTCTCATGTTGTTGTTAAAGGGCCATCAACTATTGGCTCTGGCAATCATATTTTTCAGTTTGCGTCTGTGGGCGAAGCCTGCCAAGACAAAAAATACAACAACGAGCCAACCACATTAATCATGGGTGATAACAATGTTATCCGTGAATGTGCCACTATTCACCGTGGTACAATTCAAGACCAAGGCGTTACTAAAATTGGTAGTAATAACTTATTTATGGCTTATACACACGTTGCACATGACGCGGTAATTGGCGATAACGTAATTTTTGCTAACAATGCAAGTGTGGCCGGCCATGTACATGTAGGCGACTGGGTTATCTTAGGTGGTAATTCGGGAGTTCATCAGTTTTGTAAAATTGGTGCACATGCCTTTATTGGTATGTATTCAGGTGTTAACAAAGATGTACCACCTTTTGTTACTACCATTGGTATGCCAGCAGGCCCTGCCGCTATCAATAAAGAAGGCATGAAACGTCGTGGTTTCGAAAGTGATGAAATTATGGCTGTACGACGTGCATACAAAGCGTTTTACCGTAAAAGCTTAGGTGCAGACGAAGCGATTGAATCGCTTAGTGAAGATGCTGAAAAGTACCCTGCTGTGAAATTGATGGTCGACTTTGTTAAAAGCTCAGAGCGCGGCATTGTAAGATAATTCGCGCGTTTTGCTCTAAGCATAAAAAAACCACCCTAGATGATAAATCGAAGGTGGTTTTTTATTGCCCACGGTTTAGACCTAATTCAGTTAATACTCAGCGAGCTCAAGTTAGTATGCATCTAATTTGTATAATAAAAGTCATCCTATGCGTTTACCTAAGTTAGTTGTCACTCTTTTTATTACTTCAGCGTTAGCCGCTTGTAGTAGCCAACCTATTGTTAAATCATCTACTGGAGAGGTTACTCAAGTTGGTAAAGCATCTTTTTATGCTGACAAATATCACGGGAGAACAACTGCCAACGGAGAGCGCTTTAGCCAACAAGCCGCCACAGCAGCCCATTTAGAGTTCGACTTTGGCACTAAGGTCGTTGTTACCAACCTCGCTAATAATAAATCAGTCACGGTAAGAATTAACGATAGAGGCCCGTATGTGCGAGGTCGTATTATTGATTTATCAAAGAGTATGTTTGAAAAGATAGCCGACCCTAAAGTCGGCGTTATTGATGTATCAGTAACGGTTTTAAAACCGGGTAGTTAGCGCAATATAGTCGGGATAAGTGCTACTGAGCTCTTTATGAGAGCCTTGTGCGACTACTTTACCGCCTTCTAACCATACAACATTATCCATTTGAGCAAGTAGAGCGGGATCGTGCGTAATTGTCAGCACGCTGGCGTTATTCATAACATGCATTATTGCTTGCATTACCCCTTGCTTAGATTGATTATCAAGACCTTCTGTTGGTTCATCAAGAACTAAAATAGTAGGGTTTTTAAGTAATGCTTGGGCAATGGCTATACGCCTAGATTGACCTTGCGACACGTTACGCCCGCCAGTGCCTAATCGTGTTTTTAAACCTTCTTTTAGATCATTAAACCATGGGCTCAATTGAGCTAATGCGAGCGCTTCAATCATTTGCTCTTTAGTTGCATTTGGCGCGGCATAACGTAAGTTTTCACTTAATGTGCCATCAAAAATATGGTGCTGCTGGGCGAGTATATTTATAACATTTGCGCGTATATCATTATTTAACGAATGTAAGTCAACAACGCTATTTTGATTGTTTAGCGTTATGCTGCCTTGTTGCAAAGGCCATAAACCAGTAAGTAAATTTACAAGCGTCGTTTTACCGCTGCCGCTTCTACCTACAATCGCTACTTTTTGCTGAGGCATTAGTTCAAAACTGATATTAGTTAGCGCTTTTTGTTCACCATATTGGTAGCTAATATTGTTAAGTACTAACGTGTGATTTTGCGCGCTAAAGTTTTCATCAACGTCTATATGTTTACTTTCAATTTGCGTACTAGCTGCTTTATCTTCAAGTGTAAACAATCGCTTTGCTGCTTTTAAAACATTTGGAAGCTCTATAAACGCGTTGGGTAGTAGTAATACGCTTTCAAAGCTTGCCAGTACAAATAAACTTAACATAGCAAGTTCTACATTTACCATACTGCTTGCGTAAACCAGCGGCACAATGGTTACTATGCTAGCAAGCATGGCTAATTGAACAACCAACAAGCTTAATCCATCTGAGTTTGCCAGTGCTTTGTGGCGAATAAATAATTGCTGATTGTACTGCTCGCTTAATTCGTCGCACTTATTAAGTTGCTGCGAACGGGCTTGATAAATACTAAGCTCTCTAAGGCCTGTAAGTGTATCTGAAAGCTCAGAGCGAAGTTGTGCACTAAGTTGTGTTTCTTTATGGCTGTTTTTAGTGAGCTTTATGCTGAGTAGGGCAGGTATAACCACACCAATAAGTATAATGCCAGTAAAGCAAATAAGGGCGACGTTGCCATTATAGGCCGACATAAACAGCATGATGATTGGCACACTTAAAAGAGCGACCAGCATAGGAAGTAAAACGTTTAAATAAAATTTGTCGAGTGCGTCTACATCGTTTTGTAATCGGTTAACTAGATCAGCGCTGCGGCTCATTGCTAAATCAACATTGTTAAGCTTGCTTAACGTTGCAAATACATTGGTACGTATTTCACTTAGTAATAAAAACGTGGCGTTATGAGTAACTAGGCGTTCGCCATAGCGCGATGCTGTTCGCACAATAGCTAAAAAACGAATCGTGCCGGCAGGAGTAAAATAATTCATTTGTACGCCCGCAATACCAGCAGCGGCCATTGATGCTAAAAACCAGCCAGATATAGCCAACAGGCCCACATTAGCTAATACCGTAATCGTCGCTAAAAATGTACCCAATAGCATAGCTTTGTAATGAGGAGCACAAAGTTTTAATAAACGAATAAAATTACGCATGCACCACCCCTTGTTCAGCCGTTTTTAGTAAGTCAGCAAATGCACCATTTTGCGCTGCAAGTGTTTCAAAGTGACCTTGCTCAGCTATTTTTCCATCGTGCATCACAATGATATTGCTGGCATGTTTAACGGTATTTAATCTATGGGCAATAACTAATACTAAGTTGTTTTTAGCATATTCATTAATAGCATCTTGAATAAGCAGCTCTGTTTGACTATCAAGGTGCGCAGTGGGCTCATCAAGCACTAAGACTGGTGCTTGTTTTATAAATGCGCGAGCCAGTGCAATACGTTGTTTTTGACCGCCAGAAAGCCCTTCACCTTGCTCACCTATCTGGGTGTTAAAACCATCGGGTAGGGTATTAATAAATTCAAGCACACCAGCTTGTTTTGCCGCGTGTTCAAGCTCTTGCTGTGTGGCAGTGGGTTTGGCCAATTTAATGTTGGCAGCAATGGTGTCGTAAAATAGCGTCGCTTGTTGTGGTATCCATGCAATATTATTTTGCAAGTAAGTAATATCGGTTGTACTTAAACTCTGATCATTAATAGATAGGTTGTTAATCACCTCAGGGTGAAACCCTAATAGACAATCAAATAACGTACTTTTACCTGAGCCACTACTGCCCACAACTGCAATTAAGCCTTTATTTGGCAATGTTAAATTTATATTTTTAATCCCTTCGTTACTACCAGGGTATATAAAATTAAGGTCGGTAATACTTATTGAATTAATTGTATTTAAAGTTAAATTGTTTTCAGGTGTGCTGGTAGTTACTGGCGCATTTACGTCACTTGGCAGTGGGGCATTTAAAATCGCAACCATATCGGCCGCCGCACTAATACCTTGTAAACGTGCATGGTAATGACTACCTAGTTGGCGCAGTGGTAAATAAAATTCAGGCGCTAAAAGTAGCACCACAAAGCCAGTGGCAAAATCAAGAGTGCCAAAAAATAGTCTAAAACCAATAATTACGGCAACGAGTGCCACGCTAATAGTGGCTAAAAACTCAAGTGCAAATGATGATAAAAACGCGATTTTTAAAACATCGAGTGTCGCGTGTCTAAAATCATCTGAAATTTTAGCTATTTGTTTAAGCTCGGTACATGTTGCATTAAATAGTTTTAGCTGAGTTAAACCTTGCACGCGGTCAAAAAAGTAATTGCCCAGTACAGCAAGTTGCTTCCAGCGTTTTTGGTTTAAAGCTTCGGCTTTAGAGCCTACTAAAATCATGAAAAAAGGAATAAGTGGGGCGGTTAATAAAAATATCAGCCCAGCTTTATAATCTGTCGGAAAAATAACTACCAATATTGCCAGCGGAATAAGCGCGCTGTAAGCAACACCTGGCAAGTATTTAGCATAATAGTCGTGAAGTGCTTCAACGCCATTATGCAGGGTATTTAATGTAGCGCCTTGGCCGTGTTGTTCTATATAACTAGGCCCAAGTAAGCTGAGCTTATGAAGAAGTGTTTGGCGCATAGCCGATTTTATTTTAAGCGCAGCAAATGCACTTAAGCGCTCACTTAACGCTAAAAACACCGCGCGCAATAAAATAATGCCTGCTAAGGGCCATAATAAATGAGTGACTTGGGCTAAATTATTACCTTCAAACATTACATTATGAATAGCTTGAGCCAGTAAATAAGCACCTGCAATCATCAGTAATGCGTTAAAAGTACCCAGTGCAATGCTTAACTTTAACCACACTGCAGTGGGTTTACTTTGACGCTTTAAAAAAGCGCGCAGTGATTGCTGCTGCGCGCGATCTGGCCGGGGGTTAGTCGTCATCTTTTGTGTTGTTAGCATCATTTAATAAATCGTGCATGGCTTGTTCATCATCAGCAATGCTGTTTTTATTTTGATGAAATTCGTACCACATTACATTTATTACACCTAAGGTACAGGCCAAAAGTACACCTAAAATCCAAGCGAAATACCACATTGTTTAGTCTCCTTAGTAGCTACCATGAGTGTTGTTTTCAATTTCTTCTACCGTTACTCTGCGCCACATTTTTACGTAACACCAAGTGGTGTAGGACAATATTAGTGGTACAAAAATACACACTGCAACAAACATTATATTGAGCGTTTTATGGCTCGATACCGCATCCCAAATTGTTAAGCTAATATTAGGGTTATTACTTGATGGCATAATAAATGGGAACAGAGAAACACCGGCCGTCATAATTACGCCAATTAACATTAAGCTTGTTGAAATAAGTCCAAGTGCAGGTTTATTTAATTTTGAAAACACAAGTGCACTTAATGCCATTGCAAAGGCTAAAATAGGGAAGGTCATTGTCCACGGACGAGTGCTGTAATTACTTAACCAAGCACCTTGCGCTGTAGTGACTACTTTAGCTAAAGGGTCTGCATGACTTTGTGTATCAGCCATAGATACAACTTGGTAACCCGTTAAGTTAGCCACCCAAAAACCAGCTGCAGCAAATAACACGATAAACACAATAAGAGAATAGCGACCATATTGACCCGAACGCTCTGCGACCACACTTGCTGTTCTAAGTTGTAACCACATACCCGCATGCGCAACTAACATGGTAATACTCACTAAACCTGCAAGTAATCCAAATGGGTTAAGCAAGCCAAAAAATGATCCTTGGTAGCTTACACGCATAAGGTTATCAATATTAAACGGTACGCCTAAAAATAAATTACCAAACGCAACACCAAATACTAATGCTGGAATTGCGCTGCCTGCAAGCAAGCCCCAATCCCAGTTATTGCGCCAGCGTTTTGAGTCTACTTTACTGCGGTAATCAAATCCAAGTGGTCTAAAAAACAAAGCAAAGAGTACTAGCATCATGGCAAAGTAAAAGCCCGAAAATGCAGCTGCATAAACCATAGGCCACGCCGCAAATAACGCGCCGCCTGCAGTTATAAACCATACTTGGTTACCATCCCAATGCGGGCCAATTGTGTTTATTACTGTGCGGCGCTCTGAATCTGTTTTACCAACGAGGCGGAGCAACATAGCAACGCCCATATCCATACCATCGGTAATAGCAAAACCAATAAGCAGCACACCAATGATCAACCACCAAAGCATTTTTAATGTTTCATAATCAAAAATCATGATTGCTCTCCTTCAGTTTTATCAGCTTTGCTTGGTAATTCAAAATGATACTTACCAGTATGTAGCGAGCTTGGCCCTTGCTTAACAAAGCGGATCATCAGCCAGCCTTCCACAATGGCTAAACCAGTATAGAAAACAATAAACCCAGTTAAGCTAATTAAAATATCGTTTACTGTTAGTGACGACGTGGCTAAAAAGGTCGGCAGTATTTCAGATATAGCCCAAGGTTGACGACCATACTCGGCAACAATCCAGCCAAACTCAATCGCTATCCAAGGTAGTGGAATACTCAATACGGCAGCCCATAACAACCAGCGTTTTTGCTCAATAACGCGGTGTGCGTTGTAGTAAAATGCCAATATAAATACACCTAGCATGGCCACACCACAGGCAACCATAATCCTAAATGACCAAAACATAGGGCCTACTTTAGGAAAAGAGTCTTTAACAGCTTTTTGAATTTGTTCTTCAGTAGCATCTACAACATCAGGTGTGTAGCGCTTAAGTAGCAAGCCATAGCCTAAATCATCTTTTAGAGTATTAAATTTGGCGATATTATCTGGCGTATCTTCACCGTTTCTAAGTTTTGTAAGGTATTCATAAGCAATCATACCGTTGCGAATACGTACTTCATGTTGTTTTTCTAGGTCGTTAATACCCGTTACTTGCTCATCTAGTGAGCGCGTAGCAATTAACCCAAGTGCGTAAGGTATTTTAACCGCCGCATGTGTTACTTGCTCTTCTGAATCAGGAAAACCAAATGCGGTAAACGCAGCCGGAGCTTCTTCTGTGTGCCATTCAGCTTCAATTGTGGCAAGTTTTACTTTTTGGACTTCGCCTACTTCGTAGCCTGATTCGTCACCGAGTAAAATTACACACAAAATTGACGCTAAACCAAAGCCTGATGCGACTGAAAAAGAGCGTTTAGCAAATGCTAAATCACGACCCTTCAATATGTACCAGCTACTAATACCAAGCACAAACATAGACGCTGCTACATAACCTGCCGATACAGTATGAATAAACTTAACTTGGGCTACAGGGTTAAACACAAGCTCTGCAAAACTGGTCATTTCCATGCGCATGGTTTGATAGTTAAATTCAGCGCCTACTGGGTTTTGCATCCAACCGTTGGCAATTAAAATCCACAGCGCCGACATGTTAGTACCAATGGCCATTAAAAAGGTCGCGCCTAAATGTTGGCGTTTAGAAAGCCTGTCCCAGCCTAAAAAGAACATACCCACAAAGGTCGATTCTAAAAAGAATGCCATTAAACCTTCAATAGCCAGGGGAGCCCCAAAAACATCACCTACGTAATGGGAGTAATAAGACCAGTTAGTACCAAACTCAAATTCCATGGTAAGGCCTGTTGCCACACCAATTGCAAAGTTAATACCAAACAATTTTCCCCAAAACTTAGTCATATCACGATAAATTTCGCGACCGGTCATAACATAAACCGATTCCATAATAACTAAAATCCAGGTCATACCTATCGTTAACGGTACGAATAAGAAATGAAAGAGAGCGGTAACAGCAAACTGTAATCGCGATAGATCCACAAAGGTTTCATCTATCATTATTGGCTCCTTGAGAGTGACGGATTAACAGGGCAACATTTTATTGGCAAAGTTAAAATTTAATGAACTTTCAGTAATTACTGAAAGTTTGTAATAGTATTTACGTTTGTGCAATCTTTGTCAACATACATATTAGTAAAACTTAATATATATTTCCTATGCTACATCAGTATTAAAAACAAACAACATAAAGCCTTAACTTAGGTGATAAAAAACCAGTTATTTAAAGCGTTTAACCAAACAGTAAAACACGGTAAACTAACAAGCATGAACGCCTGGTTTACTTGTGAAATAAAATCAAATGAATAAAGATAAAAAACAACTACGAATTGGTATTGTGGCAGGTGAACTGTCGGGCGATATTTTAGGTGAAGGCTTAATTAAAGCCCTTAAAAAACACTTTCCGGACGCTATTTTTGAAGGAATAGCAGGACCTAAAATGCAAGCGCAGGGCTGTAAAACACTTTACGACATGGATGAGCTTTCGGTTATGGGGCTTGTTGAGGTGCTAGGGCGTTTACCACGTTTGCTTAAAATACGTAAGCAACTCGTGCAGCATTTTGTAGATAACCCACCTGATGTATTTATAGGTATTGATGCACCGGATTTTAACTTACGTGTAGAAAAGCCACTTAAAGATGCGGGTATTAAAACCGTACAGTATGTAAGTCCGTCTGTTTGGGCGTGGCGCGAAAAGCGCATTCATACAATAAGTGCAGCCACTAACTTAGTGTTAGCATTATTACCATTTGAAAAAGAGTTCTACGATAAGCACCAAGTGCCATGTACATTTGTGGGGCATACCTTGGCTGACGACATAGCACTTGAGCACGACGATACTAAAGCACGAGAAGAACTCGGCTTAAGCCTTGATGACAAAGTACTGGCGCTGCTACCTGGTAGTCGAGGCTCTGAAGTTGGTTTGCTAAGCGAGACTTACATTAAAACAGCCGCGCAGTTGCAAGCTAAAAACCCCAATCTTAAAATTGTGGTGCCGTTGGTTAACGAAAAACGCAAAGCGCAGTTTAGTGATATATTAAACGCTACCGCACCAATCCTTAATGTTAACCTGCTTGATGGGCAATCAAAATTAGCGATGCAAGCTGCTGATGCTATTTTATTAGCCTCGGGCACAGCAACACTTGAAGGTATGCTTTATAAAAAACCAATGGTTGTGGGCTATAAAATAAAGCCTTTGAGCTATTGGATTTTTAAAACGTTATTTACGTTTAATATTAAGTACTTTTCGCTGCCTAATTTATTAGCCGACGAAGAGCTAGTGCCTGAGTTTTTACAAACCGAGTGTAATGTGACTAACTTAACAAACGCACTTACCCCTATGCTCAACACAGATAACAAAGAGCTAAAAGCACGCTTTTTAGCTATTCACGAAAAAATCAGATTAAATGCCAGTGAACAAGCAGCCAATGCTGTGGCGGAGTTAATAAATGCAGATTGATAGACCCAATGTATCCTTAATTGCTGGTGTAGATGAAGTAGGGCGCGGCCCACTTGTTGGTGATGTAGTCACTGCCGCCGTTATTTTAGATCCCACTAAACCAATTGCAGGCTTAGCAGATTCTAAAAAGTTAACGGATAAAAAACGCCAAGCACTTGCAGTTGAAATAAAAGAAAAAGCATTGTGCTACGCGTATGGACGCTGCAGTCCAACAGAAATTGACGAGTTAAATATTCTACACGCAACGATGCTTGCCATGAGTCGCGCAGTGGAGGCATTAAGCACACAACCTGAATTTGTATTTATAGATGGTAATCGATTGCCAAAACTCACTATGCCAGCACAAGCTGTTGTTAAAGGTGATAGCTTAGTGGCCGAAATTTCAGCGGCGTCTATTTTAGCTAAAGTAGCACGCGATGACGAAATGCTTGAACTTGATAAACGCCACCCAGAATATGGTTTTGCAGGGCACAAAGGGTATCCCACTAAAGCGCACTTTGCAGCACTTGAACAATACGGTGCAATTGACGAGCATCGTAAAAGCTTTAAACCTGTGCAGCGGGTTTTGGCGCAAGTCAATGGTGAGGGCTAAGCATGGCTGCTCCTGATTTTGTTCATTTAAGAGTTCATTCAGACTTTTCGATGGTTGATGGCCTTGCTAAAACAAAGCCAATAGTCGCAAAAGCGCAAGAGCTGCAAATGCCAGCCATTGCAATTACTGATCAAATGAACTTTTGTGGTTTAGTGCGTTTTTATGGCGCCACGCATAATGCGGGTATTAAACCTATAGTGGGTGCTGACTTTTGGGTTCGTAGCCCAGAGTTTCCTGATGAGCCAAGCCGCTTAACTATATTAGCCAAAGACAACGACGGCTATAAAAATATTACCTTGCTGATATCTAAAGCTTATCAGCGTGGGCATGTATTTCATCGCCCTGTGATTGACCGCGAGTGGTTAGTTGAGCTAAAAGCAGGCTTAATTATTCTCTCAGGCGCTAAAGACGGTGACTTAGGTAAAGCATTATTAAAAAATAATCCGACTGTAATTGAATCGGTTGTTAGTTTTTATAAGCAGCATTTTAGCGATAACTACTACCTAGAGCTTGTTCGCACCAATCGACCGCTTGAAGAAGATTACTTGCACATGGCGGTAGAGCTTGCTGCTAAAGAGCAACTACCGGTTGTAGCCACCAACGAAGTGGTGTTTTTAAAGCCAGAAAACTTTGAAGCGCACGAAATTCGTGTTGCTATTTTTGACGGTTACACGCTCGATGATAAGCGCCGCCCTAAACGGTTCTCTGAAGAGCAATATCTAAAAACAGCAGAGCAAATGGCTGAGTTGTTTAGCGATATTCCAGAGGCACTACAAAATACCGTAGAAATTGCTAAGCGCTGTAATGTAACTGTGCAATTAGGTACTTACTTTTTACCTGATTACCCAACCGGCTCGCTTAAAATTGAAGACTTTTTAGTTAAAGTGTCACAAGACGGCCTTGAAGAACGACTACAGTTTTTATTCCCAGACGAAGAAGATAGAAAAGTAAAACGTGTTGAATACGATGAGCGTCTTGCAATTGAGCTTGGTGTAATCAACCAAATGGGATTCCCTGGTTACTTCTTAATCGTAATGGAGTTTATTCAGTGGAGTAAAGATAATAATATTCCAGTTGGACCTGGTCGTGGTTCAGGTGCGGGTTCGTTAGTTGCGTACGCGCTTAAAATTACCGACCTTGATCCACTTGAGTTTGACTTACTCTTTGAGCGATTCTTGAACCCTGAACGTGTATCAATGCCCGATTTCGACGTCGATTTTTGTATGGATAGACGAGACGAAGTAATTGATCACGTGTCGGCTTTGTATGGTCGGGATGCGGTTTCGCAAATTATTACCTTTGGGACCATGGCTGCAAAGGCGGTAATACGTGATGTAGGGCGAGTGCTTGGCCATCCTTACGGGTTTGTTGATCGAATTTCAAAATTGATTCCGGGTGACCCCGGTATGACACTTGCCAAAGCGTTTGATGTAGAACCGCGCTTGCAAGAAGCCTACGATGGCGACAATGAGGTAAAAGACTTAATCGACATGTGTCGCATCCTTGAAGGGTGTACACGTAACGCCGGTAAACATGCGGGTGGCGTAGTAATATCGCCAACCACTATTACCGACTTCGCTGCGCTTTATTGCGACGACGAAGGTAAGTTTCCAGTAACACAGTTTGATAAAAACGATGTAGAAACAGCCGGCCTAGTTAAGTTCGATTTCTTGGGTTTACGTACACTGACTATATTGCAGTGGGCGGTCGATATGACCAATGTGCGCATGAAGCGCCAAGGTAAAGACCCCGTTGATATAAACACCATTCCACTGGATGATAAAAAAAGTATTGAGTTGCTACTTAGAGCCGAAACGACCGCTGTATTCCAGCTAGAGTCGCGTGGTATGAAAGACTTAGTACGCCGCCTTAAGCCCGACTGCTTTGAAGATATGATTGCACTTGTGGCTTTGTTCCGACCAGGTCCACTGCAATCAGGCATGGTAGATAACTTTATCGACCGAAAACTGGGCCGCGAAGAAATCTCATACCCAGATGCGCAGTATCAGCACGAAAGCTTAAAACCAATACTTGATCCAACGTACGGCATTATTTTGTATCAAGAACAAGTAATGCAAATTGCGCAAGTACTGGCAGGTTACACGCTAGGTGGCGCCGACATGCTGCGTCGTGCAATGGGTAAGAAAAAACCCGAAGAAATGGCAAAGCAGCGTTCAACATTTGAAGATGGCGCAAGAAATAACGGCATTGACGGCGAGCTTGCGATAAAAATCTTCGACTTGGTAGAAAAGTTCGCAGGTTACGGTTTTAACAAATCTCACTCAGCAGCTTACGCACTCGTATCGTATCAAACATTGTGGATGAAAACGCATCATCCTGCAGAGTTTATGGCTGCGGTAATGTCGGCCGATATGGATAACACCGACAAAATAGTTATTTTGGTGGATGAATGTGAAAACATGAAGCTCACCTTATTACCACCAGACGTAAATGCAGGTGAGTTTAAGTTTACAGTAAACCTTGAAGGTGAAATTGTTTACGGCATTGGCGCGATAAAAGGCGTGGGTGAAGCACCGGTTGATGCAATCCTAGAAGCGCGTGCAAAAGGCGGCCCATTTAAAGATTTATTTGATTTTTGTGCCCGTGTTGATTTAAAACGCTTAAATAAACGTGTTACCGAAAAATTAATTTACGCGGGTGCTTTGGATCAATTAGGACCAGAGAAAACCCAATCTGGGCGTGCTACATTACTAGCCAGTTTAAAAGATGCTATGCGTGCGGCCGATCAACACAACAAAGCTGAGCAATTAGGACAAAGTGACTTATTTGGTTTATTAGCCACTGAGCCTGATGAAGTTGAACAAGCTTTTATTAAAGCCACAGGGCTTACTGATAACGAGTGGTTAGATGGCGAAAAAGAGACGCTAGGCCTTTATTTAACTGGGCATCCAATAAATCAGTACCGCCGTGAGCTTAGGCATTACACTAGCGGAAAAATAGTTGATTTACAGCCAACTAATCGTGATGTGTTTGCAACGGCCGCTGGTTTGGTGATTGCTTCTAGAGTATTAATTAATAAAAAAGGAAATCGTTGGGCCTTAGTAACTTTAGATGACAAGAGTGCACGGATTGATGTACGCTTGTATTCAGACGAGTTTGAAAAGTACCAAGATATGCTCCAAGTTAACAATATCTTGGTAATATCTGGACAGGTCAGCTTTGATAACTTCTCCGGTGGTATTACAATGACCGCCAGAGAAATAAACACCATTGCTCAAGCGCGTGAAAAGCGTATTAAAGCGATTAAAATGACGCTGAACATGGTGCAAATCGAGGCAGGTTTCTTCGATAAATTACAAAAAGTACTCGAACCCTATAAAATGGGAACGTGTCCGATCAAGGTTTATTACCAACGTCCAGATGCGTTGGCGCAATTAACTCTTGGGATCGAATGGTGTGTTACGCCAAGTGACGACTTAATCCATAAGTTATCACTAATGGCTGCGCAAGATGTAGAACTAGAATTTAACTAATTAGGTAGTTTAGAGCATGAGCCTCAATTATCTTGATTTTGAGCTTCCAATTGCAGAATTAGAAGCAAAAATTGAAGAATTACAAAGTATCAGCCGCGCTGGCGAATTAGACCTTGAGTTAGAAGAGGAAGTCAGCAAATTAAAAGAAAAAAGTGCCAAACAAAAACAGGAGATTTTTTCTAATTTAGGCGCTTGGCAAGTATCACAGTTAGCACGTCATCCGTTGCGTCCTTACACTCGAGATTATATCGAGCGCATTTTCACGGAATTTGACGAGTTTGCTGGCGATCGTACTTTTGCTAACGATCCAGCTATTTTAGGTGGCATTGCGCGTTTAGATGGCGAACCGGTAATGGTTATTGGCCAACAAAAAGGTCGTGATACTGCTGAAAAAATTAAACGCAACTTTGGTATGCCAAAGCCAGAAGGTTACCGTAAAGCATTACGCTTAATGGAAATGGCTGAGCGTTTTAAAATGCCAATCATGACCTTTATTGACACACCAGGTGCATACCCAGGTGTTGGCGCTGAAGAACGTGGTCAATCTGAAGCAATCGCACGTAACTTAAAAGTAATGGCGTCACTTAAAGTGCCGACAATATGTACAGTTATTGGTGAAGGCGGTTCAGGTGGTGCATTAGCGATTGGTGTTGGCGACAGAGTTAACATGTTGCAGTACAGCACTTATTCTGTAATTTCGCCTGAAGGTTGTGCGTCTATTCTTTGGAAAAGCGCTGACAAAGCACCGCTTGCAGCAGAAGCAATGGGTGTAACTGCAGAGCGCGTTAAAGAGCTAGACTTAATCAACAACTTAGTTGATGAGCCACTAGGTGGTGCACATCGTAATTACGATGCTATGGCACGTAACTTAAAAGTACGCCTTAAGCGTGACCTAGCAGACTTACAAGCGCTTACGCTTGAAGAAATGCTTGATCAACGTTACAAACGTTTAATGTCGTTTGGTTATTGCTAAACACATTAATTGTTAAAAAAAGCCGCTTATGCGGCTTTTTTGCTTTAAAATGTTCAGAGTTTTTATATAAAAGTGCGGCCATATGCATACAACAGCAATTTATCAGCAATTAAAAAAATCACTAAATAGCTATATTGAGCAAGGTAACACTGTTTTTACTGTGGCGCTTTCTGGTGGTGTTGATTCTGTGGTGTTGCTGCATTTAATGAGTGCTTTAAGAGCCGATAACCCTGCAATTGATGTATCGGCTATTTATGTTCACCATGGCTTGAGCCAGTATGCCGATGACTGGCAACGCTTTTGCAAAAATGTATGTATTGAGCTTGATGTGCCTTTTAAAGTCGCAAAAGTTGTAATTGAGCAGCAGTCGCGTACGAGCCTTGAAGCCCAAGCTCGCGATGCACGTTACAAAGCACTTGATGAGCTAAGCCCACAAGGCAGCATTGTTTTATTGGGCCAACATTTAAACGACCAAGTAGAAACGTTTTTACTGCGCTTAAAGCGTGGCTCGGGTTTAAAAGGGCTTGGCGCCATGCACCAAGTGCGTTTGCTGCAAAGTGGCCGTGTATGTTTTAGGCCATTGTTAAACGTAAAGCGAAGCGATATAGAAGCGTTTGCGGCGCGCTTTAATATTAACCACATAACTGATGACTCAAATACAGATGAAAGTTTTGACCGTAACTTTTTACGCTCAAAAATAGTACCTGTGTTAGCCGAGCGTTTTACTGGGTTTGAACAATGTACAGCACGAAGTATTGAGCTACTACAACAACAGCAAACATTACTTGATGAATACACTCAGCTTGATTTAAATAAGTGTATTAACGAGCACCAAGCACTGTGCATTAGCCAAATAAGCGAATACAGCTCAGCGCGTATTGCAAATATAGTGCGTGCGTGGCTTACATTATTTACACAAGTCATGCCATCGCAAAAGCAGCTTGAGCAAATTATTAATCAAGCAATGTGCGCAAAAAACGACGCACAAATGCGTATTGATTTGCTCGATGGGCAAATACGTCGTCATCAAGGTTATTTGTATTTTGTAACACCAAATGAAGTATTAACAGATAGTGAGCTGAATCATTCACAGCTAAAACTTGCAGACGGGCGCTTATTAATTAAAAGCATTGGTTTTGGAGTAAGACCTCCACACTCAAATGAGCAAGTAATAGTGCGCTTTAATTGCAATAGCGCACGTATTAAACCACTTAAAAAGCCTGGTAGTAATACAGTTAAGCATTGGTTTAAAGATGCAAAAATAGCGCCGTGGCTACGCGCCAGTGTGCCACTTATTTTTTATAATGATGAATTAGTTCAAGTGGTTGGTTGTTTTATAAGCGCTAAGCATGTTGATGAAAATGGTATTTTTTGGGAGTGTAAATAAATGAGTAAACAGCCGCATGTTGGCTTATCGTTAGTAACAAAAGCGCCAATGGGTATGCTAATAACAGCGCTTATTGCTGTTATCGCTAATGTTTTACTTGAGTTAAATATAGTTACGTTAGGTTATGCAGTCGCTGGTGGGATTGCATCTGCAGTACTTTTATTAGCTTATTGGTTAGGTAAAGGTGGATTGTTTTTTATTTTAGGCGTGAGCCTGCCACTGCTTTTAGTATTATTTACACCGCTTGCTACTATTACCGCATTACTTAATTTAATTAGCGGGTTCTTTTTTGGTTTTTGTGCTGCGTTGTTTATTTATAAATTGGTAAGTGCAAAGCCTAGCGGGGGAAGCTAGGCTTTTTTATTTAATGCAGTTAAGTAAAGGCTAATATGCTTTTGCGCAGTTTCTACCTGATGCCTTTGCTTTGTATAAACCTTTATCGGCTCGAGCAAATATCTCAGTTTCGCAATCTTGGCTGTTAGCTAAAGTAAAACCAATACTGGTTGTTACTTTATACTTAGACATTAATGGCGATTTTCTTACTAAGCACATTATACGCTCAGCAATCACTTTATTAGTTGTAAACTCAGGGTCTTCAATAAGTAAAGCAAACTCATCACCACCAAATCTAAATACCGAATCAGTGCCGCGTATACTGCTACACAGTACTTTTGAAAATTCTTTAAGTGTATCGTCACCAATTTTATGGCCGAAGTTGTCGTTAACTTGTTTAAAGTTATCTAAATCAAGCAACATTAAACTAAATGGGCGTTGATAACGGCGACAGTTTTCAAGCTTTTGAAGTAAAAAGTCATTAAATTGACTACGATTATTTAAACCGGTTAACGCATCCTTTGTGGCAAGCTTTAGTACGCGACTATACATCATCGCATTACGAAGTGGATAAACCAGCGCAGTATGTAATGTATGTAATTTTTTCTCAATTGCGTGACCAAGTGGGAATTTACTAAAATAAATTAGCTGCCCTAAGTGGTCTTTATTAATGGCTAAATCAAAAATATAGGGTGTACTATTTGTATCACTTTGTGATGTTTGAGCAGTACCTAAAGTTGATTGAAACTGCAATCCAGAAAAATTGAGCAATTGTTTTGCAAATTTAGCGTAAATAGCCAGAACATCCTCGATCACTAAGCTTGTTTGTAGCTCTGCGACGAGTTCATGCGTTTCAGTTATTTCATTTGTAGGTGATTGTTCAGCCGAAAACGGCAAAAAATCACCGCGACCAGACACACGCTGCGTCAAAATATGGACGTTTTCCATTAAATTCTCCCCCGAGGGTGTTACTTTGCAATAACTAAGCTATTTTTGTGCCATATTTTAAAATTGCATGAAAAACATATGGTTGTTATATTTACTTACAAGCTACTAGTTTAATTTAAACGCGAGGCTGCATTTGCAAAGTATTAATGCTCAAATTTTTGGCTTATTAGTCGCGGCAGTTCTTTTTGTGTGGTTTTTTAAGCGCATTGGCTTGCCGCCTATTTTAGCGTACCTAGCAACGGGGGTTTTAGCCGGTAGTCATGGTATTGGCTGGCTTGCACAATCTCACGAAATAGAGTTTGTAGCTGAATTGGGTATTGTGTTTTTGTTATTTAGTTTAGGGCTAGAATTTTCTATTTCTCGACTAATGGCAATGCGAAACCTAGTATTTGGTTTGGGCTCATTACAAGTAGGTATAACCAGTTTACTCTTCATTATTATTCTATATTGCTTAAACTTTTCATTACTCACCAGTTTTACCATCGGCACAATTATGGCGCTTTCTTCAACCGCTGTAGTAGTTAAGCTATTAAAAGAAACTGGTGAGCTTAATCAGCGCCGTGGGCAATTAGCCGTTGGTGTTCTACTTTTTCAAGATATTGCTGTTGTTCCTCTATTAATAATACTTCCTTTATTTGCATCAAGTGACTCTCAAAGTATTGGCTGGGCTTTAGCGTTTGCCCTAAGTAAAGGCGCATTTGTATGTGTGCTTCTTTGGGCAATTGGTAAATGGGTATTGCCCATTGTGTTTAAAGAAATAGCGCAAGTACGAACCGATGAGTTATTTGTACTTACCACCATATTAGTCGCGTTGTTTGCAGGTTTTTTAACGTATATGTTTGGCTTGTCTATGGCGCTAGGTGCTTTTTTAGCCGGAATGATGTTAGGTGAGAGCCATTACAGGCATCAGTTAGAGGCCGATATACGCCCATTTCGCGATATTTTAATGGGGCTATTTTTTGTTACTGTGGGTATGCAGCTAGATATTTTATTTGTACTGGGGCATATCGTAATAATTATTGGTGCCTTGCTGGGTTTACTGGTATTAAAAATTGCAGTGGTAGCCTTTATCGCGCGGCTAATGCATGAGCGAAACCAAGATTCACTCGCCTGTGGCATTATGCTGTGGCAAATGGGGGAGTTTGGCTTTGTACTTATTGCACTTGCTGGCCAGCATCAATTATTAAACTCAGAGCAAGCTTCATTTTTAATTGCCCTTGGTGTGCTTTCAATGGCATTTACCCCATTTTTGATTGATAAAACGCCATTTATTTTAAAGCGTTTAGGCATACTCGATCGGCCAAGTTTGGCGCTCGAGAGTGAGCCACAAAGTAGTACGCTTTATAGCGACCATGTTGTTATTTGTGGTTTTTCACGAGTAGGGCAAACTATAGCGCGTTTTTTAAAGCCCGAAGCAATTGACTATGTTGCGATTGAAAGTAACCCAATTTTAGTACAAGAAGGCAAAGCGGCGGGTGAGCCTGTCATATTTGGCTATGTTAAACAAAAAGATATTTTAAAGTGCGCAGGAGTAGAGCGAGCTCGCTTGGTTATTATTACTTTTACAGAGTTTGATCATGCACAAGTTGTTATTGATGCCATAAAGCAAATAGCACCCAATGTTAAAATACTCATTCGTACCCGTGACGATAGCCAGCTAGATTATTTAAAAGAGCTAGGTGTAACCGAAGTAGTACCTGAGTCGTTAGAGGCAAGCTTAATGCTCGTGTCGCATGTGTTGTCTATGTCGGGCGTACCGATGACGCGTATTGTGCGAAGAGTAAGTAAAGAGCGTCGTAATCGTTATCCGTTAATGCAAAGCTTTTATGCAGGCTATTTTAAAGATAACGAAGATACATCAAGTGACCGGTTAGAGTACTTACATGTGGTTGCTCTGCCTGATAAAGCTTATGCAGTTAATAAAACAATCGAAAATCTAAATTTAGAAAAGCGTCGGGTACTGGTAAAAGCGCTGCGCAGAGAAGGAGCCGAAATAGACACGCCATCAGCACAAACAACCTTATTGGCTAATGACGTTTTAGTGTTACAAGGTAAACCAAGGCGTGTTGAGCGGGTAGAGCACTACCTGCTCGACGGAATAGAATAACGTTTCTGTTTGAGCTTAATCTAGTTCTAAAAACTTGCGTATCTCCGGTAATTTTTTCATACCGTCTTCATAGCCAATTTGCATTAAATGCTGGGTGTAGCGTTTTTCAAACAATAGATAACTGGTTAAGCTCGATTGCGAATGTTTTTTAACACCTATGGTACGTAGCAATACTTTAATAGCCCATGGCATATCGTCGTAATACTGCGCTGCAATTGCGTTAAAGTTTTGCGATGGGTTAATTACAAAGGTATCTATTTGTTTAAGTTCTTGATGTTTGTCACGCGCGGGTAATAGCCCTAATGTTCGGTTAACACGAGCCAAACGCTCTAAATCCGATTGCATAGTGTCGGTAAATACACTGTCTAGTAAATGCCCCGCAACAGCAGAGAGTCCAGGATAATGTGGCGAATAACCCGGCGGGTGTAATTCTTTAGGTTGATCGACCCCAATAATAAATATTTTTTCAGCGCCTAAATGAATCGACGGACTCAGCGGAGAAAGTTGATGTATAGAGCCATCACCAAAGTAATGGTTATAAATATTTACACTTGGAAACACCATAGGAATGGCACTTGATGCCATTAAGTGCTCAACATTAATACGAGTTGCGCGGCCTTCGCGTTTAGCACGTTGCCACGATGTTTGCGTATTAGATTGAAAAAATGCAACCGAGTCACCCGTTGTATAACTTGAGGCTGTAATAGACAGCGCATCTAAATAATTACGGTGTAAATTGCGCTCAATGCGGTGTAAATCTAAAATCTCGTTTAATAAACTACGCAGAGGGCGATTATTTAGTAAGCTCGCTGGTGGGTGGTTAATATGCTCTGACTGAAAGCTCGTTAAGATATTGCGAGCAATATGACCAAACACGCTTAAAAAGTCACTTTTATAGACCATAGAGGTTGAAAAGTTTTTCCAAACTGATTCGAGCTTTCGTACAGCCAAATGCGCACAAGAAGCGTAACATGCCAATGCAGCTGAGTTAATAGCGCCAGCGGAGGTGCCATTTATTACTCTAAATGGCAATGGAGCAGTACGAGGCATACTATGAGCTAGCGCTTTTAGCACACCGACTTGATAAGCAGCTCGTGCGCCACCACCTGTAAGTAATAAGGCAGTTTTAGGTTTTTGTGGATCAACTTGCTTGATTTTCATATTGGTGGTTAAACTGTTCTACGTCTTTACTTTATTTATTAACTGTAAGTCTTTAAGCTAGAAGAATCAAAGGATAACTGCCCTAATGCTTATTACATTATTTAATCACCCAATTTAGTAGGTAACTTACTTTGCTATAATTGCCGTATTATAAAATGTCATAGTATTTGTGTAAGAATGAATTTAATCCACTTAGCGTACTCTAAGTGATATCGCATTTTAATTTTTATGGAGTTCGTATGTCAGATAAACCAGAAGCATCAGATGTTCAAAAACGTCCACCTAATAACAATATTCTTTTCGCCGTTATTATTTTAATAGTCGTAGCATGTGCGGCCGCCTTCGTATTGCTCACACCAAGTGACGAGCAAGAAACACGCACTGAGGTAGAGCCCGCAGTTAAAGAGCAACCTATGATGGAGCTTAAACCCGAGAACGACCCAGTGGTAGACGCGCCATCTGTAATGCCAGAAAAACCAGCCGAGCTTGAAGTACCAGTACAAAGCCCGAGCGAGCCGGAGCCTGAAGTAGAGCCACTACCAACACTTAACGAAAGTGATGCAGTTGTGGTTGCTAAAATGGATGAGTACCTAAGCGACTCAGTAATGAGCCTAATGGTGACCGACGATGTAATTCGCCGTGGTGTTGTATTTGTAGATAACCTAGCTAAAGGTAAGGTAGCTAAAAAGCACACGCCTGTTGTACAGCCAGAAGAGAAATTTAGCGTTAATGAAGGGGATATCCTCACAATTAACCCTAACAGCTACGAGCGTTATACCCCGTATGTGAAAATATTTACCAGTATGAGTGCAGCGCAAGCCGTTCGTATGTACGAAGAGTACAAGCCACTTATTAATAATGCATACAGTGAAATTGGTTATGGCGATGATGAGTTTAATCAAACGCTAACCGATGCAATCGATTTATTACTTGATACGCCAGAGCCTGAAGGTGACTTGCCGTTACTTCGCGATTCAGTGACGTATCAGTATGCGTTTTCGGAGTGGGAGCAATTACCTGCTGCGCAAAAACAGCTTTTACGTATGGGTCCAGAAAACATGAAAAAAGTAAAAGCAGCACTTCGTAATATAAAAGCGCAGTTAGAGAACAATTAATACGCACTAAAACAGCTAAATACGTCGCGATTGTATATGAAGTATGCAATCGCACTTTCTTTTTAGATTATCCCTTGAATAACAGAGCAAAAGTAGAGATAATCCTTCCCGCGCCAACCAAGGCCCTCAATGGTAGTCTTATTGGTCCTCTCGCAACACTAGCAGGCGAACCTGGTCAGGCCCGGAAGGGAGCAGCCACAGTTTGTGACGTGTGTGCCGAGATGTGGCTGGTAAGACTGCCACCCAAACTATTTTAATTTATTTATTAACAATAGCTTGGGTCAGTAAATCTTCAGAGTTTTTTATTTACGTGTATCCCTTATACGTATCACTTTGGAGTATATATGCATCTTTTACTATCTCGCCATGGTATCTGGTACTACAGAAAAACCTACCTATTATCATCTGGTAAACGTAAAGAAATCCGAAAAAGCCTTAGAACTAGAGATAAAAGAGAAGCTAAACAGTTAGCTATTAAAATACTAGTATTAAGCGAATGTCCTGATTCAGCCAGAAAAGTAACATCTCAATTAATAATTCAAGAACAACTCCCTTCATTAAGCCTATGTATTGGTAACTACATTGATGCTAACAAGCATTTGTGGCAAGAGCGCCACCAGCATCGTATAGAGGGGGTTCTAAGTGAAATTCCCAGTTTAATATTAACCAAAGCTAATGTGTCTACATTGAAGAAAAAATGGTTAGAGGATAAATCCATTGCAACTGTAAATAAGTGTATTGGCTATTGTTCTATGTTTTATAAATGGGTTGAAAGTGAATACGATGGCATAGAGAACCCTTTTAACGGGTTAAAGATAAAAGGGCATATTGAAAACTCACGAACAGCATATACAAAAGACGAATTAAATACTTTTTATACACAAGCTTCAAAATTAAGAGACAAGGGTCAAGAGTCGCACTTTTGGTTTCTTATGATTGGACGGTATACAGGTATGCGTGCAAATGAAGTGTGTCAGTTGAAAGTTATAGATGTTGATCAAAGTTCAAATATCTTCTTTGTTAGGGGAGATGTGTTAAAAACAAAAAACTCTAAGCGTGTTATTCCTGTGCATCCCAGACTTTTAGAATTAGGTCTTTATAGGTTTATCAATAGCCGTGAAAATCGTTTAATGGAACATTGGAAAGCATCTAAGCGATCATATGCAGCTATGCCAACAAAGTGGTATTCTTCCTTTAGGAAACGTCATAATTTACCAGATTACCATTCATTAAGGCATACCGTGGGTAATGAACTTAAAAGCTCTGGTGTACCTGTACAGTACTGTGCCGCGATATTAGGTCATGCTAATGGCAGTATTACATTTGATCGGTATGGGCATGAGGTTGCCATACAGAGGCTGCAGGATGTAGTTAAATTCATAGGTGTTACTGAAAATTAAAGCAGAGTGAATTATAGCTACAGTGCTCCATGCCTAAAGAATAAAATCATATAGATATTTAAAGGAATTTACTGAGTGTTGATAGATAATGCTGACGAGGAATACACTGAACTTGATGAACTTGATGAACTTGATGAACTTGATGAACTTGATATAGATGAGGACATTGCTCATTTAAGTAAAATATACATGGGAAAGAATCTATTCAGTGCTGCCGAATTCAAGAAGGAAATTTTAAAAGGACGTATTAAGGTTGAAAATGCAAAATTAGATACCGCAAATTTATCAAAGGATGATTATGACAAGGAGGTAAAGAAAAATGTTGAAAGATTAACTAGGCAGATAGACATAGAGTTACCTAAACGTGAAATGGAACATAAATTGTGCTATTTCTCTGACACAGGTCAAAAGTTCTTATTCCAAAGTGTTATTTCAGGAAAAACAACAACGGAAGCATATAATCTTTTACGTGTAGATGAATCAGAAAGAAGTTCTATAGAAAGGGTCATAAAAAAAGAAGGGTACGACATTGATGTGGATATGTTTATTAATATAGCTAAAGGGAGGGCTCATTGGCAGAGTATGGATATCTTAAAAAGCATAGTGGCACAAGTTAATACAGAAAAAAGTACTTCTCAAGATTCTGCTTTATCAAGGGAAATGGCTGTACTAAAAGCCTCTGGTTTTTTTGGTAAGAGTTATATTGAATTTTACTGCCAAGGCAGCATCAGAGAGCAATTATCTAAGCTTGCTAGAAGTGTTAAATATGTTCTTGCAGAAGATAAGCTATCAGAGTTAGAAAGTTCATTAACAGTTATAGAATCTAAGAAACGAGATAAGAGGTTAAGCATACTTGAAAACACTAAAACATTAATTACAGATGAAAACCAAGATATACTTTGCTATAAAAAAATTGCTACTGAGTTATTAAGTCATAATCCAGATCTTAAACCAAAAGATCTTAAAGAGGCTCTACTTGGCATTAAACAATGTAATGGTAACGAAATTAAAGATACTACTATTAGGCAGTTCATTTCAAATTTTAAAAATAAAAGCAATAGATGATTCGTTATATTTGTAACGTTTTTTTTGTTCGTGCGTATACATAGATATTAAGACTCTTTCTTGTTCTCCTTGTTGTTGAAGTGTCTCACTATTTGAAGAAACAACGTTCAACAAGATTCCCTGTAAGACTTTCTAAGAGCCTTATTAATTTTTCCTCATAAGAGTGTAAGGTGGCAGTTTAAGGTGTCTGTAGAGCCTTACAGGATAGTATTTGACGTGTTATAGAGGTGTTCAGTACTTTGTATAATTAAATACAAACTCATAGTTAGTTTAATACATTATTGCAAAGGGTTAATTGCTAAGGACGCCTATTTGCCAATACTAATACATTAGACTAAATTAAATTATTTTCTTTCTACTTATAGCCTCTACACACCCTCATTATACCATTAACGATAGCTTGTTAATTGATAAAACTTTCTAATAACAGTTAGTTACCTTTATCATCATAGTATATTAATTAAAACTACACTAAGTGGCGAAGTATGCTGGTGGTGTCTTATCATACTCTCATGTTATTTATTTATGAATAAGCTAGCCTACCCAGTATCAAAGACGGTCAATTTAGATGCCAATTTTATCATGCTTAAACTGGTATCTAAATGTATGGTGTTGACATTTGATACTGGTATCTGTAGGTTTGTTGGTTTTAGATACTAGTAACCAGAGGGAATGGATTTTGAGTAGATTGTTTTCATACACAAGGGTCAGTACTACAGACCAAACTACTAATAACCAAGATTTATCTATAAAGAACGCTGGATTTAAGATTGAACCTAATCGTGCAATATCTGAAACTATCAGTGGAAGTGTTCAAGCTATGAAGCGACCTAAGTTCGCCAAATTGATTGATCGGCTAGAACTAAATGATACTTTAGTTGTTTCTAAACTTGACCGATTAGGTCGAGATAATATAGATGTCCAACAAACAATAACTATGCTGCAAAAGATGGGTGTTAAGGTTATATCACTTGATCTACCATCAAACGATCTAACGACCTCGGAGGGTAAACTCATTTTACAAATGTTTGCTGTCTTTGCTGAATTTGAGCGAAATAGAATTAGAGAGCGCACAAAGGAGGGGTTAGCTAGAGCAAAAGCCAAAGGAGTTACATTAGGGCGCAAAAAGGTATCTCAAGAACTTATAGCCAAGATTCAAGAATTGAAAGCACAATCCTTCTCGCAATCTAAAGTAGTTGAGGCTTTAAAAGGGACTGAATTTCAAACATCAATAGCAACAGTTAAGCGTAATTGGCGGTAGTGTTTTGTTGTCTGAAAGCTTGGTTGACTATGCAACCAAGCAGTTTGTTAATGACAACAAGCTTAGAGGGTTTATTATTTTACTTCTTCGATTTTCGACTTTGCTTTTAATATAAGGTTTTTGATATTAACTAAATCCTCGATATTAAAATAAGCGGCTACAGAGCCAATTCTACCACTACTAACAGCAGCCATAACTTTCTTACCTGAGCTGAAAGTTGAAATTTCCAAATCGCCTTTAGTTTTGTAATCAGCTTGAAAGTCTTCTAGCTGAGTAACATCAGCTTTTACTTTAGATATGTACTCTATACCTTCAATTAATGAATCAATTTCATCATAATCAATGAAAGAAGTATGCTGCTTATCATAACGACCATCTTCTTTAAATGTTTCAATTGTTATACCGTATTCTTTTGTTCCATCAGTAACGTTAGTAAACTCTTTAGTCTGAACATTTACTGAGGTGTTATATAAGCCACTTTCTGTTCCAATCTTTTGGAAACCACGGATCATCACAACACCCGTTTTTGCACTGAATTGTTCCAACTTTGTTTTTGCTTCGGGAACGGAATCTTTAAGGTTTGCAGCATTTGATGCAGGGATAAAAAAAGCAGATAGGGCTAACGCTAGAATGGTTTTTTTCATGTATCTTCCTTGACTAGTAATGTATTTAAAACGGTCTGTATTATTAACTATTTTTTACGTATTTAAAAGCTGAAAATGTTTCTCTCGGTTTAAGCTAGTTGGCTTTGGTATTCATGCAGTCACAAACTATCTTTAATAACAGTGTACAAAGGAAGGAGATGTTTATGAATAAAACCGATGGGGTAGGGGGTTATTAAAAGGGGGGGTAACCTTCTACACTCCCAAACTTAATTTTTAGGATTCTGAAGAAGTACTTGGTAGTTTTTTTTTTTGAAAAATTTTAAGAAAGCTTTATGGCTTCATTTGCAATAATAAAACTGGAATAACTTTAGCTGTTAAAATTGATTGGTTAATCTTTTGTTCATGATCTTGTAAGCATTTCATTTTGAAGTTAATCTGATGGCGTGAATGAAGGAGAATTCCAATGTCTGTAAGTTACTCTATTCGTATTGATTTTGACAAGAAACAAGAAAAACCAGAACGGGTATTTCATGCAATGGCCCTATATGTTGAAGGCTTTAATGAATTACAAAAATCTTTTGTGAAAGGATATGGAGATGATATTGAATTTTCATCATGCCTAGGGGCTACCAGAGAAGGTTCATGCATAGCAGACGTTTTTCATAGGATAAAGGATAAAGTCAGAGGGGTGGGTCTTGAGAGTATTTTTAATGGCATTTACTCAGGGGTTCGCTCTGAAATCGCTGCTGCTCAAAAAATTGATTCTGAAGCAGATGTAAGAGCTTTTGCAAATAGTGTTTGTAAATCTGTAGCTGCAAACGATCCTGAATATACCAATTATACCTGTTTGAATGACCCTCATCTATATGATGTTGCTAATGCTCTTCATAAAATCCACAAAGCAAGACAAAGCCTTTCTGAAAAAGACCTAGTTCAATATGGCAGAGGATTAGATTTTGATTTTATTAGTGAGTCATTTTCATGCCCTCGTGATGCAGATCAAATATTTGAAGATAAAGTCGAAAACTTTCCATCTAATGAAATCTTTATTGTCAGGCGACCGTCGTATGTAGAGGATTTGAAGTGGGAGTTTGAGTGTAATAGAAGAAAGAACAAAAAGCTTAGTGCAAAAATGCTCGATTCTAAATGGTTATTAAAGTGGTTAAATCATGAGGAAGAGATGTGGCCCGGAGATGCATTATACGTAAAAGTTAGAACCAAGCGAAAAACAAATGCGATGAAAAAGGCAAAGGACAGATATGAAAGCGAAATCATAGAAGTAATACGTGTTATTCCTCAAAATGAAGTTGAGCAGTTTACTCTGGATTTTGAAAATGATTAGAAGCTATGATGGTGCGAAGAAAGAGGCTATATTTATAGTACTACCTCTTTTGGTGTTGTTTATTATAAAGTTGCTCAATGATGATCTTTCATCGTATATAAGATTGTCTGATTTTTCTTTAGCAACTTCAATAATGTATGGGCAGCTTTTAGCAAAAACATTAGAAGTACCTGATAAAAATAAAAAAATATCACGGTTCAGTACTTATCAAGTATATATATTTGCCTTTTCTATTATCTCGATTGTTATGTATATATGCTTTCAACTTAACACGGCAATTGATACATTTTACTATTGGATTCAAATAGCTGTATTTTTCATCGGAATTATTTTTTATATTCCTTTATCCACTTTGATGGATGATTTAAAAAAAGATTAGAAACTCTTTAGAGTTCGTTACTAACAAATTAACGTAGATTTACTAAATGAGGTTACATGACTAATAATTATGATAGGGGCGCTCATGTCGTCTGGAAAAATAGCGAAGAGGGCGAGCAGTTTGCTGAAGACGCTCAGATAGCTAAAGAGTTAGAGTGGGCTGATGAGACTGAAACCGCCTCTACAGCATACCAAGGTGTGCCTAAGGGTTATAAACAAAGTCAGGAACATATAGATAAGGCTGCTGAAGCAAGAGTAAAAAGCCTTTTAATTAAAGGAGGCCCTAGCTCAAGTGAGTTAATTGATAGCCAGCTTTTAGAAGTGGAAAGTTTAATTTTACGGGGAACGGGTAAAGTAGCCGCCTGCGATCAAGTCGGGTTAAATTACAGTACTTATAAAAGTAGAAAAAGGAAAGAAAGAAATAGTTAGAACGTGTCATATGTAATATAGCCATACACTTCCTCTTGGCAGTCCTACTAATCTTTTCTCTCATCCCCTGACACTGGTGGAGGTTCTATTTCAATGCTTCTTAGCGGGCTGCTGAGGGCTTTTGAGTAGAGCTTTTTCTGAGGTTCTTTGTGCCAATAAACTTACGATTATAAACTTAATTTTTCCGAGTACATTTATCGTAAGCAATGCTTTATCGGTGGTACACATTGGTGGTACAATGTACACTTAAATTGAAGATTTACTTAAACGATTATAATGAGAGATTAGAGGGATATCTAAAGTAGAGATAATCCTTCCCGCGCCAACCAAGGCCCTCAATGGTAGTCTTATTGGTCCTCTCGCAACACTAGCAGGCGAACCTGGTCAGGCCCGGAAGGGAGCAGCCACAGTTTGTGACGTGTGTGCCGAGATGTGGCTGGTAAGACTGCCACCCAAATTCCTCATTTGGGTGTTGTTTGAAGTATAAGTTGACATATTTGTACTAAAAGATGGCATAAACCAGAAGCATAAGATGACATAATTTAGTATTAACCAAATTGTTAAATGGCTCACTCACATTTTCACTTCGGCTTTTTGCCTTTTCCAATAACTTGATAAAGGCTACCACTGACTGTTTTGATTAGCTGGTTCTGAGGTGATATTTCCACTATTCTTGATGTGCTAATATAATCGTTTGTTGCGAATCGGTACGTCATGTCATCGACATAGATATCCCATAAAATTTATCCAATCATTTTCTTCACCATCAAAAATTGAAACTTAAGGGTGTTTAAGTCTTAATGAGAAATATCTATTTCTACTAAATTAATCGGAATTTTTTAGCATTAAAAAACTGGCTTTGGTATCAGGAGCTTTTAATTTAAGAAAACCAGTCACTTTATGCCATTTTATGATTCAACTCTATGCCAACTTATACTTCAAGCAACATTGGGTGTATATCGCTAACTCCTTAATATTTATATTTTTTCACTAAATTAATCCATAATACCTAATAGTTTCCAGCTCCTTTTCTCGCTAGACAACTTTTAACTTGTACGCAATAATGTAGCAATTATATTAATTTAACACTGCGTGTTAACAAAGTACTCTAGGGTTGAAGTAATGCCTCAAAGAAGTAAGTGGACACTCGCTGTTTTATTAGGGTTGCTAGGGGGTTTAGTTAACCTCTCGCCGTTATATTTTTTCGACAGTTCTGAGTTTTTATTTGGGCAAGTATTTGTATTATGTAGCTTAGTGTTTATTGGGCTGCGTTATGCGTGCTTAAGCCTTGCGATCGTATCTGGCTTTTTACTTTATAGGTGGGGGCATTGCTGGCCGAGTATTGTTTATTTACTCGAGCTTTTTTGGCTTTACACTTTTTGTTTACGCCGCTCTAAACCCATACTCCCTCTTGGTACTGTTTTTTGGCTGTTAGTTGGTTTACCTATAATTTGGGGAATAGGGCAGTTTCTTATTGGTCTGCCGTGGTTAACGCTAATTGTTGCAATATCAAAGTACCTCATAAATGCGTTAATTAGCTTAGCTTTAGTTGATTTATTTAGTGTATTTGTACCCCATGCCAGCCGTGCCTATCAGGGCAGGCCTCTTGCTCGCATTCTTAGCTATGTTGTAAGTGTTATTATTATATTAGTTATACTGCTTACCAGTGTAATTTTAGTGAACGATCACCACTCTCGGTTAGAGTATGAGGTAGACGCACAGCTTGAAGAAAAAGCCAAATATATAAGTACTCAATTAAGTGATTATTTAACGTTTCATAAAAATGCCATTGTAATGAGTAGCGATGCCATAAGTGCGGGCACAGATAGTGAGCAGCAGTTAAAAAGGCTAATGAATCTATTTCCTGGGTTTACTACAAGCTTGTATGCGAACCCTAGCGGCTTTGTTGAAATAACGTCGCCTAATAACCTTATTGCTGGGTTAACTAAGGCGCAGCGTAATGTTACTGATCGCGAGTACTTTAATCAGGCTAAGCAATATCCTCTTGGTTATAGCAGTGGTGTGTTTCAAGGGCGAGGGCTTGGCAATGAAGCCATTGTTGCGCTGTCTGCACCTATTTATCGTGATGGTGAGTTTTACGGCGTAGTAGAGGGGTCGTTAAAGCTTGGACGATTAGAACAGTTTATTCCTAATTTATTTGAAAATACTGGCGAATTAGTTGTACTGGATGATAAACAAAAAGTGGTTTTTAGCTCGCTTGAGCAGTTTAAAATATTAACCGACTTTAACGAAGATGGTTTTAATACGCCTAATATGGGCGATAAAAATTTATTTCGCTCTAATAATAATGAGGTTTACCATAGTTCTAGATATGTTAATCCGCAGAGCAAATGGCAAGTAATCACTTTTTATAATCGTAAACATTTGAGTATGGCTGTAGCCAAAGCCTGGCTGCCAAGTATTTTGCTAGGCGCTATGCTAATTATTATGGTGGTGCTGTTTGTACGCCAACTTGCAAATTTATTAGTGCAGCCAATTAGTGGTTTAACTAATTTAATGCAAAGCTTTAATAAATCAAAAAAACAGACTTTTAATACAGATTCAAGTTGGCAAGAAGTACTGCAACTTCAGCAGCAGTTTGAAATGCTCGCCACTGCGCTACAGCATTCAATAGAAAACCTGCAAGCGTCAAATATAAAAAACCAAGACCTAAACAAACAACTCAGTGAGTTTAACCAGCAGCTAGAAAAACAAGTTGCTGAGCAAACCAATAAGCTTAAGCAAGCAGTAGAGCGTGCTAATTTAGCTAATGTGGCTAAATCGCAGTTTTTAGCAAATATGAGTCATGAACTACGCACCCCAATGAACGGTATTTTGGGCATGGGTGAGGTATTGCTGCGTGATAGTTCGTTAACCGACGAGCAAAGAGATCTTTTAGATACGCAACAAAAAAGTGCTCAAAATTTATTGAAAATCTTAAACGATATTTTAGATTTTTCTAAAATTGAGGCTAATGCAATGCAAATTAGCCCGCGACCTACAAATTTAGCGCCGTTTATCGAAAATATTAAATCGTTGTTTTCACCCATTGTAAGCTCTGACGACGTGCAGTTTATAGTTCAGTGCAGCAACACCTTGCCAGATTGTATTAACGTAGATGATTTACGCTTAAACCAAGTTATTATTAATTTATTATCTAACGCGTATAAGTTTACTGAGCGCGGGTTTGTACGTTTATCGTTTGATTACAGTGGCCAGCAGTTATTTGTAAGTGTGTCTGATAGCGGTATAGGCATAGCAAAAGATCAGCAATCGTTATTGTTTAGCGAGTTTACACAAGCTGATGTAGGTGTTGCACGTAAATACGGTGGTACCGGGCTTGGTTTGGCCATTAGCCAAGGGTTAATTAAAAAAATGCAGGGTGAAATATCTTTAAATAGTGAACCCGGTAAAGGCAGCATGCTTAAGTTTTACATTAATGCGCCTAAAGCTGAGTTTATAAAGCTCACAGCCGCAGTACAGTCGCAATCAGTACCTGATCTTGGTAGCAAAAAATTACTCTTAGTGGAAGATAACCCCATAAACCTCCAAGTAATTGCAAAAATGTTAGAGCCAACTCATGTACAACTTACAATGGCTAACGATGGAATTGAAGCGTTAAAAGTGCTTAAGGGTAACACCTTTGACTTAATTTTAATGGATTGCCAAATGCCAAATATGGATGGTTACGAATGTACACAAACAATACGTGCTAACGAAGCAAACACTAAGGCACATGTGCCTATTATTGCAATTACCGCTAATGCCTACGAAGACGATAAACAGCGCTGTTTAAGTGTGGGCATGGACGATTTTGTATCTAAACCTGTAAATACACAAGGTTTGTACGAAGTAATCGCTAGGGTGATAAACGCGCACTAGCTTAGCGTTTATCACCACAACAAATTTTAGATAAAATCGAGCGTAAGTAATAAGCGTTGCTTGTTTGCAGCCACCGCTGGTGAGCGATGTACAAGCCCTGCACCTTCGTTTTCATCCCAGTACTCGCCTTTAAGCAGGGCAACATCACCTTGCTTGAGTTGATTAATATTATTTAGGCTTTTAAATAAGCCAGACTCTTCATCGGGTTTACCTAAATTACCAGTACCTAGCTTTGAGCGGTTTACATCGCTGTGATTTAACCACTGCGTAGCAACACCTTGATAGGTAGTAACTAGCCGGCACGGAATTTTGTCTACATGAAAACGCGGGCACATGGGTTTATCTAATATTTTTAGCCTTAAACCGGCGCGTTTTAAATCAAACAGGCAGCAAAACATTTCAACCAACAGTGCGATATCTTCACACAGCGCTTTAACTTCATCGCGGTTATTATCTTCTGGCTTAAGCGTTTTTATTAATTGATCAAACGCATCATCGGGCGATACCGCAAGCTCTAGTGGCTTTAAAGCATTTGCGCTAATGAGAGTATTAACTGCATTTGTTAATGTTTGCTCAAGGTCTCTTTGCCAAATAACAATGTTAGTGTCTTGGTTATAAATTTGTGGCAATACATCGGCGTCACACTCTTTAGCTGCTTTTCGGTACAGCGGTTCCGCAGGCTTTATTTGCGCAGTTATTGGGGCTAGGGCATTCATTACTCTTCCTCCCAAATAGGAAACGGGTCGTTATAGGTTCTCCAAAAGTCCTTACCCTTAAGTACCGCATCTTCTGGTAGTAGGCAGTCATCAAGCGCTTTAATCATCGCTTGTTTATTTAATGATTGACCAATAAACACAAGCTCTTGGCGCATGTCACCAAAGGGTTCTACCCATTTATTATTTATGTCAGCAAGCAGTTCAGGCTCTGTAGGCCAGTCTTTTTGGGGGATGGCTTTAAAAAACATACCAGCAAATCCGTAATGAGCTATACCGCCTGCTTGGCTCCACTGCGCGCAAAATAAAGGGCGTGTTGCTAACCAAAAATAACCTTTTGAGCGAATAAGTTTGCCAAATTGTTCGGTGCTATGAAGAAAGTTATAAAACTTTTCTGGGTCAAATGGGCGGCGCGCAGTGTAATTAAAGCTGCTAATTCCATACTCTTCAGTCTCGGGAATATGTTCACCACGCATTTCCTTAAGCCACCCCGGTGCTTGTTGGGCACGTTCAAAATTAAATAAACCCGTGTTTAGCACTTCGTTAATATTAATATGGCCGTTTGAAATAGGAATAATGTTAGCTTGAGTATTAAGCGTATTTAAAATGGCAGTGAGTTTATTTAATTCATCGTTTGTAATTAAATCAGTTTTACTAATTAAGATTACATCGGCAAATTCAACTTGGTCAACAAGTAGGTCGGCTACGCTTCGCTCGTCGTCTTCTCCTAACGATTCGCCAGTATCTTGTAAATCATTTGCTTGTTCGTAGTCGTTTAAAAAGTTAACGGCATCAACCACCGTTACCATAGTATCAAGGGTGGCAATATCACCCAGTGATACGCCATTTTCATCGGCAAATGTGAAGGTTTCGGCTACAGGTAATGGCTCAGAAATACCGGTTGATTCAATAACGAGGTAATCAAAACGCCCATCTTTGGCAAGTTTGCCCACTTCAACAAGTAAGTCTTCTCGTAGGGTGCAGCAAATACAACCGTTGCTCATTTCAACGAGCTTTTCGTTACTGTGATTGAGCGATACATCGTTTTTAATAGTGGCTGCATCGATATTTATATCGCTCATATCGTTAACTATAACAGCCACTTTTTTACCTTGCCTGTTATTAAGAATATGGCTAAGTACAGTGGTTTTACCAGCCCCCAAAAAACCTGATAACACTGTGACGGGCAGTTTATTTATCATTTAATAATCTTACTAAATTACAATTAAAGGTATGTTATATTATATCAATTCAGTATTCCAGTAATGCTAATCAATTTTTTTAATGCTGAGCTGCAAATTTAGTGTGTTACTCAAAAACTCTTCATTCGAAAAATAAGGATGAATATGAAATTATTTACATTGCACATGTTAATGATAGTCGTTATCATTCGCAGTGTTTTATAAACCTCTTCTCTGGATCAATATGTTTAACCAAAAATATTTGGCGCTCAGTATTGCTGCGTCTTTTTCTGCTTTTTCTAATGTGGCATTTGCCGAGCAAAATAACGATATTGAAAAAATAGAAGTAACTGGCCGTGCCCAGCAATTTTACCTAGAAACCGAAAGTAAAATTGGTACCAAAACTAATTTAGATCTTATTAAATTACCGCAATCTGCGCAGGTATTAACCGAGCAACTTATTATTGACCAAGCCGCGCGCGACATTACCGATTTATACCGCTCAATTGCGGGTGTGAGTGAATACAGCTACTCAGGTGTAACTTTTCGTGGTTTTAGAGATGACGCCAATGTATTTTATGATGGTGTGCGTGGCGACCCATATTCGGGCTTTGGTGTACCGCAGTTATTTAATGTTGAACGTGTTGAAGTATTAAAAGGGCCTGCCTCTGCTTTGTATGGCGGTGGCGAACCTGGTGGGATGATTAATTACGTAACCAAAAAGCCAAGCTACACACAAAAACGCGAACTAAAGCTTACTTTGGGTAACTACAACACCCGTGGTGCATCAATTGATATGACCGGCGGTTTAAGCGATACAATGGCTTATAGATTGGGTGGTTACTATGAAGAGCAAGACAGCTTTCGTAACAATGCAGACTCAAAAAACACCGAACTGACAGGTGGATTGTTATTTGATTTAAGTGATTCAACAACCCTAACCACAAGTGTTGACTACATTAAACAAGACCTAGGCGGAAACCGCTTACGTGGCGTACCGGTAGATGACAACGGTAACTTTTTAGTTGACCCAAGTTATAACGCCAATGAGTCGTTTGATTATCAAAATATGGAAGCTTTGGTGCTTCAAGCAGAACTTAGCCATTATTTTAATGATGATTTTTCGTTAAGTACTACGTTTCGTTACATGGATAACGAGCGAGACCAAGCCTACCATGAGTCGCAAAGCTGGGTAGATGTAAATGGTGATGGCGTTGCCAATATTGACGATGAAACGATTAAGCGTGAATACCGTAAGCAATTTCGTGCCAATAAAGAGGCAAGTGTAACCACCGACTTTGTTTATAACTTTGGACAAGGACAATTAACCCATCAGTTTTTATTTGGTGGTGATTACCACACCGTTGATACCGAATATGACTACTTTCGTGCTCGATATGAGGCCGATGGCGTCGCTAATTTAAATATTTTTAATTTAAACTACGGTGAAACCGATCCAAGTACTTATAACCTTACCGACATGAACCGCGATGGCGTAGATACCGACCGATTTGGTGTATACGCGCAAGACGTAATTAGCATAGGCGAGCAGTGGACAATAATTGCAGGTTTGCGCTATGACCATTTTAAAGAGTTTAATCAAGAAACTGGTTTTAGTTACTCAGATAACGATATAACGCCGCGCGTTGCTGTTACTTATCAGCCAGTAGAAAACACATCGGTATATATTAACTACTCAGAGAGCTTTAACCCTACATCATCAGCCGACCAAGAAGATGTAGAAGGCGAAGGTAATTTAGAACCAGAAACCGGTAAGCAAACCGAGCTAGGTATGAAAAACCAATGGCTCGATGGCAAAATAATGAGCACCTTTGCAATTTACCAAATTAATAAAGAAAACGTGGTAATGAGCAACCCTGACGATACGGGAGCGGGGGATGGCATTGCTGCACTTTTAAATATAGGTGAAGTAGAAAGCCGAGGATTTGAAACAACTTTAGTCGGTGATTTATCAGCGCACTGGACCGTAACGGCTAACTACGCTTACAACGATACGCAAGTGGTAGACGGCGTAACGGGTGATACGCTTTCAAATACATTTGGAGATGGTTCGCGCTTTGCTAATGCACCACGCCACCAGGCAGGTTTATGGACTCGCTACGCTATTGATTCAATTGACTCATCAATTGCATTTGGTGCAAATTACGTAAGTGAGCAACTGAGTACCAGTGGTCAAAAAGTAAAACCATTTACTGTATTTGATATGAGCTGGACGAGCCGCTTTGACGACGTATTGCTGAGTGTAAATATTAATAACCTGCTTGATAAAGAATACGCGGTTAGTGGATTTAGTGAACGAAACGGCCACTTTCCTGGCAGCCCTCGTGAAATTATTGGGCAAATAACCTACAAGTTTTAATACTTATTAGCGCGAGAGTTACTCGCGCTTTTTTTTAAGTGTCGCCTTGCACCTTTTTATCACTATTAAATTTAGCAGCTTCTTGAGTCGTGTTAATAGCCGTAATAGGGAAGGGGATTACAATACCTTCTTTTTTATAGCGTTTATGCAGGGCCTTTATAAAAGCAGATTTAACCCAAAAGCGATTAAAGTATTCTTTAGCTCTAAGCATTACCGTAAAGTTAATGCTTGATCTATCAAAGGTATGAAAAACCACAAAGGTATTGTAATCATCAACGCCCCATTCGTGTGAAATAAGTATTTCACGAGCCACCTCGAGTGTTACTTGCTCAACAAATTCTAAATCTGAATCGTAATGCACGCTTATATCAACAGGTACGCTTAGCTCTTTTTCAGGGTAAAAGTAATTAATAATACGCGACTTAGATAATTGGCTATTAGGTATAATAATCATATTGTTAGGTAGCATTTTAACCCATGTAGATCGCCAGCCTATATGATCAACAAAGCCTTGCTCCTTAGATTCAAGCTCAATAAAATCACCCACCCTTATAGGTTTATCTATTACTAGCTGCACGCCAGAAAAAAAATTTTCGAGGGTAGGTTGCAAAGCAAGGGCAACAGCCAGTGATGTAATACCTAACGAGGCAATAATGGGCGTAATAGAAATACCTAACGTGCCCATTAATACCAGTAATCCCACTGACGATAATGTAACGCGTATCACGCCTTTAATTATGCTTTTTGAATTAAAAACCACGGCAGATTGTTTACCATAGTAATTAATAGTGCCAATAACAAAGCGGTCTAAAAACATAATAAGTGCAAGCAGCGCTAATACAATATTAATGCTATTAAAAGGGATCTGTTGAGAAATAGAAGTACTAATAATGAAAGTGTCGTGCTCTAAAATGGTGAGTAGCACAATAATTGTGCACAGTGTTAGCGGCTTAGATATTGACTCTATTAGTAAAGTATCGAATATAAATTTGGTTTTTGAAGTCCATTTTTTTAGCCAGTACATTACAAAAAAACGAATTAAAAACAGTAGTATAGCTATAAGTAAAAGGGAGGACGCTGCGCCTAACCAAGGTGTGTTGTTAGAAAATTCCAGCGCTTTATTTAGCATAACTTAAACCTGTTCAATATAGTTTTATATATATTGCAGCAAGTTATGTACCTTTGTTTGGGTAAAAGTAGCTGCCGAGTTTAGTCGGCAGCAAATATTATACTTTTTTGGCTAACCACATACCGCCTAGCACGGCTGCAAAAAATAATAAAAACTCCATTTTAAGAGACACCAATTGAACCAAACCCGGGCCTGGGCATATACCACTTAAACCCCAGCCTAAACCAAAAAGTACCGAGCCGATAATTAAGCGTGCATCAATTTTTTTTAAATCACTTAAATTAAACGTTCCTGAAAGAAGTGGCTTTTCTTTTTTTGCAACCCATAACCATATAAGCATCATTATTAGCATGGCAACAGCCATCACTATAATTAAGCTTGCGTCCCATTGGTTTCCATAGGTAAGAAAGTTAATCACTTTAGCAGGGTTTGTCATCCCGCTAATAATAAGTCCTAAGCCAAATATAAAGCCTATAACAACCATCATAATTGCTTTCATTATTTATCCTACAAGGTTTGCTGTAATGAAGGCGACAAGCATAAATGTGCATGTTGCAACCCAAGAGCGAGTAGAAAAGCGCGACATGCCGCACACACCATGGCCACTTGTGCACCCATTAGCTAACGTTGTACCAGCGCCAACTAAAAGCCCTGCAACAACAATAAGCCAAGGCGGTAATTGCAATTCGCCTTCTAATAAAGAAGGCGCAAATACCCTTACAGCCACTCCTGCCAACAACAACCCTAAAATAAAGTATAACTGCCAACGAGAGTCTGAATTTGCTTTAGCGAATACAGACTTAACAATGCCTGATATGCCCGCAATTTTTCCGTATAAAACCAGTAATAACGTACACGCTATACCTATTAATGCCCCGCCTACTGCAGCCGATACTGGGGTGAATTCTGTTATCATTTTTAAATTTCCCAAACAATAGAAACGCCTAAACCGGTTTGTTTCATTTCGATTGATAATTGTTGATTAGGCGCTAAGTAGTTAGCACCCGTTACTTTTTTTGCTGGCGAATAAAAAGCCATAGCGTTTAATTGTACCTTGTTGGTAAAAGAATGGCTAAAGCCAGTAGTAAAATGCCACTCTTGAACGCCCGGGGCTAAAATATTAAGCAAAACGTTTGATGAAGGAATAGGTTGCTCGGTATAAGATACCCCAAAACGAATTTTTTGTTGCGATGTACGCTGCCACTGATAGCCAAGCTTATAAATAGTCATATCGTTCCAGCCAAACCCAGCTCCTGCATCAGCCCCTAAAGGCGCTGACATCAAGTTATTGATTGGATTTGCAATACTTTTTATTTCGCTGTAATTTATTTTTTGCCAATCAAATACAACCTGATTACTTGGGGTAAGCTTATAAGCTGCACCAAGTTGAAACGAACTTGGCAGATCAAATCCGCCTTGCTCTGCAAACAAACCTTTATAGCTATCAAACTCTTGCATAGACACTGATGAGCGGTAACTTGCCCCCCAGCTTAATGACGAATTTATATCTTGGCTAATACCTAGTTGAATGCCTAAGCCTGTGCTTGTATCGGTGCCATTATTTGTAAGCGCTTCTGGTGATTGCGAAAAAGGAGCAAAGTTTCCAAGCCCTTGCGCTTCAAACTGTTGCACCACGTAAATAGGGGATACACCAAGGCGTGTTTGTTCATTCAACTCATAGCTTACTGTTGGGCTAATAAAGAGTTGTTTTAAATCAACGCCCGTTGTACCAGCGTAAAAAGTCCCCTCAGGAGAGGATTCTGCGCCGTACTCGGTATTCATACCGCCGTTACCATACACTAATAAGCCAATATTTACTTTTTCATTTAATTGATGGCCAATAGCAAACTCTGGAATTGCAAATACAGTGTTGTCGCTTTTTTGTGTTTTTGCTTCAAGATAAAATGCGCCAGGGTAAAAAGTATCTACTTTTGATGCAGTATATTTTCGTTCAGGTGAAAAAAGCTCTAAGCCCAGAGATAGCTCTGTTCCGTTAGGTAAAAAGGTTGCTGGATTATTAGCGCCAGACATTAACTCTTCTGACAGCGCTACACCTGCGCCAGCCATGCCTTTGTGGGTCATGCCATAGCCGTGAGTAAAATAACCATTAGTAGCAAATGCACTGAACGAACCTAACGCACACGTTAAAGCTAAGCCTGAAATTAACTGTTTTTTCATTTTAGTAAATACATAAAGTTGGAATGGGCGGACAATAGCTAATTTTTGATATTCTAAAAAGGAATTTAAATAGATTAGTTATAATAAAAGGTAATACGGCAATGGTTATAAAGTTAAAATAAATGAGCGTAGATTGCTATTCAGCCTTAACTTAAGTTAAAAGGTTCGCTAACGTATTGAGCTATAGTGATATTTAAGTATGCAATCGGTAGCTATAAACTTTGGTAGTAAAAGCTTGCTGGTAAAAGGAGCGTTTACGTATTAACAGCAGCTTAAAATATATTTATTAATTAACGTTTAGCTCATCCAAACAATCACTCTTAAATAACGCCATTGTATGTAAAAGCAAAGCGGTGATTAATATCACCGCTTTTAAAAATTACATAGATTCGAGCGTTTTACCGCGTGTTTCTTTTATGTATTTAACAACAAAAAATATGCTTATAAGTGCCGATAACGCATAAAAGCCATAAGCACCGGCAAGGCCAATGTTAGCCAGCATAATAGGGAAGGTCATGGTAATGGCAAAGTTAGCAATCCATTGTGCGCTAGCTGCAACAGCAAGCGCTGCACCACGAATACGATTATTAAACATTTCGCCTAATAATACCCATACAACAGGGCCCCAACTTAAGCCAAAAAATACCACAAATAAGTTAGCCATAATCAGTGCAAACGTACCCATGTTATCGCTAAGGGCAAGTTTGCCTGCTTCATCAAGGCCTGCACTACCAAATATATAAGTAAGCGCGCTTAAGCTAATAAACATACCAATACTGCCTACTAAGAGCAGTGGTTTACGGCCAATTTTGTCAACTAGGGCAATGGCAATAAAGGTTGATACAATATTAGTAGTACCTGCGAGTACATTTATAAATAGCGATTGCGACTCGTCAAACCCAGCGGCTTGCCAAAGCTCAGAGCCGTAATAAAACACCACGTTAATACCCACAAATTGCTGAAATACACTAAGCGCAACACCCACCCAAACAATTGGGTGTACTTTTTTACTGCCATCAATAAATAAGTCGCGAATACTTGGCTTTGTATCGCTATGCAATGAGCGTTTAACATCGCTTATTTGCGCATCAACGTTGTCGTTCGATATTTTACTAAATACCGATTTTGCATCATCCACTTTACCTTGCGCCACTAAATAACGAGGCGACTCAGGAATAAACAAAACACCGACTAAAAACAACACAGCAGGCACAAGCTCAGCCCAAAACATCCAGCGCCAAGCGGCTATATCAAGCATTAAAATATTTTGCGCGCTGCCTGCTGCATCAGCAATTAAGTAGTTACTTAAAAAAGCAGCAAATAAACCCAATACAATAGCGAGTTGTTGCAATGTAGCTAAACGACCACGTAGTGCTGGTGGTGCCACCTCTGCAATATAAGCTGGCGCTAATACTGACGCAGCACCAATACCTAAACCACCAAATAAACGGTAAAAAATAAACTCCGCAGAGCTTTCGCTAATGCCCGAACCAAATGCACTAATGGCAAAAATAATCGCGGTGATGATCATAATTGCACGGCGACCAAACTTATCAGCCAGCGGCCCCGCAGCAAGCGCACCTAGGGCGCACCCTAATAACACAGACGCTACATTAAAGCCCGTAGCTACACTGCTAGAATTAAATGCATTACCGAGTGCCGACACTGTGCCGTTAATAACGCCCGAGTCAAAACCAAATAAAAAGCCACCAATAGCAGCCACAGCCGATATAAATATTACGTAAAAAAGAGAGGTGTGTTCAACTGTGTTGGCTGAGTGGGAAGGCGGTGTGTGCGTTGTCATTATATGCCCTGAAAGTTAATTTAAATTTAAAAGAGCATGATATCGTAAAGCGCTATGGCTGAATACGCTTGTGCGGGTGTAAATTGAGCCATTTTTAAAGGCTTTAAAATTAAGTAACCGCCTTTTTTGAATAACACCGATTGATTTTCAAAAAAATAATATGTTTTGTATGGGGAGTATTTGTTGGACCAATATTACTGTTCTCACCCATTTGGGTGTGTTTTTGCAATTGCGTACCCTGTTCTGAAGTTAGGTAATTGTTTACAAGTGATTATTTGGTGGTTAAGGTAAATGCATTGAATATAGGAACATTGTCGGTTTGCAAAACGACAAATGTCGTCGATTAAATTGTCATATTTATAGAGATACCATGTCTGTAATTCGTAGCTCAGTTTTTCAAATCATTTTTAAATCAATTTTTTTACTATCATTTAACTGTATCGGATTCTTTGCAATATATGCTGGCGCTATTTTATTCCTTAGCGAGAGCAATACTTCGTTATCGCCAAATGAACAACTTTTGGCGTTAATTCTCGCTTTGGTTACAACATCTATTTTTGCTTGGTGGATGGTACTCAGCTTTCGGCAATACGAAATCAAAATAGACAGTGAAGTAATCCTACTTAAAGGATTATCTGGCTGGAAAAAAATTGACAAAACTTTTCCACTCTCCGATCTTGATGGTGCAGAATTAGGAACGGATTTAGCTCTATTTAAGGGGGAAAAATTGGTAGCGAAACTTTCAATGGTTTCTATAGCATTTGACAATCATTCGCTAAATAAAAGTATTACAAAAACTTTACCCGCTCCTGAATTGGTTAAATAAATATAACAAGCCAATCCAGCAGCGGCTGATTGAGGCATTATACAACCGAGTGTTATGTACTTATGAAATTTTCATTAGTTGACGGATTTAAGCAAGCTCCTCTGCCTAAGATGAAAGGAGTTTGTATATATTGTGGTAGCCCAACCGTAGCAAAGTGTGGTTCAAAAATTAGATGGCATTGGGCGCACAAGGTAAAATGTAGTTGTGATCCTTGGTGGGATAATGAATCCCAATGGCATCGAGATTGGAAAAATCATTGGGAAGATCATAATCAAGAAATAGTATACTTTGATAAAAGTGGTGAAAAGCATATTGCAGATGTTGTTAATGAGCAGAATATTGTAATTGAATTTCAAAACTCCCCAATGTCTGAAGCTGAGTTGAAATCAAGAGAGGATTTCTACGGAGATATGATTTGGGTAATAAATGGTCGTAATCTAGCGAAAAACATAAAATTAAGTGCGATGCTTCCTGATCCTCTGCATGAATCAATGGAAGATATATCTATTCATTCAAGTAATCATAAAACTCATTTCGTTTATTCTTTTATTTCTGAGTATCGAGGTCCGAATGAGTTAGTAGAAATACATAGCTCAGATAAAATAGATGGAATAATTAAATCCACGCATGTAGGACACTTCCTCTTTGAGTGGAAAAGGCCTAGATATGTTTGGTTTAAAGCAACAAAACCAGTTTATTTGGACTTTGGACAAGGTGTCATCTGGCAATTAATGCGTTTTAACAATTATAGTAGTTTCTGTATTAAGGCATGTATTAAAAATGATTTCTTGGCAAAGTTTAAATGAGTTGCATAACAAGTGATCAATCTTATCAGTGCTAATTCATTACAGGCTATAAATAGAATTATTGGCACTATTTATAGTGCTAAATCCTCCCCAATTTCTGTCTTACACCTCAAAATTCTCAAAGTACTCTTTTTGCAATTCTATAGTGAGTGCTTTAGGGCGAATGCCTTGTACTAGGCTGTATACTTCTTCTTTTGTGTAACCTGCCGAATTTAAAATAAGCGCAGCGACCAACCCTGTGCGGCCAGTGCCGCCTTTACAATGTATGGCAATGGTTTGTTTGTGCTGTATGGCCTGTAATATGTCGGTTTTGTGGGTGTTCCAGCTTGATGTAAAAGGCTGTTTTGGTGCTTCGTCGTCATTTATAGGTAAATGAAACCAGGTTATATCGTGCTTATTGCACTCACTATTAATTGTTTGTACGTTGTTTTTTTCAATTTCTTTTTGCGGCATAAGCGAAAGCAGCATGTGAGTGCCAGCGGCTTTTAATGTGGCGATTGAATCCGCTAAGTTTTGTGTTTTTGTGCCAGGGCAAGGCGTAAAAATAATATTTGCGCCGTTGTTGAGTGATAAAATATCGTATGGGTGCGCGCTCATGGTAAGTCCTTTATTTTTAATGAATTTGCTTTAATAAGCTCACTATAGCGTGTTTTAGTTACAAGTTTAAGATTGAATAATAAGCACAAATGCTAGATACTGTTTTTATATACAGTTATGGCGATATTATGAAAAAAGAATTACCAGCAAAATACTATTTAGCGCATTTTAGAGAGCTTATTGAGTTTGTAACTAGTAAATGTATGCATTTACTTGAGCCCAAACACAGCGAATTTATTAGTAAAATTAACCAGCTAGATGAGCAAAGCCAATGCATGTTGGCGCGTGTGTACTCGCGAAAGCCTTATTTAGTGCAGGCGCAATCGCTTAATTATGAAGAAATAACCTCGCCGCATCAGGCTATTTATACGCTAAAAAAAGCCGGTATTTTATTTGAGCCAAACGAGCAGCATTATTCGCAGCTTTTAGCGCACTTAACTAAGCCTTCTTTGGTTGAGTTGCTAAGTAATTACAGTGAGCAAATAAGTTTTAAAAAGAGTGCCGCTAAAGGCGCGCTGGTGGATATTGCGCGTGAGTTTTTTAAAGCACGCCCACAAGAGCTTGCGCCACTTTATAGCCAGTATGTAATTAATAACCGCAGTGATTACTACGAGTATTTTGAGTTTTTATTTGCAGGTAAACTAAGCAGTGGAGATGTGAATCATCAAAACCGTTTTGTAATGCGAGACTTAGGCTTAACCGCTACGCGCGAAGGACACAGCGAGAGCTTGTCGCGTTTTGAAACACTTGACGAAGCGCAATCAAACTATTTATTAAACCGTTACCGGTTAGCATTTAAAAATATTACAGATGAGAGCGACTATGTTGCTTTAGCGTCGCAGGTTTTAGTGCAAGCTGCACATGGTGCAATTGCCGTTGTATTAAAAAACAAACTATTAGTTAGGCTTTATAGGCAGCTAAAAACAGTTGATAGCGAACTTGCTTTTAGTTTACTTGAAGGGTGCGTGGATGATAGCGAAGCACAAGAAATTCAAATAAGAGAGCAATACAGGCTTGGCAATAAAGAGTGGGTAAAAGCTCGATTAGAAGCCATTATCGAAAACCCACTTACTGATGATTTACTTTATTTTGCTGACGATTTTTTAATGCGTAAGTTTAATAAAAAAACACGTTCGCGTTTAAGTGCCATGCTTGCCGACACTCAGTGCGTGCTAGAAATAGATGAACTGTACCGAGGTGAAGTAGAGCAGGGCGTAAACGATCATTATACTCGCGAAGGTATGGCTGTATTTAATACCGAAAACACGCTTTGGCAAAGTTTGTTTGGTTTAGTATTTTGGCACGAGTTATTTGTGGAGTCGCCTTATCCGCCATGCAATGAGTTTGATATTTATCCGCAAGTATTAAGGCTTGGTAATTTTTATGAAGCGCAGCAAACACAGATAAACGAGCGCTTAGCTCAGTGCCAAACGTCGCAAGCATTACTTAATTTAGTATGCAAAAATGCAGCGCAATATTTTGATCAGCCCAATGGATTATTTAGATGGCGCAGCAATTTATTAGAGCCACTAGAAGCGCTTATTTTAAACAGCCCACTTGAGGCATTAATTACTCATTTAACGGCTATGAGTAAACATTATTTACAGCTAAAAGACGGCTACCCCGACTTAATGGTTATTAATAATGGCCAAGTACATTTTGAAGAAGTAAAAGCCCCTGGCGATAAGCTTAGGCGCAACCAACTTACAACTATTGATAATTTAAAAAATGTGGGCTTTACAGTACACATTGCTGCAGTTAAGTGGTTTGTAGACCCAAACCGTGTTTACAGCGTAGTTGATATAGAAACCACGGGTGGCTTAAAAGGCGGCAACCGAATTACCGAAATTGGCATTGTTAAAGTGCAGCACGGTAAAGTAATTGATACTTGGACAAGCTTAGTTAACCCCGAGCGCCATATACCTGGCTTTATTACGTCATTAACCGGTATTAGCGACAGTATGGTTTACAACGCGCCTGTATTTGCCAATATAGTTAAGCCGCTATTAGATATACTCGCAGGCAGTATTTTTGTAGCCCATAACGTTAATTTTGACTACGGCTTTATTAAAAAAGAGTGCGAGATGGCAGGGCACTTTTTTAAAATGCCAAAAATGTGCACCGTGGTTGAATCGCGCAAAGCGTTTAAAGGCTTAAAGTCGTATTCGCTTGGTAACCTTAGTGCGCATTTTGATTTAAATTTAACCAGCCATCACCGCGCATTGGCCGACGCAACCGCCACTGCCGAGCTGTTATTGCTGATACAAAATAGTGAAACGCAAACGCCGTAGGGTATTGGCTTACCTTTAAGTATTTGAAATTTAGTTAATAAGTGATTTTATTGTAATTTTTTAATTTATTTTGGAATAAAGTGTTTTTGTAAATCGTCTTCTTTATGTCAATCCGACAAACTAGAGGACAAAACAATGACTAAATTAAATAAAATTGTAAGCGTAATGATGTTAAGCGGTGTGTGTACTTTTACAGGTGCAGTGCACGCCGCTGATATTGAAATATCTCAGTCAACGTCGGCGCAGCAACAAACATCTACATCTATTGCGCTTTCACAAAATGGTTTAACAGCCAGTGGTAGCAATGACACAAACGCATCTAGCAATACACAAGTAACGGCAGATGACTCGCAAAACACAGATTCAACGGCGAATAACACGCAAACTTCAGCGCAAGAAAGCAGTGAGGCCGCAGAGCCTGTAAATTCATTAGTTGCATCTGCCAGCTCATCTTTAAATAACTCATTGAATGCATCGGCATCGTCTTTAAATGCCACAGGCAATACCTCAGCCAATACAGCGCTCGATGCAACAACGCAGTTAACCTCATCGGCGGGTAATTTAACGACTGCAGTGAGCCAATCGTCATTACTTTCTGTTACCTCTGAACAAGGCACTCAGCCTGATACTACTGATACACCAACAGATGCCTCTTTACTTTCAAATGTGAGTAGCGCAACCGATTCAGTAACACAAGCTGATGCAGCGAGTGCGCTTAATGCGGGTGAGCTTACAAACCAATTAGCAATTACTAATACGGCTGCAAACTCAGTGAGTTCTGCACTGCAGTTAGGTGATGCAATTAATACCAGTAATGAAATTGTAAGTAGTGTTCAGCAATCTTTAATTGCCAGTGTGCAAGATAGTACGGTTAGCAGTTTACAAAGCACGGTACAACAAAGTGTTAGCGGGCAGGTGAGTGCAGCGGTTACTGATCAAATTAGTAACGATGTAGCACTTAGCACCGCAAGTGAAGTAGTAACCAACATTACTAACGACTTAGACCTAGGCCTTTAATACGCCGCGTGTTTGCACAAATGCCGAATAGGGGAACCTATTCGGCCTGTTGGAGAATAAATATGAAAGCAGTTATAACCGCCACATTGTGTGTTTTTAGTGCCCAAGCGGTGCTTGCACAAACCAACCACGTTAAAACACCTGAGCAAAATAAACCCTTTAAAAGTAGCTTTGAGCTAAATGCAGATGCAGAAGTTGGGGTATTGAGCAATTCAGCGCTCTCTGTTCAGGAGCTTGACGATATTTCGTCACAAAGCGACAGTGGCATAAAAACCGCAGCCGGTGTTAATGCAAAATGGCAATTAACCAAAGGCGCCAAATTAACCTCAAGCTATCGGTTTGAACAACAAGACTACGATGAATTTGATCAATACGATTTAGACCTTCATCAATATGGTTTAGATGGCAGCTACAGCTTTAATACCCATGAGCTAGGGGTTCGTTACGATGGCGCAAAAGCAAATGTAGATGGCGAAACATTTTTACATTTTAATCAAGCTAGTGCTTACTATGGCCACTTTTTAAACCCACATACGTATTTGCGTATGAGCATAAAAACCAAAGCTAAACGTTTTGCTACTGCAAAAGCACGTAATGCCGATGGTGTAGGTGCCGATGTAGCGCTTTATCATTTTATAAATAATGGCCAAACCATGCTAATGGCAACGCTAAGTGCTGATAAAGAAAACGCCGACGACAACCAATACGACTTTAACGGCTACGGCTTTACTACTAAAGTTACGCACAAATTTACGGCCTTTAATGTGGCTAACAAAGTAGGGGCTGGCTGGCGTTATCAAAATAAAGATTACGATGAGCAAACAACGGATGATTTTTTTGAGCAAATACCGTCGCGAGATGAGCACCGAAATGTAGTTAATGCGTTTTATAACCTAGCTGTGTTTGAGCACGTAACACTCATAGCCGAGGCTGAATATGGCGATTATCAATCAAAGCTTAGTAGTAATACCTATACGCAATCGATTTTATCGGCGTCAGTTAAAGTGCACTTTTAGGTGGGTAAATGGCGCCATAACCAAAGGTGGTGTCTTTGCCTTGCTCGCCTAAATCGACGACCAGCGATGTAAGCTCGTTAAGTGCTTTGGTTTTATTATTCCCATGCTTTAACAATAAACAACTTAATGCCGCGCTTACATGCGGCGCCGCCATTGACGTACCCGACTCCCTCCCAAATTTTCCATTGCCTTGGCTTGTAACAACATTTACACCAAGGGCTGCAAAGTCTATGTAATCGCCTTTATTTGACCATCTATAAATGTGGTTTTTTGAATCAATAGCACTTACCGCTATCACGCTTTTATACGCGCCTGGGTATAACGGCTGCGACGCCGGCCCTTGGTTACCCGCAGCAGCTACAATTAATACGTTTTGTTTTATTGCTGCAGTAATACTTGCTTCTAAAATTGCGTTATTTGGCCCTGTTAGGCTCATATTTATTACGGGGATTTTATTACTAACTAGCCAGTTAAGTGCCTCTACTATGGCAAATAATGTAGCCCCTTGTGCATATTCAGATTGCCTATAAAACACCTCGGCACTGTAAAGCTTGGCACTGCTTAAAAGCGGGCTGAGCATTGCTCCTTTACCTGTAATTAACCCCGCTATGGCGGTGCCGTGTAAATTTGGCGAGCTTAACCCTTTAGGTAAAAAGCTTTGCGTGGTGATATTTGCGCCTTTAAAAGCGTTGTGTTTGGTATTAATTGCGCTGTCGATCATGCCAATTTTTACGCTTTGTGTGCAGTAAGGAGCAACAGGCTTATTTGGTGTTACTTTCACGCTAGGCTCGCCTGTTTGCGCTTGATAAATGTGGTTTCGGTCAAGTATTGCAGACTCATCTAAGTTAAGTGCTTTTAATAACTCACTTTTAGAGTTAACACCTTGGGGCACGTTAAAGCGCACTAAGCTCATGTTAAGTGCGTTGTAATTTTTTACCGATACAATGGTTACATTTTGCTGCTTTAGGGTATTAAGTTGTTGGCTATTTGCCATTAATAACCATTGGCGCTCTATTGCTCTAAAGCCGTTTTCTAGCTCTACTTCAACAAATGCGGTGTTTTGGCTATTTATATTAATGTTAAGCACATTGGGTAAGCTGCTAATTGGCTCACTAATTTGCGCTTTTAGTTCATCAATCGATATTTGTGGAACAGGCACCGGAAGCGGCAGGCGCTGTGCTCGCTCTATAGTTTGCTCAATACGCTGCTCTATTGGGTTTAGCTGCCCAAGCACCTGATCGACTCTTACTATATTGGCAGAGCTCGTTGCGCTAAATATACAAAGCGAAGCGGTTATTATGTGTTTAACGCGTGTGTTTTTAATATTCATAGTAGGTTACTCTATTAAATTTATCATACTGGTTAGTTAACGTTTAACACATAGAAATATTTCATTATTTAAATTATTTTGATTATTTGGGAATAAATGTTTTTTTGAATCGTCTTCTTTATAAAAGGGGTAAAAATTAATGAACGAAACTATAAAAACCTTATTGCCCATACTTAGGCGTTTTGCCTATTCGCTAACGGGTAGTAAAGCAGATGCAGACGATGTAGTGCAAATAACAATTGAAAAACTATTAGTAAAAGGCATTCCGGATGACGTTGAGCCTGCTAAATGGGCATTTAAAATTTGCCGTAATGTGTGGATAGACGAATACCGCTCACGCAAGGTAAGGCAAAATACGGCTCAGGCCGATATTTTACCAGAGCCAATTACAAGCAATGAACACCAAACACTCGAAAATAAACAAATGCTTAAAAATGTAAATACAGCACTTGGGCAATTACCCGAAGAGCAACGCGCCATAGTATCGCTGGTGGCAGTGCAGGGCATGGCTTATAAAGAGGTAGCACATACACTCGATATACCTATAGGCAGTGTAATGAGTAAATTATCGCGCGCACGCAGTACACTTTATAATTTAATAAAACCCGACTTTAAAAAGGAGCAAGTATGAACATTAACGACGAAACACTTAGCGCCTTTTTAGACTCAGAACTAAGCGAGCACGAAATGGAGCAAGTGCGTAAAGCCCTTGAAACCGATGATGAGCTAGTAATGCGACTTGCAGAGCTAAGCGAAGTAGACATGCGAGTAAAAGAGCACGCAGCAAGTATTGACGACGCACCACTTAGTGACTCATTAGCTAAAACGGTTGTAAAGCTTGATACAGCAACGACAAAAAACACGTTAAACAGTAATGTAGTAACCTTAACGCCTTGGCAAAAGGTTAAGCAATCGGCTAATAAAAGTTTAGCAATAGCTGCAAGCGTTGCCGTGGTATTTGGTGTTGCAATGACGAGCTATTTACAACCCAATGAGTCGCAAAATTTAGTAGCCAGTAACATAGCCACAGCACTTAATACACAGCTAAGTAGTGGTGTGTTTGAGCAAAGTGATGGCTCAGTATTTAGCGCACAGCTAAGTTTTAAAAATCAGCAAGGTGAGCTTTGTAGGCAGTATGCACTAAGCTCAAATAATACAACGCAAACAAGCATTGCTTGTAAAACGCAAAGCGGTTGGCAAATTAAAGCGCAAACAGCCGTGCAGCAAAGTAACAATGGCGCGCAATATCAAACGGCGTCTAATAACAGTGACTTAGATGCTGTTATAGATAGCATGATCAGCGGCGCACCACTCGATAGAGCGCAAGAGCAGCAAGCAATTAGCGCAAAGTGGCAGTTAAACAAATAATAATGTGTATAAAACGAGGTGAACTATGAAAACATCTATTTTAATTATCAGTATTTTACTTATGGCGGGCTGTGCATCTAAACCTGATTATCGCGCCGCAAATAATGGCTCACAAGGTTACAGCGAGCAAAAAATTAGCGACGATCAATACCGAGTAGAGTTTAAAAGCGTATCAAATAATGTAGCCGATGCCGGTGACTATGCATTATTACGCGCGGCTGAGCTTACCCAAGCACAAGGCTACGATTGGTTTGTTGTAACCAACAAAGAAACCTTTGTTGAGTCTAAATCGCAAGCTCCCGCGTCATCTATTAGTGCATCACAAAGCCAGCAATATGAGCGAAGCTGTGGTTTATTAACCTGCGAAACACGCGCTCGCCCAACAAGCAGCGTAGCCGTACAGGTAAGTAACAATGATAAACGCAAAGAAGTGCACACCTTAATTGATATTAAAATGGGCAAAGGTATAAAGCCAAGCGACAACAGTTTTAGCGCCCAAGACTTAATTGAAAACTTAAGCAAAAAAGCACAAAAGTAAGCGTTTGGTAAAAGCGCTTGATATAAGCACTTAGCTTGTTTTAGCTAAGTGCTTTTTTCGTGGTAAAAAACCAGTAACCAGCATCGTACCTATAATTACAAATAATGCGCCGAGTAACGTATTTGGCCCAATTTGTTCATCTAAAATTAAATGCCCCCAAAAAATGCCAAATAGCGGAATTAAAAACGTGACTGTTAACGCTGAGGTAGGGCCTATATCGTCGATTAATTTAAAAAATAAAATATAAGCAAGTGCGGTACACATTACTCCTAATACGAGTACACCAAGCATAACGTTGGTGCTTGGAACTTCACGCATTGGCATAAATAAAATAAGGGGCAATACCATAAAGGTTGAAGCCCACATTGAGCCATGGGCGTTATCGAATGGGGGCAGTTTAGGCGCGTTTTTAGTGTAATACGATGCAATGGCATAGCAAAGTGATGCGCTTAATGCTGCTACTATGGCCAGAATTGATTGGTTATTTAACACAAAATGATTTTGCCCAACCAAAATAGCTACGCCAATTAAACCCAGCAGTAAACCAATCACCATACTTTTATTAGGCTTTGTTTTTGTCCATAAAATTCCAACAACAACACCCCATATTGGTGTTGTAGAATTTAAAATTGAGAGTGTGGATGCGCTGATAGTTTGGGCTGCGTAAGCAAAAAATAAAAACGGCAAAGCAGAATTAAACGCGCCAATTATAAAAAAGTGCTTTGTGTGCACAGTAAACGCTAAGCGGCGCTTTAAGTACAGCGCCACAATAAAGAGGGTTAGTGCGGCAAAGCCAACTCTAAATTCTATTAACACCGCTGGGCCTAAGCTGTTAGCTGCCATTCGCATAAATAAAAATGACGCGCCCCAAATTGCAGCCAGAAAAAATAACCGAAGTAAACTAGCTAAGCTCATGATAGTATTTTAATTATACAAATTGGGTTACACAATAGCAGGCTTTGCAAAGAGTGTAAGCCAGATTCGGTACTCGCATATAAAAAATAATAAAGGACTAGTTATGGCTAAATGTATATCGGTTGCAGCAATTTTGGCTGTAGGTTTATTAGGTGGGTGTGGGTCGACCCCTGTTAGCCTATACAGCGACAATACAATGAAGAAAAAAGAATACAATGGTATTAATACCAATCCGCAATAATACTTAATCATTTTGCGGGGCTAAACGTGTCGCTACCTGCGTTAAAAAATTTTCATTTAGAACAAGTAAATAGCGAATTTTTTGCCTAGCTATCAACAAGTTTCTCCATCCTCAAAATAGATTACTTAATTAAGCGAATTGGTATAAAGCTTATAAAAAGGGGCTGTACGAGCAAGCTATTTATGATTTAAAAGAGCCGGCAGTACTTGGCTATAAAAATGCACAATACACGTTGGCATTCATGTTTTTAAAAGGCCAATACTTGGAGCAATCTACTAAACTCGGAATGGGCTGGCTAGGCGTTGCAAAAGAAGCGGGGGTTGAAAATTGGTCTGCGCAATACGATGCATTTTACAGTGCAGCGACTACGCAGCAAAAACAACAAATAGACCAAACAGTGGCGTTTTATATAACGCAATTTGGCGTTAAAGCACAAAATATGACCTGTCGGCGTTCAGCTTCGCCTAGGCGTACATTTGGTGAAGTTAAAATTGATTGCACTAAGCACGAAGGTAGCGTTACCGAGCACGACATACAAATAATAGAATAGAGTTATGACTTTTCTAGCTTCTTTTCAAAGTCGCTTTTAACTATTTCAAGTGCTTTAAGTACTTCTTCTGGAGCAACATCGTGTTGCTCTAGTATCATAATTAAATCTACTGCAAGTTTCATATGTGTAGGGGCTTGATCAAGTGGACTTGTCATTTAACTCTTTCTTTTTTGATATTTGGCTAATGGCAACATTTATTGCTGTTTGTACACGTTGTTCCATATGTATGCGTTCTGATTGCGGTAAATAAAACGCCATATCTACATCGTAGCGAATATATCGTGGCGGGAGCTGATTTAGTACCGTACAACAAAAGTCAGCCATTACATCTTCATCATATTTTTCATCAAGTTTAAGTTTGATAACTTCCTCGACTACAATCTTTTCGTAATAGTTGTGTATGTCTTCGTGTAATCGCATATTCCCACCGCTTTAAAATAATCCGTTTAACTGAGTCTATACTAAGGCTTACTATAAATCGATAGCGGCTTTAAATAGTTGTTTATGAACATTAATTAGTGAACTCAAATTACGCTGATAACCGCCACCTAAAGCGCACATTAGTGGGATTTGATGTTGCTTACAGAAGTTGAGAACAAACAAGTCGCGCTCATATACGCCATTGAGAGATACATCAAACAAGCCTAACTCGTCTTTTGTGTAAATATCAGCACCTGCATTATACAAAATAATATCGGGGTTATGAATACGCACGCAAAAATCGAGTGCTTGCTCTAATGTAGCAAGGTACTCAACGTCGGTTGTTTTAGCGGGCAATGCAAAATCGTAGGTGGACTCTTGCTTATTACGAGGAAAATTTTGTTCACAATGAATTGAGCAGGTAATAATTTGGTCATGGTTTTGAGTGATTTGTGCTGTGCCATCGCCTTGGTGTACGTCGCAATCAAAAATTAAAACAGTGTCGGCTTTCTCTGTATTTATTAAATGTGCTGCTGCAATAGCTAGATCGTTAAAAATACAAAAACCGCTGCCGTTATCACTGTATGCATGATGATAGCCACCACTTAAATTAGCCGAAAAACCATGTTTTAGCGCGTGTTCACTACTTTGGATGCTTGCCCCAACTGATAGTAATGTGCGCTCTACCAATTCATTTGAATAAGGAAAGCCCATTTTTTTTATGGCTTTATTGCTAAGAGTCCCATTTAAAAAGTCATCTATATAACGTTGGCTATGACATAGCGAAAGTTGAGATTTGGTTGCTTTTTTAGGCTCTTGAAAGTGAATAGCCGAAACACCTAGGTTTTCTATTTCTGTTTTAAGTAACTTATACTTTTGAATAGGGAATCGATGACGTTCTGGGAGTATAAGGTCTGAATACAATGGATGATAATAAAGCTGCATAGTAAAGTGCGCCTTAACGCAGCTGCTGTTTTTCTACTTGTTGAATTTTATCTTCGGTGGCAGAAATTGCTTTTCTGCAGCGGCCTAATCGAGCGTGTGTGCTTAATATTTCAAGGTTAAGCTTTTGTGCTTTAGCAGGCGAGGCTTTATCCATTTGCATTTTTCGCTCTTCAATCATGAGCACTAAACGGCGTTCAAACTCATGGTTTTGTTTTAATTCGTCGTAAAGCTCATGGGATGATTGCATTATTTTTTGCACAGCTTGCTTATAAACGGTTTGCTTAGGGCGTGGTTTATAATGGCTTTTGTTTTCTTTAACCCAAATAGGCGTTGATTTAATAACATTGAATACAGCTTGTATTTGAGCTGCAATACGTTCAAGCGCGTAGGTATAAGCATGGCGATGCTCGCTTGGCGGTAACCTTGAAACTTCGTCTTCTATTTCTATTACGTAATCGGCTAGGTTCATGCTTTTGGTACTAAAAACTGCGCGGTCAAACAAGCTAGGTTGTGCTTGCATGTAACGATTTTTAGAAAAAAGTTTAGCTTTATCAAATTGCTCAGCTTGTTGTTTTAGCGTTGCAACTTGTTGGCGTAGTTTATCTAAAGCCATTGAATGCATATTAAAAGTAAGCCTCGTAAATTAGTTTTAATGCTAAAAGTATAACCATAGTATTAAATACTGGGCGAATAAATTTGCTACCAAAACGTATTGCTGAATGCGCCCCAAACCATGCGCCTAGCATAATAAAAAAGCCCATTGTTATGCCAAGTAAAAAGTTTACATGGCCGAGTGCAACAAAGGTAATTAAAGATATAAAGTTAGACACAAAATTCATTGAACGCGCTAAACCACAGTTGAGTAGCAGGTTCATTTTGTAAAGCATGCCATTAGAAGCAGTCCAAAATGTACCCGTACCTGGGCCTGCTAAACCATCAAAAAAGCCTAATGCTAAACCTTGTAGCCATTGTTTTATTTTCATCGCTTTGTTTAGTTTAGGAAGTTCATCGCCTTCGGTGGTGCTTAAATTACCAAATAAGCTATAGCCAGCAACTAAAATAATAATAATGGGGAGTAGTTTGTTTAAAAAATCGATACTTAAATGATCAACAATAACAGTACCTATCAATGCACCTATTGCGGTAGCAATAATGGAGGCTGCCCAAAACTTAGGACTAAATAAGTTCTTTTTATAGTATGTATAGCTTGCCGTTAACGAGCCAAAGCTAGCCGCTAATTTATTGGTGCCTAATGTTAAATGTGGAGGTAAGCCAGCAGTTAATAAAGCGGGTACAGTTAACATGCCACCGCCACCGGCGATAGCGTCTATAAAACCTGCGGCAAGTGCAACAGCACATAAAACAGCCCAGGTTGTTGGATCGAGTGCGAGTTCAAACATTAATAATCTATTTGTCTTTTAAAAGGTGGTAGGGTGTCGAGCATGGCTTTACCGTATCGCTTAGTAACTAAGCGTCTATCGAGAATAGTAATACAGCCTTCATCACTCTCTTTTCGCAGCAGTCTACCACAGCTTTGTACCAATTTCTTTGCGGCATCTGGCACGGTAATCGTTAAAAACGGGTTACCACCTTTGCTTTGTACAAATTCTGCTTGCGCTTCTTCTATTGGCGAAGTAGGTACAGCAAACGGAATTTTAGTAATTATTAGGTTCTCTAAATATTTACCTGGTAAATCAAGACCTTCCGAAAGGCTCTGGGTTCCAAATAAAATACTGCCTTTGCCTTCGTCTACATTTTTAGTGTGTAATTTAAGCAATGCTTCTCGCGACATCTCACCTTGTACTAATAAGTTAAAACCTTTTGTTCTAAGAAACTTTGTTACGTGGTCCATTTGCCAGTAAGAAGCGAATAGTACAAGGTTCGCTTTTTTATCATTTAGGTACTCTGGTAAAGTTTTAGCTAGGTGATCACTAAAGTCTTTATCGGTAGGTTCTACTTTAGATACCGGAATACGTAAAGTGGCTTGTTTTGGGTAATCAAAAGGAGAAGGTACTTTAATAAATTTAACGCCTTCTTCTTTAGCAAGTCCTGTTTCGTAAGCAAAGTGATCAAACGAGCCCAGTGCACTTAATGTCGCAGAGCACAAAACAGCGCCCGCGCATTCTCGCCACAATTTATCTTTTAGGTAATAACCGACCTCGATAGGGCAGTCGCTTAATAAGTGGTCGTGATGGCTTTTATATTCAAGACGTTTTATCCACCGTGCATGGGGAGCACCTTCGCCTTTTTTTGCGTAACTAAACCATAGTTTGTTTAGTTGCTCTAAGCGGTTTATGTATTGGCCGCTTTCGCCTAGTATTGGGTCGGCAACGTAAGGTTTTATGTCGCCGTCGCTTACATCTTGGGTAAGGGTGTCGTGCATTTTGTTTAAACAGCGCAGCGCATCTTGCGTGGCTTCGCTTATGTCTTTTGCTTTACTGTGCAGCGATTGTGGAATTTCACCGTGCTCAAAGCGATAAGTATCGTCTTTCGAATATTCAAAGTCAGCATTATCAAGAATATCGCGAACTACTTTTAAGTCTTTATTTGCGTCATTAATACTGTCGCAAAGTTTAAAGTTTTGCCCAATAGCTCTTTGCCCCACTAAAACCTTCGCCATTTTCCCGCTAAACTTGGTGAGCTTATCAAGCCATTCTATCGTGCCTTTAATTGTGGCAGCAGCTGATGAAAAATCGCGTGTTATATGTGCTAAATGGTGCGCTTCATCAATTACATAAATGGTGTTGTCGGGCTCTGGTAAAATTTTACCACCGCCTAGGTCTAAATCGGCAAGTAATAAAGAGTGGTTAATTACCAGCACATCCATTTGCATTAATTGATTACGAGCAAGCTGAAACGGACACGTTTGATGGGCCTTCATTTGGCGTTGGCATGAATGTTTATCGCAGGCTATTAAGTTCCACACTCTATCGGGTACAGTATCGGCCCAGCTGTCTCTATCGCCTTGCCATTTTTTATTTACATAGGCGTTATATAGCTCATTCAAACACTTGGTTTCCATTGTGCTCAGTGGTGAAGTAAGCGTTGGCATAAAGTCCATTTGTGTTTGGCTATCGCCGTTTACAGCATTATGTAATTTGTGGGCACAAATATAACGATGGCGACCTTTTACCAAATCAAATTTAAAGTCGAGGCCTGAATGCTTTTTAAAAAATGGGAGTTCTTTCGCTATTAATTGTTCTTGCAGTGCAACGGTTGCGGTAGAAATAACGAGCTTCTTTTTTTGCGCTAAGGCAAGAGGCAATGCGCCTAAACAATAAGCAAGAGACTTACCGGTACCGGTGCCTGCTTCAATAACGCATATACGTTGTTTTTTGTGATAGTCGCCTGCGAGTGTTTTTGCTATTTCGGCAACGAGGTAGTTTTGGCTACTTCGCGGGCGGTAATCAGTTAGGTTATTAGCCACATGCTGGTGTACTTGCCTAATTGTTTTTTTTAGTGAGTCAGAAAGCATGGGATGATTTACCTAAAGTATGTATATAATTACAGTGTATATATTAAGTGGGATCGTACATTGACACAAGCAATCTATCAGGGCTTTATTTTATCAAGGCAACAATACTCGTCTAAGAGTAAGCGTGGGATCACGCTTTGCTACTGGCTCGTATCTGACAATGGCCCAATTAAAGTACTAATTGAAAACCAGCAAGCTGTTTTTTTTATCCCACAAGATGAACACTATTTTGCACAAAGCATACTAAATAAAGAAAATATAAGTGTTAATTTTAAAACGGTAGAAATGCGCCATTTTAGTGGTGTTGTGTGCATAGGCTGTTATTTTAATGATGTAAGTAACCTTTACAAAGCACGCACATTACTTGAAAAGCACATAAGTATATACGAAGCGGATATACGCCACAGCGATCGTTTTTTAATGGAACGTTTTATTAAAGGTGGTGTATGGGTTACGGGTGAAGTATCTCAAAAAAACGGCTTTATTTTAATTAGCAATGCTAAATTAAAAGCGAGCCCTGAATATACACCCACGCTGAAATCGCTTTCATTAGATATTGAGTGTAATGGTGAGGGCGTATTGTTTTCGGTTGGGCTGGTAGGAAATGGCCTTGATACTGTATTAATGATTGGTGAGCCTCAACAGCATAATCAGCCATTTAATATTGATTGGTGCTTTGACGAGATTAATCTACTACAAAAGCTACAGCAGTATATCAATAATAATGATCCTGACATTATTGTGGGTTGGAATGTCATTGAATTTGATTTTACAGTGTTAAACTCTCGGGCAGAGGCACTAGGGGTAACGCTTAATTTTGGCCGAGATCAGCAGCCTTTAAATATAAAAACAGGGCATTACACTCGCCTCACCTTACCTGGGCGAAGCGTTATAGATGGCATTGATACCTTAAAAAATGCCACTTATCACTTTGATAACTATTCGCTTGCGAATATTTCTTATAAAGTCCTTGGTGAATCTAAACTAATTCAGGCAGATAATCGTTTAAGTGAAATTGTTCGTCAATTTAATGAAGATAAGCTCAACTTAGCAGCTTATAACCGACAAGATTGTATACTCGTTAAGAGGATTTTTGCAGAGTTACAACTCTTTGAATTTGCAATAGTGAGGACTCAGTTAACCGGTCTTGAGCTTGAGCGAATGGGCGGCTCGGTTGCTGCATTTACTAATTTGTATTTACCCTTATTGCATCGCAGCGGCTATGTAGCACCAAATTTAGGTGATCACGGTTTATCTTTTGAAAGCCCTGGTGGGTATGTAATGGAGTCAGTGCCTGGGCTTTATAAAAATATACTTGTTTTAGATTTTAAAAGCCTATATCCCTCAATCATGCGAACTTTTTGTATTGACCCTCTTGGGCTCATTAAAGGATTAGATTCACCTGAGAATGCAATTGAAGGGTTTAACGAAGCCGTTTTCTCACGAAATGAACACCACTTACCGTCGTTAATTAAGCATTTAACACATACACGGCAAAGGGCAAAAGACACAAATCAGCCAATGTTATCGCAAGCTATAAAAATAATAATGAACAGCTTATACGGCGTACTTGGCTCTAAAGGGTGTCGATTTTATGATCCAAGATTATCGAGTTCAATAACATTACGTGGGCATGAAATTATGCAAACAACCCGTAAGTGGATTGAAAAGTTAGGTTACGAAGTAATTTATGGCGATACAGATTCTATTTTTGTAAAAGCTGACGATCAGCTAAGTGCTCTGAGTTGCAATCAAATAGGCAAAGATTTAACGACCTATATTAATAATAAATGGAGCTGCGATATTAAAGACTGCTTTGGGCTTACTAGTTATTTAGAAATAGAGTTTGAAACCCACTATAGCCCATTCTTTATGCCAACAATAAGAGGTAAAAAAACGGGTTCAAAAAAACGTTACGTAGGACAAATTATAAAAAATGGGATACCTGAACTTATATTTAAAGGAATGGAAACCGTACGCAGCGATTGGACCGAATTTGCACAAGAGTTTCAAAAAGAGTTATTCAAAACTTTATTTAATGAAAAGTTTGAAATAAAACAACTTCACGAGATTATAAGTGACTACACCAAAAGATTGTTCGCAGGTGAATTCGATGAAAAGTTAATATATCGTAAAAAGTTAGGACAAAATCTAAATGATTACGTAAAAAATGTTCCTCCCCAAGTGCAAGCGATTAAAAAGTATAAAGCTAGTAATCCTGATTTTGAAATTAAACGGGGTCAAATTATTGAATATGTTTATTCTGATGATGGGGCGCAATTATACAATGGTTCAAATAACTTAAATTATTCGGTTTACATACAAAAACAGCTAACACCTATCGCTCAAATGGTACTTGATGCCTTGAATTTAAAAGAAATTGAATGTCAAGGGGCTCAACTTTCATTTTTATAATTACTTTACAGTTTTCGTATTTAAATAGTCATATTTTTGTATGAAATTTAACCTACTTTGATGTGGGATGAAGTGTTTTTCTCTTTTTTTGTTAAAATTTATGATTCACTCATGTTATTTTGTTAATAATTACTTGTTTTATGTAATTTAAATTGAACCTTTTTACTTGTTTTTTTTCTGCTTTTAAAACAGTTGGTTATGTCTTTGTGTTTTTCTAACTGATTGATATTTAATTGTGTGTCTAAGTTTTTTTTGTAATTTAAAAGGGTTTAAGGTTAATTGATTGTTGACGTTGTTGTTTCACTGGTATTATCATTCATCACACAATTGTAGCGTTTGGTAACACTTTGCCATCACGTTAGATTGAAAATTATAATTAATAAAATGTATTCTTGGGAGAATCAAATGTTAAATAATCAAGTAACAAAAGCTGTTCGCTTAGCGATTGCTTTTGGTGCAGCATCAACAGCTGCATTTTCAGCAAGTACAATCGCTGCTGAAGAAGGCGTAGAAAAAGTAGAACGTATTCAAGTTACAGGCTCACGTATTAAACGTACTGATTTAGAAAGTGCTAGCCCGGTTTTAGTTCTTAGCCGTGATGATTTAAATGTTAGTGGTCAATTAAGCATCGGTGACATTCTTCAACAAATTCCAGCTGCGGGTGCTGCACTTAATACTGCCTTTAATAACGGTGGTACTGGCGCAACAAACATGGATTTACGTAACTTAGGCGCACAACGTCTTCTTGTATTAGTAAATGGTAAGCGCTGGGTTTCATCTTTAGGTTCTACAGTTGATTTAAACACAATCCCATCGTCAGCGATTGAACGTGTTGAAGTTGTTAAAGACGGTGCTTCTGCTATCTACGGTTCTGATGCTATTGCTGGTGTTGTAAATATCATCACTCGTAAAGATTTTGAAGGTGTTGAGGTTTCTGTATACGGCGGTGAAAACTTAAAGTACAACGATGGTCGCCAGTATTCTGCAGACATCACTGTTGGTACTACTTCAGACCGCGGTGGCTTAATGTTTAATGCTAGCCATGTAACTCAACAAGAAATTTGGGCAGGTGATCGCGATATTTCTTCTATGGGTAACAGCTCTACAACTGAAAAAGGCCGTTTACGTCTTACTTCAAGTGCAATCAGCCCTGATCTTCGTGATAGCTTACTTGCTCAAGGTTACACTGAAAACAACGCTGGTAAGTCAAACGCTGGTTTTGATTTAGTTCCTAATGGTGCAGGTTCAGCTGTAGGTTTAGATTCATTCCGTGACCGAGCTGGTGATGTTTACAACTACGCGCCTGAAAACTACCTTGCAACGCCACAAGAGCGTAACAGTTTTTATGTTCAAGCTTTTTATGACTTAAGTGATGACGTTCGTTTCGTATCAGATTTCATGATGACTAACCGTAAATCTTCACAGCTACTTGCAGCGATGCCATTAACAATTGGTGCATCTTTTGGTGCAGCAGCTAGCCGAGTAGACATCCACGAAAATAATATCTACAACCCATTTGGTGAAACACTGTATGGTGATGCTTCTCGCTCAGGTGTAGAAGGTTATATCCCATTTGCTGGTCAACGTCGTTTTGTAGAAGCGGGTAACCGTATTTACAGACAAAATGATACAACTTACCGTGCAATGGTTGGTTTAGAGGGCGGTATTGGTGATACATCTTGGGTTTGGGATGCTTCTTACATTTATGGTAAGAATAGCCAAGACGTTTTAACAACAGGTCTACTTAACCTTACTCGTATAAACCAAGCATTAGGTGACAACTGTAATGCATCTACTTCTTGTGTACCACTTAACCTATTTGGTGGTGCTGGATCAATTACACAAGATATGGTTGATTTTGTAACATTTGACAGTGTTTCTCGTGAAGGTTTAGAACTTAAAGATTACACAGTAAACTTTGCTGGTGATGCATTTGAGTTACCTGCAGGTGTTGTAGGTATGGCCGTTGGCTTTGAACGTCGTGAAGAGTCAGGTTACGATACGCCTGATCCACTAACTCAAAGCGGTGAAACTTCAGGTAACCAACGTGATGCAACTTCAGGTGGTTTCCGCTTAGATGAAGCTTATGTAGAACTTTCAATTCCAGTATTTGATGGTTTAACTATTGCACCAGCAATTAGATTCTCTGACCACAGCGCATATGGTAGTAACTCTACAGCTAAAGTTGGTGTTGAATACCGTCCAATGGATGATTTACTTCTTCGTGGTACTTGGGCTGAAGGTTACCGAGCTCCTTCAATCTCTGACTTATATGCAGGTAATGCAGATGCATACCCTACATTAACAGACCCGTGTAACTCTGTGGAAGGTGTTGTTCCAAGCCTACCTGGTTGTGCTGGCGTACCAAATGGTTACACGCAAGCTAATACGCAGATCCGTGAAACTCGTGTTTCTTCTCCAGATTTACAACCAGAAGAATCAGAATCTAAAACGTTTGGTATTGTTTATAACCCAAGCTATGTTGATGGTTTAGAATTCACAATCGATTACTACGATATCGAAGTTGAAAACTCAATTGGTCGTTACGGATCTAACCGTATATTAAACGAGTGTACTTCAGGAAGTAATGCTGCTTCATGTGATTACATTGACCGTGATGCTAACGGTAATATCGTTGATTTACGTAACTTCCTACAAAATTCAGGTACCTACAATGTTGAAGGTATAGATTTTTATACTGCATACAAGTTTGATACTGAGTACGGTAGCTTCAGAACATCTCTTGATTTGTCTTATGTAATGACTAACGAGTTCGATGGCGAAGATCAAGTAGGCGTACAGTATGGTGATGCTGGTTATCCTGAATATAAAGGCACATTTGCTCTAGACTGGTCTCAAGGTGACTTTGATGCGCATTGGCAAACGCGTTATGTTGACCGCATGCAAAACTACTATGACGTAGCTTTCGGCGCAGAAAATTACCCAGGTATGGCTGATTACATTGGTTCTTACTTTGTACATGACGTATCTGTAGGCTATGCTTTAGCCGCTTACAACACTAAAATTAGTGTAGGCATTGAGAACTTATTCGCGAAAGAACCTTCTCCTGAATACATTAACAATGACTTTGCAATCTCGACTAATAACTTCTCTGTTACAGAGTACGACGTTAATATGGATCGCTTTGTATATGTACGAGCTACAATTAAGTTCTAATAACTTAGAAACTTAAATTTTATTCAAAAGCCACTTTTTAGTGGCTTTTTTATTTTTGGAATATTTATGATTCAACTAAATAAAAATATTGATGTAGTTAATTTACATAGGGAATACTCTAAAAATAAGAGAATTATGGTTGATAGTGTTTTAGAGTTTGATGGTTTTTCTAAAATTACAGAAAAATTAAAACACAATATTCCTTATTTGAATGCATATTCTTTAAATGGCCAATACATTCAATCATCAGATGATGAATTAAAAAATATGTCTCCCAATAAAATGAGAGCGCTTCAGCAGACTATTTATGAAAATGCGAGTAAAGGGGTTGGCTTTTTTTATGGGCGATATGAAATAACTCAGAATGAAAAAGATGAGTTACTAAAGGAGCTATTTAATTATCTTAATGGCCAAGAAGTTTTAAAATTGATTAGTGATGTTACAGGTGTAAAGGGTTTAAAAAGTGCAAGTGTGCAATTAACACGCTATGTACCAGGAAATTTTTTGACACGACATAATGATGTACTCCCTACAAAGCAAAGAGCAATCGCTTTTGTTTTTGGTTTTACACCACAGTGGCACCCAGACTGGGGTGGTTTGTTACATTTTTATGAAATGGATGGAAAGCTGACAGAGACGTTTATGCCCAAAAGGAATGTTTTATCCCTTTTTGATGTGCAATTACCACATTCTGTTTCTTATGTAACTCCATTTGCTCGTGCTGCAAGATACTCAATTACTGGCTGGTTTAACTTAAAATAATATTATTTAAGCGATGCTCATAGGTTGGATCTTAAGAAAACTTGAAGTTGAACTCTGTTAATGATCAAATAGTTACGCCAATAAAAACATGGCTAAAAACAGAGTTCACATGCAGATTAACCAAGTTTCAAACCAATTAAAAGCCCTTATCTCAGAAAAACACCTCATTGAGCTTGCAAAAACCTCTGGATTTCAAGTTCGACACTGTTGCCTGTCGATCGTTTCTCTGCTCAAAGCCGTATTTAAAAGCTTATCTTGCCTGCAAGACGCTAACTTGTCAGATATCCATCAAAACTTGCGAACGTAGGCTGATTGCACGATAAGTTATAAACCCTTTCATAATCAAATTCGAAAACCAGCCTTGACTGAGCTTGTCCGTGAGCTCGTTATTCAAGCGATGTCTAAATTGACTGTAAACACGCTGGATAAAACCTTTTTTACCCAGCGAGGAATACAGCGAGTGTTATTGCAAAATGGTTCTTCATTTGCTCTACATGATGAATTAGCGCAGGTTTTTGCTGGTCGTTTTACTGCTGTAAGTCCTGCCGCAATTGAGTTGCACGTTACCTATGACCTATTTAATGAACAACCCTGCGAAATAGATATTCGTCCTGATGTTGAAACTGAGCGCGCCTTTTTACCAGGTAGCCACACACTTGAAGGTACGTTATTACTTGCTGATGCTGGGTATTTTGACTTAGATTACTTTGAGCAAGTAGCTCAAGATGGCGGATATTTTTTGATCAGAGCAAATAAAAACATTAACCCAATCGTTACATCAGCTTATTGCGCGGGTATAGAACTTAAATAAAAGAACATTAAAATCAAAACGTAAATCGATAAATTCGCAAGCCAACCACTTGAATTAACAGTACGTTGGAAGAAAAATGGGCCCGAGTACAGGCTTATCTATTTACCGAATGAAAAGCACCCCGTTTTCCTTGTTACTAATTTAAAAGAGGCACAGTTTAGCTTTGACGAGCTACTCGATATATATGCAACTCGTTGGCAAATTGAGTTGTTTTTCAAAGAACTAAAGTCATGGAATAACCTTAAAGGGTTCATCACACGAGATCCTCATATTGCCGAATCATTGGTTTGGCTGAGCATACTGCAAACACTTATCAAGCGTTTTATCTGCCATAGTGCAGCGGGTATGTTTAAGTGTGCGATCTCGACATTTAGAGCGAGTAAGTGCAGTTATCTTTGGTTGGATGATATTCTGGATTGCATAGAACAAACACGGTGCAGCCATAAGATACATCGTGTATTTGAGCTACTAGCGGTAAATTGTAAGAGGCAAAGCATTGAGAAAAACAATGATATTTGCCGTTTTAAGATAGGAAGTCACACGGTCTGTGTTCCTTAAGAACTAAGCTATGAGTGGAAGCTGGGAATGCTTTGAACTGAAGGTTGATTTTCAAGGATGCATATATAATGCTTAGATTATTGTTTTTATTAAATAATGGTTCTAATTAGGTAATGGTAAAAATAAATACTTGGGTTTATACTAGGTAGGAATATTTAAGTAAATCTAACCAAATAAATTTAGCGAGATATAAATGAAAGAAGTCCGATCTTTTATTAAAACAGCATCATTAACAGAGCTTGAAAAAGCCCAACAGCTTATCAATGATGCAATTTCAAAATATACCCAGCAGCAAAAAGCGAAACAGGAAGTTTTGGATCTTTTAAAAGAAAAAGGACTTACGCTAGAAGATTTACAAGATGGAGCATCTGACAAGCGTACTAAAGTTAAGCCTAAGTACCGTATGGAACTCAATGGTGAGACTATTGAATGGACAGGCCGTGGCCGTCGTCCTAAAGCGTTTGAAGGTGTTGAGCTTGAGAAATTTTTAGCCTAAAGTGTGTGATTCATAGACATCATTTCACTTTTCGTAGTTGAAGATCACGCTGATAATTCGATAACTGAATGCGTTCATTTTCAGTTTGGTAGTTAGCGTGAACGTCTTCCCAAAGCGGTGTTTTTTCAAGCCGTTCACATACAACATCCATTGGAGTTTTACCTTTGAATGAGCCGTGAGCGCGTTGCCAATTGTAGTAATGCTGCCACTCAG